>NZ_JAJFAU010000149.1 GCF_022614595.1 Streptomyces sp. CNQ085
CGCGGCGGCCGACCCGCTGGCCACCGCCCGTCGCCCGCGCGGCGCCGCCCGTGCCGGCAAGCCGCTGCTGATGCCGGCGCTGGCCGCCCACGCGCTGCGCCGTCGCGAGACGGCGGACGCCCCGCCCCGAAGACCCCGCTGGCCGGACTGGCCAGCTACACGGCCGGCTACGTACGCCAGGGCGCGCTGAGGGGCCTGCGCCGCCGCCCCTGGATCGCGGCGACCGGCCTGGCCGGCTGGGCCGCGGCCAACGCCGCCATCGCCCCGGGCCTGGAGAAGCGGCCGCGCCTGCCGGTCGCGGGCACCACGGTGAGGCGCGATCTCAGCCATCGCAGCCGCTTCTCCGCTTTTCCGGTCCGCCTCACCTCGGCGATCGTGACCGCGCTGATCATCGGTGCGGAGCTCTCCCGGCGGGCGATCTCGAACAAGGCGACCATGCGGTGGTCGCCTTCGGCGAGCTGGGAGAGAAGCTGGGCGTCGAGGACGAACCGCGCTCCGGTCGCCGCGGTGAGCGGGGCACCGGAGCGGCGGTCCCGCCGGGGAACGAGGGGCCAAGAGCGGGGAGCCGGCGACGGCTCCTTAGCATTGGGTGCCATGGACAAGGGTCCCGCCGAGGCCGGGGAAACCCGGGCGACACCGGCATCCGGCCCGGCTCGGGCGCCGTGGCTGATCGTGCTCGCGGCGTGCGCGGGCCAGTTCCTCGTCGTCCTCGACGTCTCCGTCGTCAACGTGGCGCTGCCGTCCATGCGCGCCGGGCTGCGGATGGACGCCGAGCAGCTCCAGTGGGTGGTCAACACCTACACGCTGACCTTCGCGGGCTTCATGCTGCTCGGCGGGCGGGCCGGCGACCTCTTCGGACGCAAGCGCGTGTTCCTGGCCGGGCTCGGCCTGTTCACCGCCGCCAGCCTCGCCGGCGGCCTCGCGCGGGAGCCCTGGCAACTGCTGGCCGCGCGGGCCGTGCAGGGGACGGGGGCCGCCGTCCTCGCCCCCTCCACCCTGACCCTGCTCACCACCTCCGTGTCCGAGGGACCGGCCCGCGCCCGGGCCATCGGCACCTGGACGGCGGTGGGGGCCGGCGGCGGCGCGGCGGGCGGGTTCGTCGGCGGTGTGCTCACCGACACGCTGTCCTGGCGCTGGGTGCTGCTGGTCAATGTGCCCATCGGCGTGCTCGTACTGCTCGTGGTGGCGCTCCGGCTGTCGGCGGACCATCCGGCCGGGGGCGCGCGCCGCCTCGACGTGCCCGGCGCGGTGCTGGTCACCGGCGGCCTCGGCGCGATGGCGTACGGCATCGTGCAGACCGAGGCGGTCGGCTGGGCGGAGCCGGCCACGCTCGTGCCCCTGCTGGGCGGCCTGGCGCTGCTGGGCGCGTTCGTCGCGGTCGAGTCCCGCACCGGGGCGCCGCTGATGCCGCTGCGCCTGTTCCGGCTGCCGTCGGTGTCGGCGGCCAACGCCGCGATGTTCGTCTGCGGCGCGGCGCTGGTCTCCTCCTGGTACTTCATGTCGCTGTACATGCAGAACGTGCTGCTCTACACGCCCCTCCAGGCGGGTCTGGGGTTCCTGCCGCACTCGCTCAGCGTCGTCGCCGGTTCCAAGCTCGCACCCCGGCTGATGCACCGGGCCGGGGCCCGGAACACCGCGCTGGCGGGCGTGGCGCTGGCGGCGGTCGGCTTCCTGTGGTTCAGCTCGGCCATGGCCGCCGACGGCGGTTACACGGCCACGGTGATGGGGCCCGGGATCACCACGATGCT
The DNA here is from genome assembly GCF_022614595.1 of Streptomyces sp. CNQ085. Lineage (GTDB taxonomy): Bacteria > Actinomycetota > Actinomycetes > Streptomycetales > Streptomycetaceae > Streptomyces. The sequence goes on from NZ_JAJFAU010000149.1 coordinate 1,749, forward strand.
CGGCACCGGGCTGCTGGCCACCCCGCTGGCCTCCCTGGCCACCTCCGGTGCCCCGCACCGGGACGCGGGCGTGGTCTCGGCGATGGTGAACACCTCCCGCACCATGGGCGGCACCCTGGGGCTGGCGGTGCTCTCCACCGTCGCGGTCTCCCGGATCGCCGACGAGACCCCCGAGGGTCTCGCCCCCGGTTACGCCCTGGCCTTCCGCACCGGCGCGGCGGTCCTGGGGTGCTGTCTGCTGCTGGTGGCGCTGACGCTGCCGGGGGAGGGCCGCCGGGCCCGGTGACGCGGTGGCGGTGCGGAGGGAGGTGCGGCGGGCACGCGCCCTCACCAGTACCGGTCGCGCAGGTCGTCCACGCAGTCCTGGCTCTCGGAGGAGGTGTCGGCGTTCCGCACGCAGTCGCGGAAGTCGTCGATCTTGTCGGAGTTGAGGAAGGCCACCGTGGCGGCGATGAGGGCCGTGGAGAGCGCCGGCCCGATGAAGCCCGTGATCGCCCCGGTGAGTGCCATCCAACCGTTGGTCGCCTCGCCCCGCCTGACGCGGCGGTGACCGACGACACCGAACACGACGGCCAGCACTCCCAGGACCACGCCGAGGAGGGCGGTCCAGAACATCACCAGGGCGATCAGGCCGAGGACGAGGGCCGCGACGCCCATCCCGTCGCGGGGCCGTGCCGGGGGCTCCGGGGCGGTGGTCCGGGCGCCGGCTCCCCGTAGGGGCCCCAGTCCCGCGGAGGCGGGTAGGAATGCGAGGGCACTGTGTCCTCCCTTCGGAGGTTTGGCCGGTCTCGCGGGTTTGTTGACGGCGTTCGCGTCCTTCCGCCGTACCCGTCCGCAGGGCACCCATGCCGCCGTGCCGCCGCGGGTTCGGCCCGGTGCGCGGGGAGCCCGGACCCCCTCCGACGGGGACGCGGGGGCCGCGTTAGCGTCGGGGGTGTGGACCACGAGAACGCCGGCGCCGACCGCACCCCGCCCCCGCCCGATCTGTTCTCGCACGAGTTCGCCACCGATCCCTACCCCGCGTACGCCTGGCTGCGCGAGCACGCGCCCGTGCGCCGCACCGTGCTGCCCAGCGGGGTGGAGGCGTGGCTGGTGACGCGGTACGCGGACGCGCGCGAGACGCTGGCCGACCCGCGGCTGAGCAAGAACCCCGCCCACCACAGCGAGGCCGCGCACGGCAAGGGGAAGGTGGGCATTCCCGGCGAGCGCAGCGCCAACCTGATGACGCACCTGCTCAACATCGACCCGCCCGACCACACCCGGCTGCGGCGGCTGGTGTCCAAGGCGTTCACCCCGCGCCGCGTGGCGGCCTTCGAGCCGCGGGTGCGGGAACTGGCCGACCGGCTCGTCGACGGCTTCGCGGAGCGCGGGAGCGCAGACCTCATCCACGAGTTCGCGTTCCCGCTGCCGATCCACGCCATCTGCGACATGCTCGGCGTCCCGGCCGAGGACCAGGACGACTTCCGCGACTGGGCGGGCATGATGATCCGTCACGGGGGCGGCCCGCGCGGCGGGGTGGGCCGGGCCGTGAAGCGGATGCGCGCGTACCTGGCCGAGCTGATCCACCGCAAGCGCGGCGATCCGGGCGACGACCTGATCTCCGGACTGATCCGGGCGAGCGACCACGGCGAGCACCTGACGGAGAACGAGGCCGCGGCGATGGCCTTCATCCTGCTGTTCGCCGGCTTCGAGACCACCGTCAACCTCATCGGCAACGGCACCTACGCGCTGCTGCGCCACCCGGAGCAGCGACGGTTGCTCCAGGACGCGCTGGCGGCCGGCGACGACGGGCTGCTGCGGACGGCGGTGGAGGAGCTGCTGCGCTACGACGGGCCGGTGGAGCTGGCGACCTGGCGGTTCGCCGCCGAGCCGCTGGAGATCGGCGGGCAGCGCGTCGGCGCCGGCGACCCGGTGCTGGTGGTGCTGGCCGCCGCCGACCGCGACCCGGCGCGGTTCGCGGACCCGGACGCCCTGGACCTCACGCGCGGTGACAATCCTCACCTCGGATACGGCCACGGCATCCACTACTGTCTGGGCGCGCCGCTGGCACGGCTGGAGGGGCGGATCGCGCTGACGGCCCTGCTGGGACGCCTCCCTGACCTGCGGCTCGCGGCGGAATCCGCCGATCTGCGCTGGCGGGGCGGCCTGATCATGCGGGGACTGCGTGAGCTGCCGGTGGAGTTCGAGCCGGTGCGCGTGTGACGCACGGTCACATGCGTGATCCGTGCGTGATCTACGGGACACTGACTTGTGATGATCGGCCCGGTGGCGCTACGTTCAGCCGTCAACCGCTCAACCTTGTCGGCCGTCCACGCACGAGAGGTTCCACACATGCTTTCCGGGAACGGTAGACACCGCCGCCCCCGCCGGGCTCCCGCCGTCTTCGTCACGGCCGGAGTGACCGGCGCGGGATTCGCCATCCCGCTGCTCGGGGCTGCGGGCGCCCAGGCGGCAGACCTCGACACCTGGGACCGGGTCGCGCAGTGCGAGAGCGGCGGCCTGTGGAGCGCCGACACCGGCAACGGCTACTACGGCGGGCTCCAGCTCACCCAGGAGATCTGGGAGCGGTACGGCGGTACGGCGTACGCCGAGCGCCCCGACCTCGCCAGCCGCAGTCAGCAGGTCGCGGTGGCCGAGAAGATCCTCGCCGGCCGGGGGCCGGATGCCTGGCCCTCCTGCGGCGTCAACGCCGGGCTGCGCCACGACACCACCGGCGAGGCCCCGGCCATCGACCCGGACAACCTCCTGCCGGAGGAGGACGCGCGGGACGGCGGGGGCGGCGGAGGTGTCCTGGACGGCACCGCGCCGGGCGGCGACGCGGCGGGGGAGGACTCCCCGGCCGAGGACGGCGGCGGGGCCGAGTCCGGCGGCGGCGCGAAGGACGGCGCCCAGGACGGGAGTAAGGCCCCGGAGGGTGGCGCCGGGGACACCGGCACCGGGAAGACCGGCGCCGGTGACGGTACGGAGGCCGGCGGGGCTGACGACGCCGCGGAGGGCGGCTCCCGCGCCGGCGCGGGGGAGGGCGCCGGAAAGCACCGCGGCGAGCGCGACCCGCGTGAACTGGAGCTGGAGCGCGGGGCGGACGGCGCGGAAGACCGGGAGGCCGCGGGCGAGGAGCGCTCCGGGGAGGCCGCCGACCGCTCCGCCCGGGCCGAGCGCCCCGCGCTGGCGGGCACCGTGAGCGGCCTGGGCGTCCGTGCGGCGGACGAGGGCCATCTCGTGCGCCCCGGGGAGTCGCTCGTGACGATCGCCCAGGAGCACGGCGTCCCGGGCGGCTGGAGCGGCCTGTACGAGAACAACAAGGACGTCGTGGGCGAGGATCCGGACCTGATCCTGCCCGGACAGGAGCTCACCCTCGGATGAGTGCGGACGGCCCTGCGGCGTGACCCTCCCGGGCGATTGCGGCGTGTCGTTCCTGTCCGGCCTAACGCTCCTCGTCTGACCTGCGGATTCCGGCCGTGCGAGCGTCAGAAAGGGTGAATCACCGGTTTCTGACATGCTTTGAGACGTATGTCCTCCTGTGCTTAACGTCGTCCCGCTCGCACCGCGAGTGCCACCGACCGCAGCGCCGAATCCTGCCGGCGGCCGGTGGGCAGTCGTCGCGTCAGCGCCGAGGGCAGGAGCGGGGGAACCAGGTAGGCGCCGCCCCGGGCCGCACGGTCCGGAGCGGCTTGGGGTGAAGTCGCCCGGGGCTCCGCGCCCCGGACGACCGGGCTTGCTCACTGCCCGAACCCGACAGCTCACCTCGCAGGCGTCGGTGAGACAAGGAACGTCCATGCTGTTCACCGGTAAGGGGCACGACAGCCGCACCGCCAGGGCCGTTCGCGCGGCCGCGCTGACGGGCGCCGCGGGCGCCGCCATCGCCGTCCCGGTGGCGGGCGCGCCGGACGCCTCGGCGGCGTCCGTCGACACCTGGGAGCGGGTGGCCCAGTGCGAATCCGGCGGTGACTGGTCCATCAACACCGGCAACGGTTACTACGGCGGGCTGCAGTTCGCCCAGTCCAGCTGGGAGGCCGCCGGCGGCACCCGGTACGCGCCGCGCGCGGACCTGGCCACCAGGGAACAGCAGATCGCCGTGGCCGAGCGGCTGCTGGCCATGCAGGGCCCGCGTGCCTGGGCCTGCGCCGCGAAGGGTGGCCTCACCTCGGGCGGACCCGCGGCCGAGGTGGACCCGGACGGCGGCCGCTCCGCCGGTTCCGGTTCCGGGCAGGCGTACTCCGACTCGCAGAGGCGGTCCCAGGAACAGTCCCGGCCGCAGGTCGCCCCCGAGCGGGCGGACGGCCACCAAAGCGACGCCGAGTCCGGCTACACGGTCAAGTCCGGCGACACACTGCGCGCCATCGCCGCCGCCCACGGCACCACCTGGCAGCAGGTCTACCAGGACAACCTCGACGTCGTCGGCGACGACCCCAATCTGATCTTCCCCGGCCAGCAGCTCCGGGTCTGATCCCCTGCTGTGCCCGCCCCGGCGCCACGCCCGTCACCCGGCGGCGCCATCCCGGTGCGGTGTGTCACCTCCTTTCGCGGAGGGCACGCCGCACCGGGTTTATTCAATTTGGAAACAAAGCGCTCCCGGCTGCTCTGAGCTGCGATTTCACCCACCGTTCCGCCGTATGGCACGGGCTGTCGGCGAGGTGACGTGCGCGGGCCGGATAGGCTCGGGGTACTGAGACCCGACACACACGCCCGACACACACGAAGGAGACCCTCGTGCCGTCCATCGACGTCGTAGTGGCCCGCGAGATCCTCGACTCGCGAGGCAACCCCACGGTCGAGGTCGAGGTCGGCCTCGACGACGGCAGCACCGGCCGTGCGGCCGTTCCGTCCGGCGCCTCCACGGGCGCCTTCGAGGCCCTGGAGCTGCGCGACGGGGACAAGGGCCGCTACGGCGGCAAGGGCGTCGAGAAGGCCGTCCTCGCCGTCATCGAGCAGATCGGCCCGGAGCTGGTCGGCTACGACGCCACCGAGCAGCGCCTGATCGACCAGGCGATGTTCGACCTGGACGCCACCCCGGACAAGTCCTCCCTCGGCGCCAACGCCATCCTCGGCGTCTCGCTGGCCGTCGCCCACGCCGCCTCCGAGGCGTCCGACCTGCCGCTGTTCCGCTACCTCGGCGGACCGAACGCGCACCTGCTGCCGGTGCCGATGATGAATATCCTCAACGGCGGCTCGCACGCCGACTCCAACGTGGACATCCAGGAGTTCATGATCGCGCCGATCGGCGCCGAGTCCTTCTCCGAGGCCCTGCGCTGGGGCACCGAGGTCTACCACACCCTCAAGAAGGTGCTGAAGGAGCGCGGCCTGTCCACCGGCCTGGGCGACGAGGGCGGCTTCGCCCCGAACCTCGGCTCCAACCGTGAGGCGCTCGACCTCATCCTGGAGGCGGTCAAGCAGGCCGGCTACACCCCCGGCCAGGACATCGCCCTCGCACTGGACGTCGCCGCCTCCGAGTTCCACAAGGACGGCCGCTACGCCTTCGAGGGCCAGGAGCGCACCGCCGCCCAGATGACCGACTACTACGCCGAGCTGGTCGAGGCGTACCCGCTGGTCTCCATCGAGGACCCGCTGTTCGAGGACGACTGGGACGGCTGGAAGACCATCACCGAGCGCCTGGGCGACAAGGTCCAGCTCGTCGGTGACGACCTGTTCGTCACCAACCCCGAGCGTCTGGCCCGCGGTATCGAGGAGGGTGCCGCCAACGCCCTGCTGGTCAAGGTCAACCAGATCGGCTCCCTGACCGAGACGCTGGACGCCGTCGAGCTGGCCCAGCGCAACGGCTTCAAGTGCATGATGTCCCACCGCTCCGGCGAGACCGAGGACGTCACCATCGCCGACCTGGCCGTCGCCACCAACTGCGGCCAGATCAAGACCGGCGCCCCGGCCCGTTCCGAGCGCGTCGCCAAGTACAACCAGCTGCTGCGCATCGAGGAGATCCTCGACGACGCCGCCGTGTACGCCGGGCGCTCGGCGTTCCCGCGGTTCCGCTCCGCGGACCGGTAGGCGCCGGCAGGCACGGCCGCCGGAGCGGACCCGCCGTCACCCCGTCCCCGTCCCGTACGGTGGCGGGGACGCGGCGGCCGCGGTGGCATGCGGCGACACGGCACGGCGACAGGACACGGCGACAACAGGCAGCAGGGGAGGCCAGGTGGCCGCGGAACGGGAGAGGTTCTCCACCGCGACCAGGCTCAGGGCACTGGGCACACAGGCGGCCGAGCGCGTCTATCGCGCCCAGAACCGCCGGATGCGCGCCCCCCGCCGAAGCCGGCTGACCGGCCGCGCCGCACTGCTCGTCCTGGTCCTGTGCTCGCTCGTCGTCGCCCTGGCCTACCCCATGCGGCAGTACGTGTCGCAGCGTGCGGAGATCGAGGAGCAGCGGGGCCTGGTCGAGGAGCTGCGCGGCCGGGTCGAGGACAAGCGCGATCTGAAGGTCCGCTGGAAGGACCCGGCCTACGTCGAGCGGATGATCCGTGAGCACCTGCTCTACGTGCGCCCCGGCGAGACCGGTTACATCCTCTCGAGCGGCACCGCCGACCGTACCGGCGGGAGCGCCTCCCGCTCCCGCCGCGGCGCCGGACCCGGTCCCACCGAGCAGGTCTGGTTCCGGTACCTGTGGGACGGCCTGGACACGGCGGACGCCTCCGGCGCCGCCGGGCAGCGCCCCTGACGTGGACCGGCCGCGGACCGGACGTGCTCCTTCCGCCCCGCCTGGCCCGACCGCTCCGCCGGGCCCCGCGTCCGGCCCCGATCCCCCTGAGGCATCCTGGCCGTATGGAAACGCCCCCGCCCCGTACCGGGCCCACCGCGCCGACCGAAGCCGACGTCGAGGCATTCCAGCAGCAGCTCGGCCGCCCGCCGCGCGGTCTGCGCGCCATCGCGCACCGCTGCCCCTGCGGGCAGCCCGACGTGGTGGAGACCGCGCCGCGGCTGGAGGACGGCACGCCCTTCCCGACCACGTACTACCTCACCTGTCCGCGCGCGGCCTCCGCGATCGGCACGCTGGAGGCCGAGGGCGTGATGAAGGAGATGACCGAGCGGTTGCGCACCGACCCGGAGCTGGCCGCCGCGTACCGCCGGGCGCACGAGGACTACATCGCCCGCCGCGACGCCATCGAGGTGCTGGAGGGCTTTCCCAGCGCGGGCGGGATGCCCGACCGCGTCAAGTGCCTGCACGTCCTGGTCGCCCACTCGCTGGCCGCGGGCCCGGGCGTCAACCCGCTGGGCGACGAGGCGATCGCCATGCTCCCGGAGTGGTGGCGCAAGGGGCCGTGTGTGAGCGCGGCCGGGGACGGCGGGGAGGACGCACGGTGACGGGGACGACGGACGGCACGGCGGCCGGCACGACGGTCAGGGTCGCCGCCATCGACTGCGGCACCAACTCCATCCGCCTGCTCGTCGCCGACATCGACCCGGCCACCGGTGAGCTGACCGACCTCGACCGCCGGATGACCATCGTCCGCCTCGGTCAGGGCGTGGACCGGACCGGGCGACTGGCCCCCGAGGCGCTGGAGCGCACCTTCGCGGCCTGCCGTGAGTACGCCGAGGTGATCCGCGGGCACGGCGTCACCCCCGGGCGTATCCGCTTCGTCGCCACCTCCGCCTCGCGCGACGCGGAGAACCGGGACGACTTCGTGCGCGGCGTCGTGGACATCCTGGGCGTCGAGCCCGAGGTGATCACCGGCGACCAGGAGGCGGCCTTCTCCTTCACCGGCGCCACCAGGGAGCTGGCGGGCGCGGAGCACCTGGAGGGGCCGTACCTGGTGGTGGACATCGGCGGCGGTTCCACGGAGTTCGTGGTGGGGGACGACGGGGTGCGGGCGGCCCGCAGCGTGGACATCGGGTGCGTCCGGCTGACCGAGCGCCATCTGCTGCGCGACGGCACGGTCACCGACCCTCCCGCGAAGGCGCAGATCGCCGCGGTGAGGGCGGACGCCGAGGCCGCGCTGGACCTGGTGGAGAAGACGGTCCCGCTGGCCGAGGCCCGGACGCTGGTGGGGCTGGCCGGTTCGGTCACCACCGTCGCCGCCGTCGCGCTGGGGCTGTCCGAGTACGACCCGTCCGCCATCCACCACTCCCGGATCGGCGCGGAGAAGGTCGCGGAGGTCACCGCGCGCCTGCTGGCCGCCACCCACGACGAGCGCGCCGCCATCCCCGTGATGCACCCTGGCCGGGTGGACGTGATCGGCGCGGGCGCCCTGGTCCTCCAGACGATCATGGAGCGCACCGGGGCCCGGGAGGTCGTGGTCAGCGAACACGACATCCTCGACGGCATCGCCCACTCCCGCGCCGCGCGCTGACCCGCGCCGGACCCACGGCCGGGGCCTTCGGACCCGTGAAGGTTCCGAAGGCCCCGGCCGTCACGGGTTCCGGTGGACGTCGCGCCGGTTGCCCGCCTTCACGACAAGAACGACGGGGGCCGGCGGTGCCGGCCGCTCCCGTGCGTCCCCGCGAAGGTGTGGGCGGGGCGCGGCGGAAGACCCCGCCGGGAAAGTTCGTGAAGTTCTTCACAAGGGAAAGTGCGCCGACGGGCGACATTACCTGCCGGTAGCGGCGGTTTGAGGTCTTCGCGGCTCGGAAGGGGTGATGCCGGAGGGCCGGACCCCTCTGTCGAGGCGACCGTGCCGACCAGCTCCCCCGGAGAGCGACTACGCAGCTCACAGCGGGTACTGAACGTGCCGTGAGATGCGCCGGTTCCCGATCGCGGATGTGGTTCCGGTCACGGGGCGGCGCAGTGTATCAGAAGAGGGTGAGATGCTTGTGAAGACCCTCACGAGGGTCCCCCCGAACGGCAGTGGATACTCGAAGGCATGAGCACCACGGAGCGTCCGCGAATCCTCGTAGTGGGTGGCGGGTACGTCGGTCTGTACGCAGCGCGCCGCATCCTGAAGAAGATGCGGTACGGCGAGGCGACCGTCACCGTCGTCGACCCGCGCTCGTACATGACGTACCAGCCCTTCCTGCCCGAGGCAGCCGCCGGGTCCATCTCCCCGCGCCACGTCGTCGTCCCGCTGCGGCGCGTGCTCCCCAAGGCGGAGGTCCTCACCGGCCGCGTCACCACCATCGACCAGGACCGCAGGGTCGCCGTGGTCTCGCCGCTGGTCGGCGAGTCCTACGAGCTGCCCTTCGACTATCTGGTCGTCGCGCTCGGCGCGGTCTCCCGCACCTTCCCGATCCCCGGCCTGGCCGAGAACGGCATCGGCATGAAGGGCGTCGAGGAGGCCATCGGCCTGCGCAACCACGTACTGGAGCAGCTCGACAAGGCCGACTCCACCAACGACGAGGCCGTCCGCCGCCGGGCGCTGACCTTCGTCTTCGTCGGCGGCGGCTTCGCCGGGGCCGAGACCATCGGCGAGGTCGAGGACATGGCGCGCGACGCGGCCAAGTACTACGGCAACGTCCGTCGCGAGGACATGCGCTTCGTTCTCGTCGACGCCGCGGACAAGATCCTCCCCGAGGTCGGTCCCGAACTCGGCAAGTGGGGTCTGGAACACCTCCAGAAGCGCGGCGTGGAGGTCTACCTGTCCACGTCCGTGGAATCCTGCGTCGACGGCCACGTGGTGCTCAAGAACGGCCTCGAGGTGGACTCCGACACCATCGTGTGGACCGCCGGCGTCAAGCCCAACCCGGTGCTGGCCCGCTTCGGCCTGCCGCTGGGCCCGCGCGGCCACGTGGACACCGAGGCGACGCTCCAGGTCAAGGGCTCCGGCCACATCTGGGCCGCGGGCGACAACGCCCAGGTTCCCGACCTCGTCGGCCGCGGCGCGGGCAACGAGAACGCCTGGTGCCCGCCGAACGCCCAGCACGCGCTGCGCCAGGCCAAGGTGCTCGGCGACAACGTGATCTCGGGCATGCGGGGCTTCCCGCAGAGCGAGTACCGCCACGCCAACAAGGGTGCGGTGGCCGGCCTCGGCCTCCACAAGGGCGTCGCGATGATCGCCCTGGGCAAGCGGGTCAAGCTCAAGCTCAAGGGCCGGCTCGCCTGGTACATGCACCGCGGCTACCACGGCCTCGCGGTGCCCACCTGGAACCGCAAGATCCGGGTCTTCGCGGACTGGACGCTCGCGATGTTCCTCAAGCGCGAGGTCGTCTCCCTCGGCGCCGTGGAGAACCCGCGCGAGGAGTTCTACGAGGCCGCCGCCCCGGTCTCGGCCGCCGCGCGGGAGCCCCGGCCCAAGGCCAAGGCATCCTGACGGGGCGCCGGACACCGGCGCACAGCGCGCACGCCCGGAGCGTCACCCCGCGCCCGGGGCCCGGACCGCTCGGCGGTCCGGGCC
>NZ_JAJFAU010000150.1 GCF_022614595.1 Streptomyces sp. CNQ085
GCGGCGGGCGGCCCGGGAAGGCGCGCGGGCGCGGCGAGCGCGGGCCGCTGGCCTCCGTCGCCCTGCACGCGGGCCTGCTGACCGCGGCCGTGGCCGCCGTCTTCCCTCCGTTCTGGCTGCTGGTTACATCCTTCAAGCCCAGGACGGAGACCTTCACCACCTCGCTGGTGCAGAACTTCACGCTGGAGAACTACACCCACGTCCTGGGCGACACCTACTTCCTGACCTGGTTCTGGAACTCGGTGGTGGTCGTGCTGGCGACCACGCTGCTCGGCGTGTTCATCTCCGCCACCACCGGTTACGCCGTCAGCCGCTTCCGCTTCCCCGGGATGCGCCCGCTGATGTGGACCCTGCTGATCACGCAGATGTTCCCGATGGCGATCCTGATCGTGCCGCTGTACAACCTGATGGCGCGGCTCGGCCTCCTCAACCAGCCCGTCGGGCTGATCATCACCTACCTCACCATCGCGGTACCGTTCTGCGCCTGGATGATGAAGGGCTTCTTCGACACCATCCCCGTCTCCATCGACGAGTCGGGGCGCGTGGACGGCCTCAACCCCTTCGGCACCTTCTGGCGGCTGATCCTGCCGCTGGCCAAGCCGGGCCTGGCCGTCACCGGCTTCTACAGCTTCGTGACGGCCTGGGCCGAGGTCGCCTACGCGTCGGCCTTCATGACCGGCGAGGAGAACCTCACCCTCGCCGGCGGCCTGCAGACCTTCGTCAACCAGTACGTCGGCGACTGGGGCTCGATGACCGCCGCCGCGGTGATCATCGCCGTCCCGGCCGCGATCGTCTTCGGCATCGCCCAGCGGCACCTCGTCGCCGGCCTGACCTCCGGCGCCGTCAAGTCCTGACCCGCCACCCCACCCGTCCGGCACCTCGCGTCCCCCACCCACGACACCAGGGATGACATGACCCAGCACTCATCAGCCCCCGCCACCGGCACGGCCCCGGCCATCCGCACGGACGCCTCGGGAGAGCCGGCCGGCTGGTGGCGCGACGCGGTGATCTACCAGGTCTACCCCCGCTCCTTCGCCGACGGGAACGGCGACGGCATGGGGGATCTGGCGGGCGTCCGCGCGCGACTGCCCTACCTGGCAGACCTGGGCGTCGACGCCGTCTGGCTCAGCCCCTTCTACGCCTCCCCGCAGGCCGACGCCGGATACGACGTCGCCGACTACCGTGCCATCGACCCGATGTTCGGCAATCTGCACGACGCCGACGCGCTGATCCGCGACGCCCACCAGCTGGGGCTGCGGATCATCGTGGACCTGGTGCCCAACCACTCCTCCGACCAGCACGAGTGGTTCCAGCGCGCCCTGCGCGAGGGCCCCGGATCGCCGCTGCGCGACCGCTACCACTTCCGCCCCGGCCGCGGCCCGAAGGGCGAGGAACCGCCCAACGACTGGGAGTCCATCTTCGGCGGCCCGGCCTGGACGCGCACCGAGAACCCCGACGGCGCCCCGGGGGAGTGGTACCTGCACCTTTTCGCCCCCGAGCAGCCCGACTTCAACTGGGAGAACGAGGCCGTGCGGGACGAGTTCCGCTCGGTGCTGCGCTTCTGGCTGGACATGGGCGTGGACGGCTTCCGCATCGACGTCGCCCACGGACTGGTCAAGGCCGCCGGACTGCCCGACATGGGCCGGGCCGGGCAGCTGAAGCTGCTGGGCAACCAGGTGCTGCCCTTCTTCGACCAGGACGGCGTCCACGAGATCTACCGGTCCTGGCGGCGGATCCTCGACGAGTACCCCGGCGAGCGCATCGGCGTCGCCGAGGCCTGGACGCCCAGCCCCGAGCGCACCGCGCTCTACCTGCGCGCCGACGAACTGCACCAGGCGTTCAACTTCCACTACCTGAACACCGCGTGGAACGCCGAGGCGCTGCGGGAGGTCGTCGACCAGTCGCTGGACTCCATGCGCCCGGTCGGCGCCCCCACCACCTGGGTGCTGTCCAATCACGACGTGGTGCGCCACCGCACCCGGCTCGGCGGCGGACTGACCCGCGCCCGCGCGGCCTCGCTGCTGATGCTGGCGCTGCCCGGCTCTGCCTATGTCTACCAGGGCGAGGAGCTGGGCCTGCCGGAGGTCACCGACCTGCCCGACGAGGTGCGCCAGGACCCGTCCTTCTTCAAGGACAACGGCCAGGACGGCCTGCGCGACGGCTGCCGCGTCCCCATCCCGTGGACGCGGGCCGGTTCCAGCCACGGCTTCGGCCCCGGCGGCAGCTGGCTGCCCCAGCCCGAGCAGTGGGCCGAGCTGTCGGTCGAGGAGCAGACCGGCGACCCCACCTCCACGCTGGAGCTGTACCGCAGCGCGCTGGCGGTGCGCCGCGAGCACCCGGCGCTGGGCGCGGGCGAGGGCGTGGAGTGGCTGGAGGACTTCCCCGCCGGGGTGCTGGCCTTCCGCCGCCGTGCGGCCGACGGCTCCGGCCGCGACCTCGTGTGCACGGCCAACACCACCGACCGGCCCGTGGAACTGTCCGCGGTGCCCGGCCGGGCACTGCTGGCCAGCGGCGAGTACGAGGGCGGGGCGATCCCGGCCGACACCACCGTCTGGTGGGAGGTATGACCGAGACCGGTACGGCGTCCGCACCGGTCCCCCCGGCGGTGCTCCCGGGACCGCCCGTCTGGCCGACATCGCGGCCCAGGCATCGGTCAGCGAGGCCACGGTCAGCCGTGTGCTCAACGGCAAGGCGGGCGTGGCGGCCGGCACCCGGCAGAAGGTGCTGGCGGCCCTGGACGTGCTGGGGTACGAGCGGCCGGTGCGGCTGAGGCAGCGCAGCGCCGGCCTGATCGGGCTGGTCATCCCGGAGCTGACCAATCCCATCTTCCCGGCGTTCGCCCAGGTCATCGAGCAGGTTCTGGCCGGGCACGGCTACACCCCGGTGCTGTGCACCCAGATGCCCGGCGGCGCCACCGAGGACGAGCTGGTCGAGCAGCTGGTCGAGCGCGGCGTCAACGGCGTCGTCTTCCTCTCCGGGCTGCACGCCGACACCACCGCGGACCCGGGCCGCTATGTGCGGCTGTCGGGGAGGGGGGTGCCGTTCGTGCTCATCAACGGGTTCAACGAGCACGTCAGCGCCCCCTTCGTGTCGCCCGACGACCGGGCGGCGGCACGGATGGCGGTACGCCACCTGGTGGACCTGGGTCACGATCCGCTGCGGATCGGTCTGGCGGTCGGCCCCGTCCGGTACGTCCCCGTGCGGCGGAAGACGGAGGGGTTCACGGCGGCGCTGATCGAACAGGGCGTGCCCGCGGCACGGGTGCGCGAACAGGTCCAGCACACGCTGTTCACCCTGGAGGGCGGCCACGCCGCGGCGGGCGCGCTGATCAGCGCCGGCTGCACGGGGGTGGTCTGCGGCAGCGATCTGATGGCGCTGGGCGTGGTGCGGGCGGCCCGGCAGCGCGGGCTGGAGGTGCCGCGCGAGCTGTCGGTGGTCGGCTTCGACGACTCCGAGCTGATCGCCTTCACCGATCCGCCGCTGACGACCGTGCGCCAGCCGGTCAAGGCCATGGCGAGCGCGGCGGTGAACGCCCTGCTGGAGGAGATCGGGGGGAATCCCGTCCAGCACTCGGAGTTCGTCTTCCAGCCCGAGCTGGTGGTGCGCGGCTCGACGGCCCCGCCGGCGCAGCAGGAGTAGGGGCGGGCGCGGAACCCGACACGTAGCGCCGGGCGCCGGCGGGACGCGCACCCCGGCCCGGCCGGCCGGGCGCGTGGGGGCCATGTGCCCGGCCCCCCGGCCGACCGGACCGGGAGTGTGGTCGAACGTAGCATCGTGCAACCTCTTGCGAAAGAGATTGCACAGAGGAGACGGCCGTGTTTCTCGGAGATGTCCAAAGTCTTGACGGTCACCCAGGGTGCGTCTACGGTCTCCTGCGCGAAGACTTTCAGGCGCTTTCAGTCTTCTTGCAGCAAGAGCATTCACTGCTCCACCGCCTCACGGGCGCGGCGCGTTGCCCCCAGGCAGGCACTCGCATCTGCTTCCCCCACAGGAGGAAACGTGGCCAGGAGATCCGCAGCCGTCACACTCGCGCTTGTCGCGGGCATGGCAGGCTCCCTCATCGCCGTCCCCGGACCGGCGCAGGCGGCCCCGCCCGGGGCCAAGGACGTCACCGCTGTTCTCTTCGAGTGGAAGTTCGACTCGATCGCCCGAGAGTGCACCAGCAGGCTCGGCCCGGCCGGCTACGGCTTCGTCCAGGTCTCCCCGCCCCAGGAACACATCCAGGGCAGCCAGTGGTGGACCTCCTACCAGCCGGTCAGCTACAAGATCGCAGGACGCCTCGGCAACCGCTCGCAGTTCCAGAACATGGTCAACACCTGCCACTCCGCAGGCGTGAAGGTCATCGTCGACACGGTGATCAACCACATGTCGGCGGGCAGCGGCACCGGTACCGGCGGCTCGTCGTACACCAAGTACAACTACCCCGGCATCTACAGCGGTGCCGACATGGACGACTGCCGGTCCCAGATCACCAACTACCAGGACCGGTACAACGTCCAGAACTGTGAACTCGTGGGTCTCGCCGACCTCGACACCGGCGAGTCCTATGTCCGCGACCGGATCGCGGCCTACATGAACGACCTGCTCTCGCTCGGCGTGGACGGCTTCCGGATCGACGCGGCCAAGCACATGCCCGCCGGCGACCTGGCGGCGATCAAGTCCCGGCTGAACAACCCGGGCGTCTACTGGAAGCAGGAGGCGATCCACGGCGCGGGCGAGGCCGTCTCACCCACCGAGTACCTCAACAACGGCGATGTGCAGGAGTTCCGCTACGCCCGGGACCTCAAGCGGGTCTTCACCGACGAGAAGCTCGCCTACCTCAAGAACTACGGCGAGGGCTGGGGTTACATGAGCTCCGGCAAGTCCGGTGTCTTCGTGGACAACCACGACACCGAGCGCGGCGGCGACACCATGAACTACAAGTACGGCTCCGCCTACACCCTGGCCAACGTCTTCATGCTGGCCTGGCCGTACGGCGCCCCGGACGTCCACTCCGGTTACGAGTGGAGCAACTACGACGCCGGCCCGCCCAACGGCGGTCACGTGAAAGCCTGCTGGCAGGACGGCTGGAAGTGCCAGCACGCCTGGCGCGAGATCTCCTCCATGGTGGCCTTCCGCAACGAGGCGCGCGGCCAGGGCGTCGTCAACTGGTGGGACAACGGCAACGACGCCATCGCATTCGGGCGTGGCGGCAAGGCATACGTCGCCATCAACCACGAGTCCCACCCGATCTCCCGCACCTTCCAGACCTCGATGTCCTCCGGCAACTACTGCAACATCCAGAACGGCACCAGGGTCTCGGTGAACGGCGCCGGCCAGTTCACCGCCACCCTCGCCCCGGGCACCGCCATAGCCCTGCGCAGCGGCTCCCGCTGCTAGCACGTGCGGCGCCCCGGCGCCGCGCGTGACCGCTCCGAGAGCCGGCCGCCCGGCCCTGCCCGCTTCCCCGCCGCGGGGCCGGGCGGCCCCGGATCCCCCCACAGGTCCCCCCACCACGCACAGACCACCGCACCCGAGGAGAGCGACCCGTGACAGGTTCCCTGGCGCGCAGAGGAGCGGCCGTGAGCATCGCGGCCGCGCTCCTGGCGACGCTCATCACCGCGGCGGCCCCCGCCAAGGCCGCACCACCACCGCCGTCCGACGCGAAACTGGCCGCCGAACCCACCCGGCACGACCTGACACGGGAGCAGTTCTACTTCGTCCTGCCCGACCGCTTCGCCGACGCGGACCCCTCCAACAACCGCGGCGGGCTGAAGGGCGACCGCCTGAGCACCGGTTACGACCCCACCCACAAGGGCTTCTACCAGGGCGGCGACCTCAAGGGCCTGACGGAGAAGCTCGACTACATCAAGGGCCTGGGCACCACCGCCATCTGGATGGCGCCCATCTTCAAGAACAAGCCGGTCCAGGGCGAGGGGGAGAACACCTCCGCCGGCTACCACGGCTACTGGATAACCGACTTCACCCAGGTGGACCCGCACTTCGGCACCAACGACGATCTGCGGAAGCTGATCGACGCCGCCCACGACAAGGGCATGAAGGTCTTCTTCGACGTCATCACCAATCACACCGCCGACGTGGTGAACTACGAGGAGAAGTCCTACTCCTACCTGTCCAAGGGCGCCTTCCCCTACCTCACCGAGGACGGCAGGCCCTTCGACGACGCCGACTACGCCGCCGGGGGGAAGTTCCCGGGGACCCACCGGGACTCCTTCCCCCGCACCCCGGTCGTTCCCGCCGCCGAGAAGGACCTGAAGGTCCCCGGCTGGCTCAACGACCCGGAGATGTACCACAACCGGGGCGACTCCACCTTCGCCGGGGAGAGCTCGCGGTACGGCGACTTCCACGGCCTGGACGACCTGTGGACCGAGCGGCCCGAGGTCGTCGAGGGCATGAAGAAGATCTACCAGCGGTGGGTGAGGGACTTCCGGATCGACGGCTTCCGCATCGACACGGTCAAGCACGTCAACATGGAGTTCTGGACCCAGTGGGCCACCGCCCTGGACGCCTACGCCGCGGAGAAGGGCCGCGAGGACTTCTTCATGTTCGGCGAGGTCTACTCCTCCGACCCCGCCCAGATGGCCCCCTACGTCACCCGCGGCAAGCTGGACGCCACCCTCGACTTCGGTTTCCAGGAGGCGGCCCGTTCCTACGCATCCCAGGGCGGGCCGGCGGCCAAGCTGTCGGACCTGTTCGCCCAGGACTACCGCTACACCACCGGCCGCTCCAACGCCTATGAGCAGGTCACCTTCACCGGCAACCACGACATGGGCCGCATCGGGACCTTCCTGCGCCAGGACAACCCCGGCGCCGATGACGCCGAACTGCTCAAGCGGGCGGAGCTCGCCAACGAGCTGATGTTCCTCAGCCGCGGCAACCCGGTGATCTACTACGGCGACGAGCAGGGCTTCACCGGCGCCGGCGGCGACCAGGACGCCCGCCAGACCCTCTTCGCCTCCAAGGTGCCCTCCTACCTGGACGAGGAGGACAACGACCGGATCGGCACCGACCGCACCCACGCCGAGGACGCCTACGACACCTCCCACCCCCTCTACCGCTCCATCGCCGCCCTGTCGGAGCTGACCCGGAAGCACCCCGCCCTGCGCGACGGCGTCCAGACCGAGCGGTACGCGCACAGCGGTGACGGCCCCGGTGTGTACGCCTTCACCCGCACCGACGCCGAGCGGCGCACCGAGTACCTCGTCGCCGCCAACAACGACGCCGGGGCCCGCACCGTCGAGATCGCCACCGGATCGCCGGAGACCGCGTTCCACCAGATCCACGGCGGCGACGCCACCGTGCGCACCGGCCCGGACACGAAGCTGACCGTCACCGTCCCGGCCCTGTCCACCGCGGTGTTCAAGGCGGCCAGGCCGCTGCCCGTCCCCGCCGCCGCGCCCACCGTCGAGCTGAGGGCCCCCGCCGCGGGTGCCACCGGCACCGTCGAGGTCACCGCGAACGTCGGGGGAGGGGACGGCCGGCAGCTCGACCGCGTCGTCTTCGCCGCCCAGACGGGCGACGGGAAGTGGCGCACCCTGGGCACCGCCGACCACGCCCCCTACAAGGTCACCCAGCACATCGGCCGGGACGTGAGGGCCGGAACACCACTGCGCTACAAGGCCGTCGTGGTCGACGCCAGGGGCCGCACCGCCTCCGACACCGCCTCCTCGACCGCCGGCCAGGCACCGCTCCCCGAGAAGCCCCCGGCCGTCGAGCGGGACTGGGCCGTCGTCCACTACCAGCGCACGGACGGCGACTACGACGGCTGGAAACTGGTCGCCGACGACCGCACCGCCGACTTCACCGGCCGCGACGCCTACGGCGCCTTCGCCTGGGTCAAGCCGGCCGACGGCGAGGGCGAGGTCACGTTCACCATCACCGGGGACGGGACGGCGGACGGACCCGAGCGCACCATCGACCTGGCCAGGACCGGCGAGGTGTGGGTCGGGCAGGACAGCGACGAGACGCTGTCCGAGCGGCCCGAGGGCGTCTACCCCCCGCAGGACGGGAAGAGGGCCGTCCTGCACTACCACCGCGCCGACGGCGACTACGACGGCTGGGGCCTGCACACCTGGACCGGCGCCGCCGAGCCCACAGACTGGGCCGAGCCGCTGATGCCGGAGGGTGAGGACGCCTTCGGCGTCACCTTCGAGGTGCCGCTCGCCGAGGGCGCGACCTCGCTGAACTACATCATCCACAAGGGCGACGCCAAGGACGAGAACGCCGACCAGTCGCTGGACTTCGCCACCCACGGCCGTGAGGTCTGGAAGCTGTCCGCCACCCCCGGCTACCTGCTGCCCACCACCGGCAGCGCACCCGACCTGGACCTGGGCAGGTCAGAGGCCCAGTGGATCGACCGGGACACCGTCGCCTGGAAGGTCAAGGCCACCGACGCCACCAGTCAGCAGCTCGCCCACGACACCCGCGGCACCATCGCGGTCGAGGACGGCGCCCTGACCCACGAGGGCCGCTGGCTGCGGCTGAACCCCGTGCCCGGCGGGCTGAGCGACGCCCAGAGGAAGAAGTACCCGCACCTGAAGGACTACCCGGCCTTCCGCGTCGATCCCCGCGACCGCGACCGGGTGCGCACCGCCCTGCGCGGCCAGGTCGTCGCCACCCAGCGCAACGCCGCGGGCGCGCTGCTGGCGGCGACCGGAGTGCAGATCCCCGGCGTGCTGGACGACCTCTACGGCAAGAAGGCGGCCGGGGCCGAGCTCGGTCCGGTCTTCGACCGCGAGGGACGCCCCACCCTGTCGGTGTGGGCGCCCACCGCGCAGAAGGTCTCCCTCGAACTGGGCGGCCGCACCGTGCGGATGCGCCGCGACGCCGCCACCGGCGTGTGGAGCGCGCGCGGCAACCGGAGCTGGGCGGGCAAGCCGTACCGCTACCACGTGACGGTCTGGGCGCCCTCGGCGGGCAAGGTGGTCACCAACGAGGTCACCGACCCCTACTCCACCGCCCTGACCACCGACTCGAAGAAGAGCCTGGTGGTCGACCTGTCCGACCCGAAGCTGGCCCCCCCGGGCTGGAAGAAGCTGGACAAGCCGGCCCCGACACCGCTGCGCGACGCGCAGATCCAGGAGCTGCACATCCGCGACTTCTCCGTCGCCGACCCCACGGTGAGCGAGAAGCACCGCGGCGGCTACCTGGCCTTCACCGATGGCTCGACCGACGGCATGGAACACCTCAGGAAGCTGGCGGACGCGGGCACCTCCCACGTCCACCTGCTGCCCTCGTACGACATCGCCTCCATCCCCGAGCGCGCCGCCGGGAGGGCCGAGCCCGCCTGCGACCTGGCGGCCCTGCCCGCCGACTCCGGCGAGCAGCAGGAGTGCATCGGGAAGGTCCGCGACGAGGACGCCTACAACTGGGGCTACGACCCGCTGCACTACACCGTGCCCGAGGGCTCGTACGCCACAGACGCCGACGGCACCGCCCGCACCGTCGAGTACCGCGAGATGGTCAAGGGCCTCAACGGGGCCGGACTGCGGGTCGTGCTGGACGTGGTCTACAACCACACCATGGCCGCCGGGCAGGACGAGCAGTCCGTGCTGGACCGCATCGTGCCCGGCTACTACCACCGCCTGCTGGCCGACGGCACGGTGGCCACCTCCACCTGCTGCGCCAACACCGCGCCCGAGCACACCATGATGGGCAAGCTCACGGTCGACTCCGTCGTCACCTGGGCCAGGCAGTACAAGGTGGACGGCTTCCGCTTCGACCTGATGGGCCACCACCCCAAGGCCAACATCCTGGCCGTCCGCGAGGCGCTGGACGCCCTCACCGTGGAGAAGGACGGCGTCGACGGCAGGAGCATCGTCCTCTACGGCGAGGGCTGGAACTTCGGGGAGGTCGCCGACGACGCACGCTTCGTCCAGGCCACGCAGAAGAACATGGCCGGCACCGGCATCGCCACCTTCTCCGACCGGGCCCGCGACGCGGTGCGCGGTGGCGGCCCCTTCGACGCCGACCCCGGCGTCCAGGGCTTCGCCAGCGGCCTGTACACCGACCCCAACTCCTCGAAAGCCAACGGCAGCCGGGCCGAGCAGAGGCAGCGGCTGCTGCACTACCAGGACCTGATCAAGGTCGGGCTCTCCGGCAACCTCGCCGACTACGCCTTCACCGACACCTCCGGCAAGCGGGTCACCGGCTCGCAGGTCGACTACAACGGTTCACCGGCCGGATACGCCGGTGCCCCCGGCGAGGCGCTCGCCTACGCCGACGCCCACGACAACGAGACCCTCTATGACGCCCTGGCCTTCAAGCTGCCCCAGGACACCCCGTCCGCCGACCGGGCCCGCATGCAGGTGATCGCCATGGCCACCGCCGCCCTCTCCCAGGGCCCGGCCCTCAGCCAGGCGGGCAGCGACCTGCTGCGCTCGAAGTCGCTGGACCGCAACTCCTACGACTCCGGCGACTGGTACAACGCCGTCCACTGGAACTGCGAGGCCGGCAACGGCTTCGGCCGCGGGCTGCCCCCGGCCTGGGACAACGAGGACAAGTGGCCGTACGCGAAGCCGCTGCTGACCCTGGCCGACCTCTCCCCGTCCTGCGGGGAGATCGAGGGCGCCTCCGCCGCCTACCGCGACCTGCTGGAGATCCGCTCCACGGAGGAGGTCTTCAGCCAGTCCACGGCGGCCGGGGTCCAGCGGACGCTGTCCTTCCCGCTGTCGGGGAAGGAGGAGACCCCGGGTGTGATCACCATGCGCCTGGCGGACGGCGACCGCGACCTGGTGGTCGTCCTCAACGCCACCCCCGAGCGGCGGACGCAGACCGTCTCCTCGCTCGCCGGCGCCTCCTACGACCTGCACCCGGTTCAGGCGAAGGGCTCCGACGCGGTGGTCAGGCGCGCCGCCTTCGACAGGGGGAAGGGCGCCTTCACGGTGCCGCCGCGCACGGTGGCGGTGTTCACCGCGCGGTGACCGGAGCGGGGCGGTAGACGGAAAGGACATCGGGGCGGGGCCGGCGACAGACGGCCCCGCCCCGCGGCGGGGGCAGCAGATCCTCCTCCACGGTGGTGCCGCGGACATGAACGCCCAGCAGTACGGGCCACAGCCCGGTGGCGTCCCGGAGCGGGAGTATCCGCTCCCAGCAGTCCGGCCCGGCGGGCTCGTCGGCGCGCCACAGCAACGGCTCGGGCAGCGCCGCCGAGGCCGCGAGTGAGCGCAGGCGCCGCGCCATGGCGCCCGGTCCACGGGCCACATGAGTCACGGCACCGAAACTACCCGGCGTCGGCCCTTCCGGGAACGAGTGCCAGCAGCCGGGCCACCAGCTCCGCGAACGGGCCGTCGGCGGGCTCCTGTTCCACGACGCGCCGGAGCACCTCGGCCGTCTCCTCGTCGAACGCGGCCGTCACCGCGGCCAGCGCCAGCAGGTCGTGGACGAGCTGCCGCTCCAGCTCCCGGCGCGGTATCGAGCGGTCGGCCAGCCAGCCGAGCGCCGTGGTCTCGGCGACACCGACCCAGGTGCGGAGCACCAGGGATATCCGGGGCCCGGGGTCGGTGAGTCCCAGATGGGCCAGGAGCTGTTCGTGGGCGGTCTGCCGAACCTCCTCGACCATGGCCTCGCTGCGCACCGAACCGCCGCGCATCAGCGCGGAGAAGCCCGGCGCGTGCTCCTCGGCGAAGTCGAAGTAACGACCCATCACCAGCAGCAGCCGCAGGCTGAACGGGCCCTCGTACGGTACGTGGAAACGGGCGGACAGCTCGTCGGCCGCCCGACGTACCGCTGCCTCGTAGAGGCTGTACTTGCCTGGGAAGTAGTGGTAGACCAGCGGTCTGGATATCCCCGCCGCGGTGGCGATGTCATCGATGGACACCTCCTCGGGTGGACGGTCGCTGAATAACCTCAGCGCGACGTCGATCAGTTGCTGCCGACGCTCCTCGACACCCATCCTGCGGCGTACCCCGATGGTCATGGGAACACCCTAACGATCACCGCGCACCGCCGGCCGCCCCGCCCGGGCGCGGAGACGGCCGGCGGGGG
>NZ_JAJFAU010000016.1:0-27549 GCF_022614595.1 Streptomyces sp. CNQ085
AGCGTCTTCACTCGGCGATCGGTTATCGCCCGCCACGAGAAGCGCACGCCGAGCATGAACGACTCCGCCTCGCCGCATGAAATAAACGGCTGCATTACCTGTCCGGAAAACGCGAGGCCCCTCACGTCGATCAACACGCCTTGGATGACGCCCGCCACCCTGCGCGGGTCCTGACCTGGCGCATCCAGCGACTCAGTACGCGGTCGGTGCCCAGCCCACAAGCCCACGCGGTCCAGGCCCGCAGCACCGCCGTACCAAGCAACGGCGCTCCGGTCGACACACCGATAACCACATTTCCTCCGCAGCCGAGGCAAGGTCGGCTTCGCTGATCACGAACAAACGGACACCCCGTTCACATCGTCGTCGGGCACGGGTCTCTCAACGTCCAACGACGCTCGACGAACGCCCAGGTGCGCATTCATCTGGCTCCTTACGCGGGGGCGAGTTCCGGTTCGGACGAGCGGGCAAGGCTTTCGCGGATCACACTGTCGCTGGCGTGCAAAGCCGCCTTCAGTTCTTCCCGCAGCTCATCGGGGATGGCCCCGGCCCCGAGGGCGCAGGCACGCACCAGCGCACGGCAGTCCTGTGCTTGTCGTTCCGTGGCGAGGGCGGTGAACAGGGGGTGTGCCAGGTTCTCGCGGGCCGCGTAGCCGTCTTCAGTGTCCGTCGTCCTGCGGTGGAGGTCCTCAACGATGCGGTGCGCGGCGGGCGAATCGGCGGAACCGATCGTGTCGAGGACGGTGAGGCCGAGCCGAATGTCGAAGACGGTCATCCCAGGCTCGACCTGCCGATCGAGGTATGTAGCTGTCAATTCCGCCAGGTGACCGTCGACCGGCAGCCCGGCGTAGCGACAGCACAGGACGGTCAGGCATGCCGTGACGGCTTGCTCCCACGGGTCGCCGGGCGCCGTGTCGGCGAGGAGAGCAGTGGCCTGCGTCGTGTCGCCTGCCACGAGGGCGGCAAGTACGGCGACTTGGCGCCCATCGAGCATCCGCTTGCCCACGCCTCGGTGGGCTTCGATGTGGGCCAGAGCCTTGGCCCAACGTCCCTCGGTGGTGAGCGTGCGTGTGCCGTCGGCGAGGAGCACGCGCCACAGCCATGCGCGGACCTCGTGGCGGTCCTCGTCGGTTGCAGTGAGGTCGGCCGGTACCTCAACGCCCTCGAACCGAGCGGCTGCGCCCGCCTCGACGGCCCTGTACAGGTCGAGCAGTCGCTGACGGCCTTCGTCTGCCTGGCCGGCGCGGATCTGGAGGCGGGCGAGGTTGACGACCGGCTCCAGCCCCCGGATCGCGCTCATGCCGGGCAGGGGGCAGGCATGGAGGTAGGCGGCGGCGTGCTGGTGGCACATCTCGCGTGCGAGGTCGGGAAGGTCGAGATCGGAGGCGATGAGCGCGGCCTGATTGTAGACGGCCGATGCGAGCCCCTGATCGGTCTTCTTCACCGCGGTGTCGGCCAGGTCGACGAGTGCGCGCACGCGCTCGGGTAAGGGCAGGCAAGCGGGCCGGAATCGGGCGACGAGCGGGAAGCGCTGAGCTACAGGTTCGTGCGGGTCCATGGGTCCCCCAGGGGTGAGTGAGAACTGCCGAGGCGGCGGTGCCCGCCAGCCGTACGCCGGCGGGCACCGTCCACTGCACGTAGGGCGTCACCGCCAGTCGACGACGATGCGGTTCAGCGGGGTAGCGAGCGCGAAGAGGCCCGGGCGCTGATCGATCTCGGGGGCATCGAGGGGCTGGATCTCGAATGTGGCCTCACGGCCGCGGTAGTCCCGGTCCCAGGTGCGGATGGCTTCGGCCACCTTGGCGGTCAGCTCGTCGCTGCCGGGGCCGTGGCCGATGACGCCGAACTCCCAGAGCTTGCCGCCCTCGGGGGTCTTCTCGTCCGACGGGCGCCGGGCCAGGTAGGTGAGGGCGCCCTTTTCGACGGCCGCGGTCGACGACGGGTAGGGGTCCTCGGTAAGCAGACCGCCCGTGGCGCTCCGGGGGAACAGCATCCGGATCAGGCCGGAGGGGAGGGAGCAGGTGACAAAGAGTTCCATCCACTCCGGCGACTCCATGGCGCGGACCGTCATACCCGTCCACTCCTCGGTGCGCGGCTGGTCCAGGACACCGGCCAGGGCATCGGCGTCAATGTGCTGTCCGGCGGGGGCCTGGAGCCGTACGGTGCCGTCCGCGCTGAGGGGGATGACGCGGCGGTCGTCGTCGGCGATGCCCCGCCTGAGCGGCATGAAGGTGTTCATCTCGCTGCCGAGGGACACCCACCGGCCGTCGCGCTGCTCGTAGGCGATGGAGCGGGCGACCGTGCCCTTGAGTCGCTGGGGAACGAGGAGCCGGCCGCCGGGGACGAGCTGCCGCATCCAGGCGTGCGGCACGCCGTGTGCGCCCACGGTGGCGATGATCCGGTCGTACGGCGCTCCTTCGGCGTAACCGAGGGCTCCATCGCGGGTGACGGCCTCGACGTTGGTGATCCCGGCGGCGGCGAGGTACGCACGGGCGCCCTCCACGAGATCATCGTCGACGTCGAGAGTGGTCACGTGTCCGTTCTCGCCGACGAGGTGAGCGAGGAGGGCGGCGTTGTAGCCGGTGCCGGCGCCGAGTTCGAGGATGCGCTCGCCAGGCTGGACGCCGAGCTGGTCCAGCATGAGGGCGACGACGCCCGGCTGGGAGGCGCAGGAGATCGATGTGCCGTCGGTGTCGTACTTGATGTGCACTGGTGCGTTGGCGTAGGCGTCTTCGAGTGACGCATCGGGCACGAACACGTGGCGGGGTACCGTCCGCAACGCGTTCTCGACGGCGGGCATGCGGGCGTGCCCGTCCGCGCGAAGCCGGTCGACCAGGGCGTTGCGGAGACGCTCGGCGTCTGCCGTGGGTGTGGCGATCGTGTCGGTGTTCACCGCGCTGACGCTATCGGCGCCGGCCGTTGCCTCGTCGTGCGACGCGGTGTGGTCACTCGTTCCCATGATTACCTCTCGTGCGGTGTTGGACAGGGCGCTCTGGTCGTTCCGGAGGAGACCGGCGCGGTTGGCGTGGAAGATCACGTGGTGGGCGATGACGGCGCGCAGGCCACGGGTAAGGGAGCCGCGGCCCGCGAGGTCGGCGAGTGTGGCCCCCGTCCGTTCGAAGGCGGTCACCCATGCGCCGTGCGTGTGGAGCGGGCCGTCCGGGCGGCAGAGGCTGTGGGCATCGGCGGCCATGAGCTTCCGCATGGCCGGGGCCAGTTCGGTGACTCGTCCGGGTGGCAGGGGGTTGGTGGCCGGCCGGAGGGCGGCGACCTTCGCCCATACGTCGCCCTGTTCGAACCAGTCGAGTCCGGCACCGCGCATCATGGCGCTCGCCAGCAGGACGGCGGTCTCCCGGCGTCCCAGGTGCTTCGGGCTCGGCTGGTAGGTGAGCAGGTGGCGGGAGTCGCTGTGGAACAGTTCGTGGGCGGCATCCATGGCCTCCGGTCCGCCGAACGTGTCGACCTCGGGCTCGTAGATGCAGGGCAGACAGGACACAGCCACGCCGTCGCCGACGAGATCGCTCAGGAACGACTCAATGGCCGGCGAGGGCTTGTCGGCGAGGTACCGCAGCGGCCAGGGCTGCTTGTTCATGAACCACCAGCCGGTGAGCTGCCCGTCGGCCTCGGCGGCGATCAAGGCGGGGCCGAGGCGTTCGGCGATGGCGCGCCGGGCGGCCTCGCGGTCGACGAAGGTCATGTTGTGCTGCTGCCAGCGGTCGGGGGGCATAGAGGTCCTTCGGTCGGTGAATCAGGCGATGAGCAGGCAGGCGTCCCAGGCGGACCGGGGCGGTGCGGCGGTGCTGGGTGCGAGGAGGGCCAGGGCTGTGCCAGCGGCGCCGTCGAGCAGGCCGGGGCCTCGTTCCTCGTCCTGGATGAGCGCCGTGGCGGCAAGCTCGGGGTCGGTGTCCGGCGGGTGGACCGCGGTCAGGAGTGCCGGGATCGCGGCGCGGAGCCGGCCCACGGTCGAGGGGTGGGCGTCGTCGGCCGTACGGGCGGCGACGTGGGCGAGGCCGACGAAGCCGTGGCACAGGCCGTTGTCCGTGGTGGCCCTGAGCTGGTCGGGA
The DNA here is from genome assembly GCF_022614595.1 of Streptomyces sp. CNQ085. Lineage (GTDB taxonomy): Bacteria > Actinomycetota > Actinomycetes > Streptomycetales > Streptomycetaceae > Streptomyces. Next base: position 4,062 of record NZ_JAJFAU010000016.1, read on the forward strand.
TCGGTGAGGGCTGCCACGAGCGCGTTCTCCGCGTCGATCTGGCGGCCGGTGTTGCCGAGAGCGAGCGCGGCGAGTTGCTGGGCACGGGCGAGGCCGGCGGTGCCGTAGCACCAGGACGGTCGCCGTCGCCAGGGTCCGGACAGGGCGAGGCGACCGGTACGCAGCTCGCCCAAGGTGACCCAGTACGGCCAGGCCGGTCCACGGCCGGTCTTCTCCTGCCAGCGGTCCAGCCAGGCCAGGATGGTGCGCATTGCTGCGTGGTGCCCGTCGGTGACGGTGCCGTTCCGGGCGGCGAGGGCCAGGAGCGCGAGCACGCCGCCGATGCCGTGTGCCATGCCGGTGTTGGCGTGCCCGCCGGGGAACCGGTCGTCCGGGCTGCCCGAGGGCCCGCTCTCCGTCCACCAGCCCGGCAGGGTCTCGCCGTGGTGGGTGATCGGTTCGGTGAGGCGCACGCAGTAGTCGAGGACGGCGCGCATCGTGGGGCTGCCGGGGCTGCGGCGCATGAGGTAGGCGCCGTATCCGGTGAGGCCGCGGATGGTGTCGAATTCGGCGAGCTGCGGGAGGCGTCCGGCGTCGAGGCGGCGTCCGATGTCGACCGCGATCTGTCGGTCCATCGTGGTGAGGGCGCGCTGGTATGAGCCGGGGAGGTGGTCGGCTGCGCAGGCCAGGGCATGGGCGAAGGCGGGTGCTCCATAGAAGGGATGGCTGTCGGGGCCGCTGGTGAGCGGCCGGCGGGAAGCGGCGGCGAGCCAGTCGTGGGCTCGCTGCCACGGTCCCAGCCCGGTCGCGGCCCGCTCGATGTGCAGGAGCGCGATGCCGAGCGGGCCGTAGGCGAGGTGCTGCCGGTCGGAGGACACTGCCCGGGGCCCGAGGGGCGCCGTGTCGGGGCCGGCGAGCTGGGAGGCGACGGCGTCGACCAGGTGGAGTGCGGGGTGGGCGGTCACGACGGCCTCCCGGTGGCGCGGACGCTCCAGGCCAGGGCAGCGGCGCGTGCCAGGTAGAGGCACACCTCTTCCTCGGGGAAGTTCACCACGACGTGGCGCACGAAGTGGACGTGCAGCAGGGAGGTCAGGACGTCGTCGACGGCGATGCCCTGGGTGTCCGGGCCCGGAAGGTGCGGCCAGTACTCAGCGAGCGCCACGTCCCGGTCTCTCCATCCCGACACAATGGCGTCCCCGCCCGGGAGTCCGCGCAGCGCCGCCCAGTCGTCGCAGGGGTCGGCGAGCCGTACGGCCTCGGTGAACTGCGGGCGCGGAACGGGCTCGGGGGCTGTCGGCGGGATGTGGTCGATCAGCCAGCGCATCGCGGCTTCGGTGCTGCCGAGGAACGCGGAGGCGATGGCAACGGTGTGGGCCGCCACCAACGCGCGTCGGCTGGGGCGCTGCGGCTGCGCGAGCTGGGCCAGGACGGCGCGCGAGTCCGCCCGGAACACCTCCTCGGCCGCCTCCCACGCGGCGCCGGAGCCCCAGCGGCCCATCTCCCGGTAGGAGGTGGGATACCGCAGATCGGCCAACAGACCTGCACTCCGCAGCTCGTCGGCCCACGCGCTCACCGTACGGGCCGTCTCGGCGAAGGCTCCCGGGGCGGGAAGGGCGATGCGTACGCGGAGGTGCTGGTCCGGGTCGCGGAAGCGGATGAACCACCACGGCGGGTTGCCGAGCTGTTCGAGGAGGCCGGGCAGGTGCCGAGAGAGCAGGATGTCCTGGCGGCGAGGGTCTCCGTACAGGGTGGCCAGAAGCACCGAGGAGGCGGCAGGGGTCTGCATCTGGGCCGGTGAGAGTGCACGGGCCGGGGTGGGGGCCGGCAGAGGCGGCCACGCCGGCGGCCGGGTCGCCTTGAGGGGCACCACGATCTCGTGTGCTCGCCCGTCGCACCAGCCGTACGCCTCCGGTTCGGGGGCCTCGACGAGCACAGCCAGGCGAGTGCGTTCGAGGTGCCGGCGCAGGAGCGTCCGGTGGGCGGGCTGGCCGAGGTCGAGGAAGAGATGCCGGTCGTCCTCAACGAGGTGGACACGGCGTGGCAGCCGCCGCCGGGTGCGCCAGTCGGCGAGTGCAGTGTCCCACTCGGCCTGGGGGCGGGTGCGGTCGAGCAGTTCGGGTGCCTCCAGCCGCCAGCGGGCCGAGGCCAGCACCGTGCGCCCGTATCGCAGGCGTGGAAGGAAGGGCATCGCCGCTGCGGCGCCCCAGTCGAACACGGTGACCTGTGCGCACTGGGCGCGGGACAGCTCGGTGAGGAACCGCGCCAGCGGCGGGGTGTGCGTGTGCAGGTTCAGCGCGTTCATTCCGACGGCCTCGACGCGGTGGCCTCGTTCCGGGGCGGCCAGGTACATGCGGCGGCCGTCGCATCCCACCGCCAGGTCTCCCGGAGTGAGCACGCCGTCCTCCGGGGCGCGGTGCTCCTGGAGGCTGATCACGGTGGGCAGGATCTGCGGGGCGCGGGTGACGTGGGCGCTCTCGGGAAGCAGCGGCGGGAAAGAGAGCTGCGCGGGCACGGTGTCGCTGTCCGCGGTGGGCAGGTCGGCCAGCTCTGCGGCCAGGGCCTCACGGTCGGCGGGTGCCAGCACACCGAGGAACCGGCCCGTCGAGACGCCCGCGCCACGGGACACGCTCACGATCTCCAGCCGGAATCGCCCGTGCTGCAACTCTCCCAGGTCGGCCGCGTGCACCCGCACACCAACCTCCAGGTGCGGTGGTACCCGGGGCTCGTCGGGTCCCACGTCCAGGGCGGCGATCAGTTCGTCCGTGAGGAGCACCTCGTCGCGGCCGTCGAGTGCGGCGGCCTGTGCCAGCCGTACGAGGACGTCGTCCCGAGCGGACACGCGAGGCCGTCGCGCGCCGGCCGGAGTGCCCGGAAAGCCGTCGGGATAGCCGGTGCCGCTGTCCGCCACGACCTCCTGGAGCGGCACCATCGTGCCGATGCCGTACCGCTCGTAGAACCGCTGGTGGTACTCGCCCCACGCGGCGGTCCCGTACGGGCGGGCACTCACCCTGGTCAGGACGAGGGCGGCGCGTTCGGCCTCTCGGGCCACTGCCTCCGGCAGGACGGCCTGCGCGTCCAGTCGCAGGTCGAGCGCGATGGGATGACGACGCAGGCCGGGTACGAGGGCCCGCATTCGCGCTGCCGCTCTGTCCCGTCCGCCGCGCGTGGCGCACTCCTCCAGGCCCGCCCGGACCGCACGCAGCTCGCGCACCGTCTCCGCGACCGGGGCGAGGGTTCCGGCGTCGATCGCGTCGAGTTGCCCGAGCAGATACCCGAGGGCGTCGGTCTCGGTGCTCGGCGCGTGCAGACTCGTGATCAGCACCCGTCGCCGGATCAACTCCACCAGTAGGCGGCTCGCCCTCTCGCGCCCGGCCTCGGGGAACGCCCCCCGGAGCTTGTCCACGAGCGCACCGAAACACATGGGTGCCCGCGCCGCGGCGAGCATCACGCGTACAGGTGCGGTCAGGGCCAAGGACGCCTCTACCGCGCGAGTCCGGTCGTCCTGGGCGTCGGGCTGGAACGGCACGACGAGGCGGTCATCCCTGCTCGTCACAGTGCTGTTCACGACAACGGGCAGCCGTTCGAGTAGCTCCGGGCACGACTCCAACCCCTCGACCACGGCGGCCAACCACTCCGCCCCCGCCCGGCCGACGGCCACGTGCTCCGTGCCCCAGTCGGCACGCGCCCGCGGACCGAACTGTGCGATGGCCACGCCGGCGAACAGACCGAACGGAGTCGCCCGGTGCTCGGATCGGAGCAGATAGCGGGTTACGGACAGCGCTGCGCGCCGCGCGTTCCGCGCAGAGGGCTTCTCGGCCGTACACAGGAGCCGTACCTGCGCGGCGAGGGCCGGGCTGGAGTGTTGCAGTGCCTCGGCGACATCTCGATTCGCCCAGACCGTGCGCAGCCATGCCGCACAGGCCGCCACGCTGCGGGGAGAGCGGTCATCGAGATCAGGACATGGAGGGACCGGCAGTGACGGCCGGGCTACGGCGCGCACGAGAGCCGTCGTGTCGGCTCGGAACGCTACGGGCGAGGTGACCACCGACTACCTCCGCGGATCAAGAGGACGGACGGCTGGTGCCGCCGCGCCGAGGCACGGCGGCACCAGCCCGGAGTGACCCACGTCCGGGTCAGGCGACGTTGGTGGTGCAGGCGCCGCAGGTGGTGCCGCAGTTGTCGTCGGTCAGGTTGACCAGACCCGCCGGGTCGGCGATCTCGACGAGGGAGACGTCCAGGTCGAAGCCGTCCGATGCCTCCGGGGACTGCGGGCGTGCCTGGGTGCTGCTGAGAGTCACGGTGTTGCGCGTCATTCCGAATGGCTCCTCTTGCTCGTTGGGATGTTGCTGTGCTGTGTTGCCTCCAGGCGCCGTCGCGCGGAGCGTTGCCGGACGGCCGGCTCCTCGGACGGCTCCTGGCCGCCCGGCACGGGGTGGCATGGCCCGCGTGGGGAGCCCTCGTGGGCCGCCCTGCCCCATACCGGGAAGTCGTGTGCCGGACCTTTGGTCAAGCAGGCGTCGGCCGCCGTCCCACGAAGTAGGCGAGCGTCTGAGCCTTGAGGCGGTCGAGACACGGCTCGCACGCGTAGAACGGAGCGTGTTGCCCGCCCCACTGCACCGGGCCGAGCCAGATCACCCGCACTCCGGTGCGCTCGCATCCGAGCCAGCAGTCACCGGTGATCCATCGCCACTCCACCGGGAGAGCACCCCCTTTCCTGAGAGGTGATCGGGGTGGCCGACCTGGCTGCCCGGCAGCCGGGTTCGAAGCTCCAGAGCCGGGAGGGCAGGCCCCGGTAGCTCCTCGCCTCACCCGGTCTTCGCCCACTCGCTCCTAGCGGGCGGGCGCAGGGAGCACAGTCCATGGCCATCTGCCGGAGGGGCCGGAGGCGCGCGGCGTCGGAAAGGGACGGGTGCGTCGCGGCCGGGGCACTCACTCGTCGTCCTTGATGCGGAGTTCGGCCCAGACTTCTTTGCTGCGTGGGCGCCTGTTTGAGCAGTGCAGGTCGTAGCCCCAGCGGTCGGCGACCGCGTCGATGAGGAGCAGGCCGCGGCCCGACTCGTCATCCTCGTCGGCCCGGCCGACAGCCGGCAGGCGCGACGGCTCCCAGTCCACGACGCCGACACGTACCCGTGTCACGCTCGGCCGCCCGATGGTCAGGCGAACCTCACGGCACAGGGTGTGCTTGGCAGCGTTCGCGACCAGCTCTGTGACGATCAGCGCGGCGCGGTCGGCGAGACTGTCGAGGCACCACACGTCGAGAACGTTCTGGACGAGCCTGCGGCCGATCTCGGCCGTGGACGGCTCGCACGGAAGGGTCTGGCTGTAGGCGGGGCGGCCGGCGGACGCGGCCCGAACTGGCTTGCTGAGACTCGTCATCGGAAGTGGAGCCTTCGTGTCGTCTCGGTGCCCGGCCCGCCCTGTGCAAGACCTCAAGGCGGAAGGGCCGTCAACAGCCGCCCACACAGGGGTGATGGGCGACCAGTACCCAGACAACCCTTTCTGGCTCCCCGCTGGTTAGGACGATCAGGTGGTTGTCCGGCGGAACCACCTAGGGCGTTTTGACCCGCCTTTTACCTGACGAATGAGTGATGCGAGGGCTACCGTGCGTAGATGGACACCGCGCGCAACACCGCTCTTGAGGCGTGGATGACCGAGCATGGCTACAGCTCCAACAGCCTCGCCGAGGCCGTGAACAGGTCCATGGAGTTGCTCACCGGGCGGCCCGGGGGTCTCGACGGCTCGTCCGTCCGGGCCTGGAAAGCGGGACGGGTCAAGTGGCCCAAGTCGGCCACCCGCAAGGCGCTTGAGGACATCGCCGGTCTGCCCGCCACCGCTTTAGGGTTCGTGCCACGGGGCCGGACTCCGTCCGCCCCGGCCTCACCGCAACAGGAGGATCCCGACATGAAGCGCCGTACTCTCGTCGGCGGCGTCGCGGCGGCTGCCGCCGCAGCGGCAGCCGCTCCCGGCATCGCATCGCCGCGCCGTATCGGCATAAGCGACGTCGACCGCCTGCGGAAGCGCTTCTCGGAGATCGTCGCCAGCGACCACCGCCACGGCGGACAACTCGGCATCGAACAGCGGGCCGCCGCCCTCGCCGAGGAGGCACTCAACCTCCAGAACGCCGGCAGCGCCACCCAGCGGGTACGCAGCAACCTCTACGCCTCCGCAGCCGCCTTCCGCTCCTCCGCCATGTGGGCCGCCATCGACGGCCGCCGCTACGACGTCGCCAAGGCGCACATGCGCGAGGCCCAGGCCCTCGCCGAGATGTCCGGCGACCAGGCGATCAAGTTCCGCATCTGGAGCCACGCGGGAACCATGTACCGCCACATGGGCCGACCTGCCGACGCGCTCGCCGCCAACGATGTCGCCCGCAACCTGCACCTCACCCGCCGCGACTCTCTGTTCGCTTCCCTCGGCCTGGCCCGGCAGGGAGCCATCCTCGGCACGGCACAGGACAGAACCGCCACCCGCCGGGCCTTCGAGCAGGCCCAGGACGCCATGCTGCGCGCCGACCCCGCCGACTACCGGCCGGTGTGGATGCTCGCCTTCTACGACCAGGCCGAGCTGGACTCGTTGGCCCTGTCGGCGCATCTGGCGCTCGGCGACTACCCGACCGCCGAGTATTACGCCCACCGCTGCCTGTCCGCCCTCCGGCCGCACATGGTGCGTTCCCGAGCCATCGCAACGACCAGGCTCGCACACGCCCAGCTCGCGCAGGGCGCAGCCGACGCTGCCACAGCCACCGCGATGGCGGTCTCCGCCAACGCCGCTACCCAACATGCCCGAGTAGCGCGCATGCTGCAGGAGTTCGGGGCTGCGCTGCGCGCCACCGCGCCCGGCAGCTCCACCGCGCAGACCTGGACCGAGCACACCGCCTCCTGGAGGATGGCCGCATGACCACGACGCCCGCCATCGAACTGCGCACGTTCACTGCCCTCGACACCGTCCGCGGCGATCTCCTCGGCGTGTATGCCGATGTGCGCGCCCCACTGCTCCACCTTCCGAACTACGCGGTCACCGCGTTCGGCGAGCGCCTGGACCGACACGGCGGCGAGTCGGGGTTCACGGCCGTCCTCGCCTACGCGGACGGGTACCCGGTTGGCTACGCCTACGGCAACACCATCGAGCACGGCGACCGCTACTGGCAGCGCACCAGCCCGACGCCGGCCGAGGAGTACACCGAACGCCCAGCCGTGGCCCTGAAGGAGATCGGCGTCCGTCCGACCTGGCGGAAGACCGGCACCGCCCGCCGCATCCACGACGCCCTTCTCGCTACACGCGACGAGCCGTACGTCACGCTCATGGTTAACCCAGCCGCCGGCGACGGAAAGGTCCACGCGCTCTACAGGTCGTGGGGCTACGAAGACATCGGTCAGAGCCAGCCGTCACCGGCCTCGCCGATCCTCACCGTGATGATCCGCGCCACCCGCTGACCCCAGAGGCGGGCAGTGCAGGAATTGACCCTCAGGGCCCAGTCTCGGAGTATGTCCAGCGGGGCCTCGTTGAACAGGTTGGGCGCACAAACGGGGCGTCCGAACGGGGCCGGTGCTCGTCGTAGCATCTACCAGCCCGTAATGACAGGAATCCTCCACCCTGGACACCGATTGTCTGGTGCGTCTGGAACGTGAGGGCTGCGAGTGAGACTGAGGCAAGAGGCTCGTGTCCTCAAGGAGAAGGCCGTTTCTTCGATGGTTGCGGCGGCCGAGGCATTCAACTCGCCGCACGACCGAGGGCGAGAAACGAAGGTACTTCTGCACCTTCAGCACTCCTTCGAGATGCTGCTGAAAGCCGCGCTCGTCCAGAAGGGCATTAGCGTCTTCGACCCGGCCCTGGGCCGGTCACTCGGATTTGAGACCTGCGTACGCAAGGCTGCCGAACACCCGGACATCAAGCTCAGCGAGCCTGACGCAGGAACGCTCAGAGCCATCGACGCCATGCGCGATGACGAGCAGCACTGGTTCAACCAGGTTTCCGAGCAGCTGCTGTACGTGCATGCCCGAGCTGCCGTGACACTCTTCGACGACCTGCTCAGGGGCGTATTCAAGGAGTCGCTCGCTGACCACCTGCCCGACCGCGTACTGCCGGTGTCGGTTGACCCGCCCCGTGACCTGGCGCTCCTCCTGGACGAGGAATACACACAGATCGCAGCCCTACTCAAGCCGGGCCGACGCGCGACGCACGAGGCGCGAGCCAGGATTCGAACCTTGTTGGCGATGGAGGCCCACACCGGGCCGGAGACCCGCGTCTCGGGTAAGGACGTCGATCGCGTTCAGGCCGGCATACGTGGGGGAGCGACGCGCTCGGAAGTCTTCCCTCGCTTGGAGGAGCTGGCCACTGCTACGGACGGTGAGGGACTGCTGGTCAAGGTGCGCTTCGTTAAGAACCAGGCGGCTCCGCCAGTGCGCTATGCGGCTGATGAATCCGTGCCGGCGGCCGCGATCCGGGAGGTGGATCTCCAGGCCAAGTACCACCGCTCGGCGGCCGAGCTCGCCGAGGCCCTTGACTTGACCCAGCCGAAGTGCCTCGCGTTGCGGCGACACCTGGGCATCGACGCTGATCCCGCGTGCAGCCACGAGTTCGTCTTCAGCTCCCAACGCCTGAAGCGCTTTTCCGACAACGCCTTCACCCGCATGCGCACCGCGCGCGACACGTTGGATCTGGAAGCCGTCTGGCGAGCTCATAACCCGTCCGCCCGCCAACTGGAGTCCTGCAAAGTGCCTGGCTGTCGAGCTGGGTGACCGTCGCGACGCACGGCGATCTTTGACTACTTGCGGAGACCATCGTGCTCTGGACGTCGGAGTATCGCCACCAACGATTCTCGAGTGCCCTGCTCGTGTCAGTGGGCTGCGCTAGCCTGCATCCGCCCTGCCGCTGTCGCCGCCGAAGGCGCAGCCTCATCCACCGGGCACTGAGGGGAAGCGATGCGTCAAGAAGAAGTCACCGAAGACTGCCCTGGGACAGGACAGGACGGGTACATGGACGAAAGTGCACCAGGCGACGAGTGGTACGTGATCTGCCCGGTCTGCAGGATGAAGTGGGCAGGAGGCAGCACCCTCATCGAACCCCACAAAGACTGGCGGAAGCACTGAGGGCGGAGGCTGGCAGTAGGCGAGCGGGCCTCGGCCCAAGGCCCGCTTGCTGGGGCGCGACGTGCGTGCTGCCGTATCTATGAATCCACCTGCTGATCGATCGCTGCTTCGTAGAAGGCATCCGCGAGGGCGACGATGATCGAGTTGATGGCCGGCCCGTCGGTGAAGAAGTAGTCAGCCATCGTGTTGTGGGCGTCCTGGTTGTCTGCGACCGCCTCCGTAACGGCTGCTTGGAAGTCTGGTGACTCCAGGAACTGCTTCTTGGAGTTCACCTTGGTCTGCCTGATCAGGTTCGGGTCGGCGAGCAACCGCTGGACGAGGCCCTGCACGAACTCCCTGATCTGGGACTTAGCGAACGATTCGGCGCCGAAGAGGTCGTTCATCTTGTCTATGACGACCTGGAGCGCGACGTACTTCGGATCCTTCTTCATTCCCGTGCCGGCTGCGCTGATGCCTTTCAGCTGCCCGTCGCCCACGAGCGAGATGTTGACCGGGATTGCCTTGTTGTGCTTCACCCCGACCAGTACCACGTCGGAGAGGTCGACGTCGGCCGCCCAGGCGGACTCGGCGATGACCTTCTCCAGCAGGCGCAGGAAGATCGAGAGCATCTCCATGTAGGGGTCGCCGTAGTCGACGACCTGGGACATGAAGTCGTAGAGACGTACGTAGGTGGAGACATCCTTGCGAAATAGGTCGAGCGCCTGGAGCGTGACCTTGTCCTCCTCCTCGATCGCCCGCGCGTAGCGACGCCGGAAGTCGTGCTGCGCTGGGCTGATCGCCGCCGAGAGCGCGTTGTTGCCCTTTCGGGTCACCCACAGCTCTGCGACCTTGCGAACATCGTCCTCGGTGTAGATTCCGGCCTGGGCAAGCTTGTTAGCCAGGTGGATGACGACGTACGGATCGGTCTCGGTCTCCAGGGTCGCGTTCTTGAAGTACGGCTCGAAGGCTGCCTTGATGTCATCGGGCTTGTTGGCGAAGTCGATGACGAACGTCTTGCGCTTCTGCTCCCCACCAGCGGTGCGATGGGTGCGGTTGAGCCGCGAGAGTGTCTGCACCGCGGTGACCCCTGACAGCTTCTTGTCTATGTACATCGCCGAGAGTAAGGGCTGGTCGAAGCCGGTCTGGAACTTGTTGGCGACCAGCATGATTTTGTACGTCTCGCCCTTGAAGGTGGCTGCCAGATCAGCCCCGGCGCCGGGGTTCATGTTGGCCTCGGTGAACTCGTCGTCCTTCGACGGCTGCGGGCCCCAGTCGCTGTGCCAGGTCTCGTCCTCGGTCATCGTCACCCCGGCGGAGAAGGCGACCAGGGTCCGGTAGTTGTACGAGGCGTCCTCAGCGCGGCGCTTGGCGATGTAGGCGTCGATGGCCAGCTTGTACTTCGCTGCGGACTTGCGCGAGTCGGTCACCACCATCGCCTTCGCCTTACCTTCGAGGAGATAGGCGACGTTGGCGTGGAAGTGCTCGACGATGATCTGCACCTTCTGGCTGATGTTCGTCGGGTGGAGCTGCACCCACCGCATCAGACCCTTGCGGGCAGCAGCTTCCTCGACCTCTCCCCCGTCACCGCTCTCGGCCCTGCCGGCGATCTTCAACGCGGTGTCGTAGGACTGATAGCCCTTGAGCACGTCGAGGATGTAGCTCTCCTCGATCGCCTGCTTCATCGAGTACAGGTGGAACTCGCACGGCTTCCCATGGGCATCCTTGCGGCCGAACAGTTCAAGGGTCTTGTTCTTCGGCGTCGCGGTGAAGGCGAAGTAGGAGATGTTCTCCGACTCGGCCCGCTCGGTCATCTCCGAGGCCAGCACTGACTCCACATCGACCTCGCCACCCTCCTCGATCGCCTTGACTTCCTCCGCCGTCAGCACCTGCTTCAGCTTCGAGGAGATCTGACCCGACTGGGAGGAGTGCGCCTCATCGGCGATGACGGCGAACCGCTTGCCCTTCAGGCCGGCGTCGGTCCGGATCTCGTTCAGTGCATGCGGGAAGGTCTGCACCGTTACCGCGATGATTAGCTCACCGTTCTTCAACGCCTGCGCCAGCAGACCTGACTTCGACTTTGCGCCAGCCTTGCGGACGTCCTCGGGGCTGATAGTCGCGACGATCTTGCCGGTGCCGTCGATCTGCCGGATCGCATCCTGCAGCTGGGAGTCGAGCACGGTGCGGTCGACAACCACGATAACCGAGTCGAAGACCTTCCGATCACCGACATGCAGTCGCGCCAACCGGTGGGCTGTCCAGGCGATGGTGTTCGTCTTCCCCGACCCGGCCGAGTGCTCAATCAGGTACCGCTGCCCGACACCCTCCTCCTTCACCGCGTCGACGATGTTCGTGACGGCCTCCCACTGGTGGAACCGTGGGAAGAGCATGCTCGTACGCCGCACCGAGGTGCCGGTAGTGACGTCCCACTCCTCCTTGGTCTGCACGATCATCAGCCGACCGATGATGTTCAGCCAGGCGTGCTTCTCCCACACTCGCTCCCACAGGTACGCCGTCGCCGACCGCCCATCCGCGCCGGGCGGGTTGCCAGCACCACTGTCGAAGCCGATGTTGAACGGCAAGAAGTGGGTCTTCTCCCCCTCCAGCCTCGTGGTCATCGCCGCTAGGTCATTCGAGACCGCGAAGTGCACCAGTGCCCGGTGACCGAACGACAGCAACGGCTCCGGCCGCCCGTTCGTCAACGGATTGCGATCCTGCTTGTACTGGTTGACCGCCTCGTCCAGCGATTGGGTGAAGTCGGTCTTCAGCTCCACCGTGGCCACCGGGAGCCCGTTGACGAAGAACACCAGGTCGATACTGCGCTGGTCGGCGGTCGAGAAGTGCACCTGCCGCACCACTCGCACACGCATCGCCTCGTAGTAGGCCGTCGTGGTCTCGTTAAGCGACGTCTCCGGACGGAACTGCGCCATCTTCAGCCGACCACCGCCGATGTACTGCACCCCGTTACGCAGGATGTTCAGCGTCCCACCGCCATGTTCCAGCGGCCGGTCGAGCGCCGCGGTCAGCACGTCGAGGAACTTCGCCCGCGACCCCGCCGCCTTCAACGCTTTCTCGTACGCCGGCCCCTGCGTCGCCTCCAGCCATGCGAACAGATCAGCGGGGAACAGCGCCCGCTCCTGGTCGTACTCGCCACCATCACGATCATTCTTCGAGTACAGCCAGCCGTGATCCCGCAGGTACTCGCAGATCTCCGTCTCGAAGACCACCTCACTGTGGTCGGCCATCAAGCCACCTCTCGTACGTCGATCTGCCCCGTCACAGCCGCCGTGATCAACGCCGATCGGCGCTCCCGCGCCAGCTCGATGAACCGCTCGGTCTCGGCGATCAGCACGTCGATCTTCGTAGTCTGCTCATCCAGCAAGGCCGCGACGCGACGCTGCTCATCGAGCGCAGGCATCGGCACAGGCATTCCCGCGATCATGGGTCTCCGCACAGAGGGCACCGTTGCCTGCGCTCCGCCGTCACCCACTATGCGGATAAAGAAGGTCGAGAAGTACCAGAAGAGATAGCGCGGAAATATCCCCTTGAAGTCACGCAAGACATACACACGCTGATGGGCAGCGAACTTGCCCCGGTAATGGTGAAACGAGCGACCGACCATCGCGCCGTCACCAGCAGTGATGATGGCCTCAGTATCGAATTCGTAGTGTTCGAGTGCCAGAGGTTGATCTCCGCGGACGAAGAGTGGATACCCCTCGTCCACGGCGTTGACTGAGTCGCTTGAACCAGTACCAATCGTGCAAACATGGCGCATCTGCACTCGCTTGATATGCAGCTCAGGCAACCAAGGAATCGGCTCGCACGCATCCCCAAGGCCCTCGCCATCGCCGCTCATCGATGCGAATGCTTCAACCGCCGCAGCAGCGCGCCGTTCGCGAAGCATCTCGATCAGCTGCTGCTGCTCTTCAATGAGCGTGTCAATGCGGGCCGTCTCGCGGGCAAGATAGGAGGCAATGGTTCGTTGCTCGTCGGCCGGGGGCAATACTAGAGGAATACGAGCGAAGGTGCTCCAGTTACGGAAGTCAACGCTGCGCTCGCGGACGTTCGGCGCCTGGGTGGCGAGGAAGCCGGAGGTACCAAGGTGGCGTAGCAGGCGGGCAAGGTAAGCGGGATCGTCACCCGCCACAGGCTCGCAGACGTGGTAGACGGGTGAACCATTGCCATGACTGTCCGAGACGCCGACGGCGCCAGCAAAACCGTCGAGGGCATGGAAGACCAGGTCTCCGGGACGGATCTCCTGATAGCCATTCTCGGTATCAGAGAAGGTATAGCCGTCCTCACGGCGGTTCGAGCGAAGAGTGACTGTGCCATCCCGATAGGCGGTGATAACGCCGAGCCCCGACCGAGCAGGTCGGTCCAGCTGGCGCAACACTCGCCGCACCGTTGTCTCACGCCAGTCGGGCCGCGGCGTGGTGATCACTGCTCCACCTCTCGCAGCAAGTCAAGGATTTTGGCGACCTGTTTCTCCAGGTCAGCATCGATTTCGGCGAGCGGACGAGGTGAAACGTACTTGTAGAAGTGGCGAGTGAAGGGGATTCCGTAGCCGGCCTTGGTCTTGGCCCAGTCGATCCAGGCGTCAGGGGCGTGCGGCTTCACCTCCGCGTCGAAGTACGTCTGGATGACTTCACGCTCCCCTGCCGCGCCGGCGGTTGAGCTGCCGTAGGTGAAGGGCACATTCTCAGTGTCACGCTTCTTCGAGTCGGGCTTCGGGTTTCCCTTGCGGTCTACGACAAGGTTCCCGTCCTCATCGAGCAGGGGACGCTCAACGGTGATGGTCCAGTAGCCGAACTCGTCGTTGCGCAGCACCTTGGAGAAGTCAGGGTCGGCGTCCTCGAAGTCGGCGTACAGCCGCACGACCTCGGCACGGTCATGGTCGCTGATCTCGCGTCCCTTGGACCCGAGGTTCTTGCGCATTTTAGTCCAGAACAACGTGCCGTCGATGAGCTGGACCTTGCCTTGGCGGTCTGGGTGCTTGGTGTTGTCTAGGATCCAGATGTAGGTGGCGATACCGGTGTTGAAGAACATATTGGTCGGCAGCGCGACGATCGCCTCGACCAGGTCGTTCTCCAGCAGCCACCTGCGGATGTTGGAGGGGCCGGATTCGGCGGCGCCGTTGAAGAGCGGCGAGCCGTTCATGATGATGCCGGCTCGGCCGCCGCCGTCCTCGGGTGTGCGCATCTTGTGGGCCAAGTGGAGCAGGAAGAGCATTTGGCCGTCCGAGGTCGCGGGGAGTCCCGGCGCGAATCGGCCGTAGGGGCCGGCGGAGTCACGCTCCGCCTTGACTGCCTTGGCGTACTGCTTCCAGTCCACCCCGTAGGGCGGGTTGGACATGCAATAGTCGAACTGGCGGCCCTTGAAGGCGTCGTCAGTGAGCGTGTTGCCGAAGGCGATGTTGGTCGTGTCGTGGCCCTTGGCGAGCAGGTCGGACTTGCAGATGGCGTACGACTGCGGGTTGTACTCCTGGCCGTACAGACTCAGCTTCGCCTCGGGATTCTGGGCAAGCAGGTGCTCCTCTGCCAAGGAGAGCATGCCGCCGGTACCGGCGGTGGGGTCGTACAGCGACCTGATGATGCTGCCCTCGGAGAGGTCGACATCTTTCTCCGCGAAGAGCAGGTCGACCAGCAGCCGGATCGCGTCGCGTGGCGTGTAGTGGTCTCCGGAGGTCTCATTCGCGGCCTCATTGAACTTGCGGATGATGTACTCGAACGCATCCCCCATGTCGGCGTTGGACACCACTTTGGGATGCAGGTCGACGGCGCCGAAGGACTTGACGATCTCGCGCAGGAGTCCAGCCTTCTCCAGGGCCAGGATCTCCTTCTTGAAGTCAAAATACTCGAACACGTCCACATCGGCCGAGAACCGGTCAATGTAGTCAGCGAGGTTGTCCGCCAGTCCATCCGCATCGGCCAGCAGGTTCGCGAATTCGTAGTTGGAGGTGTTGTAGAACGTCCGCCCCGTGGCCTTCTTGACCTCGACCTTGAGCCGGTTCGGGTTCTCGTACCTCGCAGCCAGCTCTCGTACCGCCGCACGGTCCGGCTCAAGTACGCAATCGAGCCGTCTCAGGATCGTGAACGGAAGAATCACAGTCCCGTACTGGTTGGGGCGGTAGGGCCCCCGAAGCTGGTCAGCGATCGACCAGATGAAGCTACCGAGCGTACTCACAAGGTTCCTCACGAGAATCGTCTAGCAGTGACGATCACTTTGCCAAAGGGAGCAGCCAGCATCCCATGGTTCAGCTAAGAAGCCTCCTCGACGTGCTCATGCCAATCCGCACGGGCGCTTGCACATGTTGCCGGAGCGGCAACTCCGCAAGGCGCTGGAAGGCCGCAAGAATGAACCGGGCCCCGCAGACTCCACTACGAAGAGATGGAGATGCGCCGGCACGACACCGAGGTACCTCAGGTGCGTGAGCGATGCGTGAGCGGACTGCCCGATACAGGGCCGCATGAGCCGGACCAAGTGGCTCGCCGTGCGGTTCTGAACAGGGGAAACAGCATCGCACGGCAGCGCCAGGCACCCCCCGGCAGGATTCGATCCCACTCCTAAAGCGGGTGTCGCAGGTTCGAATCCTGCCGGGGGCACGGGCCGGAGGTCAGCGGAGAAGGCGCGCCGCCCCGCGTCCGGCGTCCACGGAGTGAATCGTGCCCCCGGGGACCACTACAGCTTCTCCTCCCACGGGTTGATCACCAGGGCCCCGGTCCGGGCCATGTGCTTGACGTTCCGGGTGGCTACGGTCCAGCCGTTGGCCAGGGCGGTGGCGGCGATCAGGGCATCCGGTGGGTCGATGCCGACACCGGCGGCCTTGAGCGTCTTGTGGACTGCGAGGTAGGCGGCTGCTTCCGGCCCGCCGATCGACGCGACGCGGTCGTGGTATTCATGCCGTACCGCGGCGAGCGCTCGGGCGTAGCGGGCCTGTCGTACGGGATCCGGAGTGGCGGCCACCCCTGCCTCGATCTCGGCAACAGTGATCACGCTCAGAAAGCGGTTGGGCCTGGCCGTGGACCGGAACCAGGCCATGACGCGCGGATCTGGCCTCACCCGGGTGGTGAGTTCGGCGACGACGTTGGCGTCGAGCAGGTAGATCACTCGGTGTCCGTCTGTTCGTCGTAGGAGCGGGCACCGAAATCCAGCCCCTCGAAGGGAGCGGAGAGCAGGAACTCCTCGAAGCCGTCGTTGCTCAGCGTCACCCAGCGGTGGAGCATCTCGGGCAGCGCCTCGATCTCCGTGTCGGCGAGTTCCGTGTCGAAGTGCCGACGCTGGTCCTCGGACAGGGACTCCCGGATGTCACGGATGGTCCGCAGCGGATGCGACGACTGGGACGGCGGGTGAGGCCCACCGCTGGGAGCTGTGGTCATCGGCATCCCTTCCGCACTGGTCAGGTGGCGTAACGCTGTCGACCCCAGGCTACGGGTTTCCGCCCACCCGCTCACAGCTTTGCGGCCGGAGCGGGCATCCGCCCGGGCCTGGGGCTCCGCCTTCGACGAGGTGGTCGCCCGGAACGGATCTGGCACACATGAGGCCGGGAAACCATGCGAACACGTGAGAACCACGGAGGGGTCTTTCCCCAGGCCAGACATTCCGTGGTCGACGTTTCCGCAGGTCACAGCCCCGCCCCGAGAAAACTCCCAAAGCGGGTGTCGCAGGTTCGAATCCTGCCGGGCGCACCAGCGCAAGGACCCGCCTGTTTCTCGAGCAGGCGGGTCCTTGATGTCCAGGTCCGGTATCAGCGGGGAACGGGAGGCGCCAGGTGCCACCGTGGGCCGGGCACCCGGGCTTCCGGACCGCCACGGGTGGGGATCCCACTGCTGCCCAGCCCTTCCCCCGTCCGGCCGAGGGCCGTGAGCAGGGCGGGCACCGGCGTTCTCGCGGTGTTGGTCGCGTGGCCCGTGGTATCGAGTCCTCCCAGGGCTGTGCGGCGTTCCCGGCCCTCCGGTGAGCCCTGGCCGTCAGCCTTCGGTCATCAGGCGGAACAGGTGAGCGCAGGCGTCCGCCTCGTTCCGGTGGTGGGCGGCCGCCTCCCACACGCCGCGCTCGTACGCCCCGGTCTCCCACAGGCCGGAGGCGTCCGGTGAGCGGCGCAGATAGAGGAAGTCGGTGGGCGGGGGCGAGGGCTCGTGCACTCCTTCGATGCGGTAGTGGCCGTCCGCCACGCCCGCGGCCCGCAGGGCGGCATGGAGGGCGTGGCGGTCCATCGGTCTCGCTCCTCAGCTTGTGGTGGGCGTGAGATAGCCGTTGTCCAGCAGCCACTTGACGTTCAGCAACCGGCCTTCGCCCGGATCGTGCAGGGCCGGGTCGAGTTTGATCTGCTGTCCGCCACCGGGCTGCTCGAACCAGGGTGCGACGCTCCCCTGCCAGACGGGGAAGGACCGCTTGACGGTGTAGTGGTGGTAGTCGCAGGGGTGGGCGGCGTCGCGGGTGTTGAGGTTCTGCGGGGGCAGGGCTCGCTTGGCGTACGGGTCGCCGGCCGGGGCGAGGTAGGAGCCGTACTCGGAGCCGAAGCGGTCCAGATCCTCGCCGGGCTCCAGAATCTCGACATGCTTGTCGATCTCGCCGTTGACCTCGGCGAAGCCGTCGTTGGGCGGATACTTCCAGCCCGCCGGACCGTCGGGGCCCTCGTCCTTCCAGTACTTGGCCAGAAACGCCTCCGGGGACAGGCCGCCGGTGCGCTGGTAGCCCTTGAGCAGCGGACCGGCGGGTGACTCCCAGGGACGGGGCAGGTGCTCGGGGCCCAGGCGGGGGTCGCCCTGGTGGGCGCCGGTGCAGGGAGCCGGTCGCACGGTGGGGGTCTCGTCGGCCGGCGAGGCGGCGGCCGGAGCCGGGGCGAGCAGAGCGGTCAGGGCCAGTGCCATGGCGGCCAGGGCGGCGCGCATACGGTCTCTCACGGTGTGCTGCTCCCAAGTGGGCGGGGTCTCTTCCGGTCCACCGGAAACGTAACCAATTGAACACCCTGGGCAACAGGGCGCGATCGTCCGGTACTTCGTTCGGCGGAACGCCGGCCCTCGCGTCTCAGGTGGCGGGAGGGCGGCCGGGCCGGTGGTGCGTCCGCGACCAGTGGCTTGTCACGCGACTTTGGCCAGGCCAGACGGTCAGGGACATCACCGTGCTGATGCGGGCCGGCGAGGACAACGTCCGCCGGCGCGACACCCGCGCCGAACCGAAGATCGCGTTCGCACCCGACTCGCCGATCCGCACACGGACCGATGCCCCGGCCAAGGCCGCGTGGCAAGCCGCTAGCAGATGCGCGCATCGGCGTGGTGCCGAACGACGGATCTTCACTCGCCTGGGCGGATCAACACGACCTGCTCGTTTGCCGCCGCCCGCCGGAGCACAGTCTCCGTTCGGCGGCGCCCGTGACCGGGGAGCCGGCGGCACGCGGTGCCGCGCGCGGAGACGAGGGGAGACCACTGTTCATGGGTGTGTGGAGCGTCCGGGAGGGCGGGGGCGGAGGCGGAGCAGTTGATTCCGCTTACAGTGCGGCATCGCGGACCGCGGAGAGGACCACGGTGGCGGAGTACGGAACGAAGAACCGGATCGTCCGCCGGTCCGGGAACGAGCCCGCATGCATCTGACTCCGCACGAACAGGAGCGGCTGCTGATCCATGTGGCGGCGGATGTGGCGCAGCGGCGGCGTGAGCGCGGCATCAGGCTGAACTACCCCGAAGCGGTCGCGCTGTTGACTGTGCACGTCTTCGAGGAGGCGCGGGCCGGCCGTACGGTCAGCGAGGTGATGGCGTCGGGCCGCAGGGTGCTGGGCCGCGGGGAACTGATGGAAGGCGTCCCGGAGATGATCGCCAACGTCCAGGTGGAGGCGACCTTCCCGGACGGCACGAAGCTGGTGACCATCCACGACCCCGTCCCGGAGACGGACGAGGATGTGCTGGTGCACCCGGGCAAGGTGGAACACCCCGAAGGCGCCGAGCCGATCGCGTTCAACGAGGGGCGCGAAGTGACGGTGGTGGAGGTGCACAACCCCGCCGACCGGCCCGTCCAGGTCGGTTCCCACTACCACTTCGCCGAGGCCAACCCGGGTCTGGACTTCGACCGAGAGGCCGCCCGCGGAAAGCGCCTGAACATCCCGGCCGGCACCTCCGAGCGGTTCGAACCGGGCGACCGGCGTGAGGTGGAGCTGGTGCCGATCGCGGGCGAGCGTGTCGTGCTGGGGCTGCGCAAGGAGAACGGAGGCTCCCTCGATGACTGATCCGCTCACCCGCGCCCAGTACGACGACCTGTTCGGCCCGACCACCGGAGACCGGATCCGGCTGGCCGACACCGCCCTGACCATCGAGATCACCGAGGACTGGGCCGGCGGCCCGGGCCGCAGCGGGGACGAGGTGGTCTTCGGCGGCGGCAAGGTGATCCGTGAGTCGATGGGCCAGTCCGCCCTGCCGCGCGAGCCGGAGGGGGACGAAGGCCGCAGGCCCCCGGACACCGTGATCACCGGAGCGGTGGTACTGGACCACTGGGGGGTGGTCAAGGCCGACATCGCCATCCGCGACGGCCGGATCACCGCGCTGGGCAAGGCGTACAACCCCGAGACGATGGACCCGCTGCACACGGCCCGCCCGACGGTCGTGGGCCGCCCGCAGCCCACGGACTTCCCCATCGGCCCGGAGACCGAGGTCATCGCCGGCAACGGCCGCATCCTGACCGCCGGCGGCGTGGACACCCATGTGCACTTCATCTGTCCCGAGCAGGTCGGCGAGGCGCTGGCCGCGGGCGTGACCACGCTCATCGGCGGCGGTACGGGGCCGGCCGAGGGCAGCACGGCCACCACCGTCACCCCCGGCTCGTGGCACGTCTCCCGGCTCTTCGAGGCCCTGGACGCCTTCCCGGTCAACATCGGCCTGCTCGGCAGGGGCAGCACCATGTCCCGCAAGTCGCTCCAGGACCAGGTCACCGCCGGAATTCTGGGGTTCAAGATCCATGAGGACTGGGGCGCGACCCCCGCGGTGATCGATCTGTGCCTGCGGGTGTGCGAGGAGACCGGCGTCCAGCTCGCCCTGCACGCCGACTCCCTCAACGAGGCCGGCTTCGTCGGCGACACCCTGGAGGCGATCGGCGGCCGACCGCTGCACGTCTTCCACGTCGAGGGTGCCGGCGGCGGTCACGCCCCGGACATGATCACCATGGTCGGAGAGCCCCATGTGCTGCCGGCCTCGACCAATCCCACCCGCCCGCTGACGGTGAACACCGTCAAGGAGCACGTGGACATGATGATGGTCTGCCACCACCTCAACCCCGAGGTGCCGGCGGACCTGGCCTT
This sequence comes from Streptomyces sp. CNQ085, assembly GCF_022614595.1. GTDB lineage: Bacteria > Actinomycetota > Actinomycetes > Streptomycetales > Streptomycetaceae > Streptomyces. The sequence goes on from NZ_JAJFAU010000016.1 coordinate 24,390, forward strand.
CGCCGACTCCCGTATCCGGCCCTCCACCATGGCCGCGGAGGACCTGCTGCACGACCTGGGCGCGATCTCCATGATGTCCTCCGACGCCCAGGCCATGGGGCGCATCGGCGAGATGATCGTTCGGACCTGGCAGACCGCCCATGTGATGAAGGTCCGTTACGGCCACCTGGCGGAGGACAGGGCCGGTGGGGCGGACAACCACCGTGCCCGCCGCTACGTCGCCAAGTACACCGTCAACCCCGCGATCGCCCAGGGTATCGACGCCGAGGTCGGCTCCGTGGAGACCGGGAAGCTGGCCGACCTGGTGCTGTGGGAACCGAAGTTCTTCGGCGTCAAGCCCCATCTGGTCGTCAAGGGCGGGCAGATCGCCTACGCGCAGGTCGGGGACGCCAACGCCTCCATCCCCACCCCTCAGCCGGTCCTGCCCCGCCCGATGTGGGGCGCCCGGGGGCGCGCTCCCCTCGCCAACTCCTTCAACTTCGTCTCCCGCCAGGCTCTCGAGAGCGGACTCGCCGACCGTCTGGCGGTCGGCAAGCCACTGCGGGCCATCACAGACACCCGCACGGTCCGCAAGGAGGACATGCGGGAGAACAGCGCCACCCCGGACGTGACGATCGATCCCGACACCTTCGAGGTGGAGATCGGCGGAGCCCGGGTGACCGATGTCCGCGCGGAGGTGGCCGACCAGTCGGTTCCCATGCACTACGCCACCGAACTGCCCATGGCGCAGCGTTACTTCCTGTTCTGACCCCGACGTGGCCGGCCCGGCCGACGATCCGGACCGGCCAGGGAAAGGTGCATGCCCGCACGATGAGCCGCGCAGCCCTGCTCGTCCTGGCCGACGGCCGCTTCCCCGCCGGAGGGCACGCCCACTCCGGCGGGGTGGAGGCGGCCGTCGCCTCGGGGACCGTCCACGACACCGCCACTCTGCACGCCTTCTGCCGGGGACGGCTGCACACGGCCGGTCTGGTCGCGGCGGCGCTGGCCGCCACGGCCGCCGCCGGCCACGACCCGCTGGAGCTGGACGAGGCCGCCGACGCCCGCACCCCCACCCCCGCTCTCCGCGAGGTCGCGCGGAAGCTGGGGCGGCAGATGATGCGTGCCGCACGCGCCACCTGGCCCGCTCCCGAACTCGACCGCCTCGCCCGCCACCGGCCGCGCGGAGTCCACCACTCCGTCGTGCTGGGCGTGGCCGCCCGAGCGGCCGGGCTGACCTCCTCGGACGCGGCCCACGCCGCCGCCTACGACAGTGTCGGCGGCCCGGCCACCGCGGCGGTACGGCTGCTGAGCCTGAATCCCTACGACGCCACGGCTGTCCTCGCCCGCCTCGCCGACGACACCGACCGCATCGCCGACCGCGCGGCCCGGACCGCGGTCCGCGTCTCCGCGGAGGGCACCGGTGTGCTGCCCGCCGACTCCGCCCCGCTGCTGGACATCGCCGCCCAGGAGCACGCCGCCTGGCCGGTCCGCCTGTTCGCCTCCTGACCCGCAGCCCACCCACGTCCGCGACCACGTTTCGGAGACCGGAATGCACCTGGACCACAGCGACGGCCTCTCCCCGGCCTTTCCCCGGCGCCACACCCACAGCGCGGCCCGTCCCATCCGCCCCGACGGCACGCGCCGTGCCCTGCGCGTCGGGCTGGGCGGGCCGGTCGGTTCCGGCAAGACGGCCACAGTCGCCGCCCTGTGCCGAGTCCTGCGCGAGGATCTGTCCATCGCAGTGGTCACCAACGACATCTACACCCGCGAGGATGCCGAGTTCCTGCGCCGCGAGGCCGTCCTGCCCGCCGAGCGCATCACCGCGGTGGAGACGGGCGCCTGCCCCCACACCGCCATCCGCGACGACATCTCCGCCAACCTCGAAGCCGTGGAGCACCTGGAGGAGACCCTCGGCGGCCTCGATCTGATCCTGGTCGAGTCCGGTGGCGACAACCTGACGGCCACCTTCTCCCGCGGTCTGGCCGATGCCCAGATCTTCGTCATCGACGTCGCGGGCGGCGACGACATCCCCCGTAAGGGGGGCCCCGGCATCACCACGGCCGACCTGCTGGTCGTCAACAAGACCGACCTCGCCCCCCACGTCGGCTCCGATCTCGCCCGCATGGCCGCCGACGCCGAACTCCGGCGCGGCGGTCTCCCCGTCGCGTTCACCAGCCTGCGCGACGACGACGGCGTCCGGCCGGTGGCCGACTGGATCGGCACGCGTCTGGCCGCCTGGAACACCGGCGGCGCGGCATGACCACCGCTCCCGCCCCGGCCCCGCGGACACCGGCCGGCGAGACAGGCGGTGGTGTGCACGCGACCGCCCGCATCCGGGCCGTCTCGAACGGCCGCGCCACCACCCTCCCGCTCCTGCACGGCGACGGCCCCTTCCACCTGCGCCGCCTCCGGCCGCGGGGAGGCCGGGCCAGGGTGTGCGTGATCGGCGCCATGAGCGCACCCCTCGGCGGCGACCGTCTGAGCATCGATGTCACCGTCGGCGACCGCGCCGACCTGGAGATCACCACCGCCGCCGCCACCCTCGCCCTGCGCGGCGCGACCACCGCCCACGCCACCCACCACGCCGGCCTGCGCGTGGGAGATCACGCGAGCCTCCACTGGCTTCCCAGACCACTGATCAGCGCATGCGGCAGCAACCTGCGGCAGACCTGCACCGTGGACCTCGCCCCGACCGCACGCCTGCTCCTGCGCGAGGAACAGATCCTCGGCCGCGCCGCCGAGCCCCCCGGCGACCTGACCACCCGGCTGACCGTCCGACGCGACGGCCGTCCCCTGCTGGACCAGCACACCGGCGTCGGCACGGCCGCCCCCGGCTGGGACGGCCCCGCCGTCCTGGCCGGTCACCGCGCCACCGGCCAACTCCTCGTCGTCGACCCCCGTCTGGAAGACGTACCGGTCCAGCCGCACCTGTTCGGGAACGACCCGGCACAGGGCCGGGGCGTTCTGGTGCCGCTGGCCGGCGGTCCGGCCGTCCTGGTCACCGCTCTCGCCCCCACCACCGTGCACCTCCACCGCCTGCTCGGCCATGCCCGCTCCCTCCTCCCCCTTCTCCCGTGAGCCCCCGGGGAACGGAGTCGGCACGCACGGGAGCGGGATGCCCCGCGAGCACGTGAGGCCCCTCCCCGTGGGGGGGGGGGGGGGGGGGGGGGGGGGGGGGGGG
>NZ_JAJFAU010000016.1:27559-35865 GCF_022614595.1 Streptomyces sp. CNQ085
CCCCCCCCCCCCCCCCCCCCCCCCCCCCCCCCCCCGCCCCAGGACACGGTGGTCATCGGTCCCACCGCGTGGGACGTGTCAGGTGGGGACTTCGGCGGCGGCGTGGTGCCCCGGGACGCCGGCGAGCCTGCCGTCCGCCGTGACCGGCGGGCAGCCGGGGTCTTCGGCAAGAGTGAGGCAGAGAGCGTCTCCGGTACAGGTGCTGGCCCGCGGTTCCCCCACACGTGGGAGAACGGTGCTCACCCGGCTCCCCGCCGGGGTGGACGTTCCCGCGTCGGCGGGCCGGTGCGGGAACGTCCGCCGGGGTCAGCTGTCGACCGTGTCCCGGACCTGGCCGTAGACCGTGGCGTCGTTCAGCAGACCGGAGTGCGACAGACAGGCGGTTCTGGTGTTGACCGCGCCCGACAGGGCGACGCTGCTGTCGGGGTTGATGACGGTGTCGCAGGGCGACCACCAGGTGGCGTAGCGCGCCGAACCGGGTGTTTCGTCACCGGAGTTGAGTGAGTTCAGGAAGCTCGACCCGATACGCATCTCGATGCAGGAGGTCTGGAAGCACCAGTTGGCCATGTCGGTGCCGTGGTTGGGACCGCCGAGGGAGACCCAGGCGTCGATCTTCGCCGCGCCACCGAGGTTCTTGGCGTAGTAGCGCGAGGAGAGGCCGCCCATGGAGTGGGTGATCACGTCGACCTTGCTCGCCCCGGTGGCGGCGAGCAGCCGGTCGACCTCGGTGGCGAGTTGCCGCGCGGTGGTGGCGTTGGACTGACTGGAGGTGTAGCTCCACTGCCTCAGGTGGCCGGCGGGCCAGCCGTCGGCGCGGAAACGGCCGGCCATGGTGTTCCACGTGGATCCGCCGCTGTTCCAGCCGTGGACGAAGAGGATCGGGTCGCTGCCGGGTCCGTAGGCGGAGGGGGACTCCGCGGCCGCCGCGGCCGGGGCCTGGAGGGCGAGTGCGAGCACGGCTGCCGCGACGGCCAGTGACTTCTTCTTCACAGTGACCTCAAGTGGTTGTGGGGGATAGGGAGTTGGAGAGTGGTCGCGCCGTGGGGGGATCGCAGGCTACTGGTCGGTCACCGGCACCGGGCAAGACCCGTGCACGCCATCTTTGTCGCGTACACAACTTCTTTACGAGTCCGCGCCCGCCGGATCACCGGCCCTCCTCGACGCGCGCAGCACGCGGAGCACATGGCCGGGCGACATCAGCCGGGCGGGCGGCTGGAGCATGTGGGCCACCGACAGGAACGTCCGGCCCAGAACTGGGTCGACGGAGGCCGCCGCGCGGTAGCGGGTGAGGTACCGGTCCAGCAGTCCGTCGGCCGGGCCGCGCCTCCCCTCCACCCCGGGGAAGCGCAGGTCGCCGCCGGCGGCCAGCAGCCACGGGGTGTCGACGACCTCGGCGGCGGCGCGGAAGAAGCGGCGGGGCAGGCCGTCGGCGTTCCGGTCCCGTTCCCGGGGCTCTCGGGCGAGGAGCGCGCGCAGCACGACCGCCTGCTGGGCCGCCGCCGTCATGCCCTGGCCATAGGTGGGGTTGAAGTTGCACAGGGCGTCACCAGTGACCAGGAGGCCGCCGGGGCGGTGGTCCAGTTTCTCGTAGTGGTGGCGCGTGCTGGCCGGATAGCGCATCCTCACCGGCTCGTTCAGCGGCTCGGCCGTGCGCAGCACCTCGGCCACGTCCGGTCCGGGCAGGGACTCGGCGTAGGCCAGCATGCCCGCCTCGTCGGTCGGGGGCTCCTCGCCCTGCAGGCCGAAGAGGACGGCCGCGAACCGGTCCTTCCGCTCGGAGACGAGGGCCCCGCCGCGCGGCAGTCCGGGGAAGGGCACCAGCGCGACACCGCTCCGGCCGCCGATGTGGTGGGGTTCGCGCCGGAAGTGGCGGGTGACGTAGACGACGTCGGCACGCACTCGCGTCCGCCGCGGCCGGGGGTATCCGAGTTCCTCCAGCCAGTCCGGCGCCCGTGAGCCCCGGCCGGAGGCGTCGACGACCAGGTCGGCGGGGATTGCCTCCTCCCCCGGACCGCCGGTGCGCGAGCGCACCCGGACTCCGGTGACCCGGGCGCGGTCCGGCGTGGTGACCGGCCCCAGCACCTCCATCCCCTCCCTGACCGCGACACCGGGGAGCGCCACGACGCGCGCGCGTACGTGGTGCTCCACCTGCGGCCGGCTCGCGCCGTACGCGATCACCCCGGAGGGCACCGGGCACAGGAGGCGGCCGTCGAGGTACCAGTGGACCTCGGTCTGGGTGTCCGCGCGGGTGGCTCCCGCCGCGAGCAGCTCCTCCAGGAAGCCGGGGAACAACTCCTCCAGCGCCTGCGCGCCGCGGGCGAGCAGGATGTGGAGCTGCCGGCTCTGCGGTACGCCGCGCCGGGAGGACGGCTCGGCGGGGAGCACGTCCCGATCGAGCACCGTCACCCGCTCGTAGGCGTCGGCGAGTGCGCGGGCCGCCGTCAGGCCCGCGAGGCCGGCGCCGATCACCACGGCGTGGGACCGGCCCGCCGTGTCGACGGATCGGGGGGTGGGGGCCATGGGCGGACTCCGTTCGGTACGGGGGCGGTTCGGCTCCTGGGGTGGCGAAGGCGATGCGACGTCGGGAGCGCTCCGACCGCGAGGGCGGCGACTCCGTGTGTGCGGCCCGTTCCCCTCCGTACCCACGCTCCGCCCCGCGGCCACCTCGGGCGCGGGGCGGGTTGGAGCACAGGCACGGAGCATACCGGCGGGCGGAGGCGCTCAGCCGCCGGTGAGCCGCCAGGCGCTGAGGGCCGGCCCGCGCCCAACGCACCCCAGGGCGGTGATGCTCGCCAGCGGCCACCGGGAGCGCTCCAGCGCGTCCGGGCGCGCCTCGTGGGCCGGCTGCCTGTCGTCCTGGCCGCTGCGCCGGACCGTCAGCGCGAGTGCGCCGTCCCCCCGGACACGTCCCCGCCCGCCCCCGACGCCGTGCCGGACGGAACCCGACACCCCGGACGCCGTGACGAACGGGTGAGGCCGGATTAGCGGGCGGTGAGCGGAGGTACTCGGAGTGCTGACCCATGAGGGGAGCGCGACGACGATGAGCACGATGCGGCGGATGGACGGACACAGGCGTGGGCACGGCCCCGGAGAGGAGCACTCCGTCGGCGAACTGGTGGCACGGGCCACCGCGCAGACGTCGCAGCTCCTGAAGGAGGAACTGCGACTCGCCAGGATGGAGATGGCCGAGAAGGGCAAGCGGGCCGGAATGGGCGGCGGCATGCTCGGCGGTGCCGGGGTGGTCGCGCTGTACGCGGTGGGCGCCGGTGTGACGGCCGCGATCGCCGGCCTTTCCGTGGTGTGGCCGGTGTGGCTGTCCGCCCTGGTGATCATGGCGGTGCTGTTCCTCGTCGCCGGGGTGCTGGCGGTCCTGGGACGGCAGCAGATGCGCAGGGCCACGCCCGCCAAGCCCGAGCGGGCGCTGCGGGGCGTGCACGACGACCTGGACGAGATCAGGGGAAGGGCGCGGCGATGAGCGTTTCGAGGGACACCAGGGAGGCGGAGGTCCCGGTCACTCCGGGCATCCCCGCTGATCCGGACACCCCCGCCGAGCTGCGTGAGCGGATCGACCGCACGCGCCGGGAACTCGGCGACACCATCGAGGAACTGGCGGCCAGGGCCGACGTCAAGGCCCTGGCCCGGCGCAAGGCGGCGGGCGCCGTACGGGCGGGCCGGCGCAACACCGTTCCGCTGGCCGTGGCGGGCGGGGCCGTGCTCGCCATCGCCGCGGCCGCCGTGGTGCTGCGGCGCAGGCAGGTACTGCGGCGGCGGTACCCGCTGCGCCGCGACCCACGGGTGCCGGCGTCAGTCCGCCGCCTTGCCGGACGTACGGCCGCGTGAGGCGCCCGCGTCGTCCGGGGCGCGGTCCGGGCCCGGGGCCCGCTCCCGGGCCGGACCGGTACGGGCGGGCCCGTCTGCGCGCCGCTGCTTCCTGAGCCACCTGAGACGCCGCAGCCGCAGCCGCAGCGAGCTCGGCCACTTGGCGGTGTCGCGCGGCTCCACGTACGGCTCCTCCCCCTTCGGCAGCCCGTCCGCGTACGCCCGCCTGCGGGCCAGTTCGGCGTCCAGCTCCAGGCCGAGCAGAATGGCCAGGTTCGACAGCCACAGCCAGACGAGGAAGACGACGGCGCCGGCGAGGGTGCCGTAGGTCTTGTTGTACGAGCCGAAGTTCGCCGTGTAGACCGCGAAGCCCGCCGAGGCGGCCAACCACAGCAGCACGGCCACCACGCTGCCCGGCGCCGTGCGCAGACCCCGCAGCCGGGCGTTGGGGGCCGACCAGTACAGGATGCTGATCATCGCCGCCACCAGCAGCACCAGCACCGGCCACTTGGCGACCGACCACACCAGCAGCGCCTGCTCGCCCATGCCGACGGCCCTCCCGGCCTGCTCGGCCAGCCCACCGGTGAGGACCACGATCACCACGCTCACCGCGAGCAGCACCATCAGGGTCAGCGTCACGCCGATGCGCAGCGGCGTGAGCTTCCACACCGGGCGGCCCTCGGGGATGTCCAGGACGCGGTTGGCCGCGCGGATGAACGCCGCGACGTAGCCGGAGGAGGCCCACACCGCGCCCAGCAGGCTGACGACCGCGAGGACGCCGCCGCCGCTGCCGCGCTGGATCTCGCCCACCGTGTCGCTCAGGATCTCGCGGGCCGGGCCGGGCGCGAGCCGCTGGAGGTTCTCCAGGATGTACCGGGTCGCCGTCTCGCCGACCGCGCCCAGCAGCGAGACGAGCAGCAGCAGGGCCGGGAAGATCGACAGCACGCCGTAGTACGTGAGGGTCGCCGCCCGGTCCGGGATCTCGTCGTCGAGGAACTCCTTGGCCACGCCCCGTGCGACGGCCCACCACGTCTTCGCCATGACCTTGAGGGTTACCGCCGCGGACCCGGTCATGTGCGGCCCGGGGGCACGGCTGGGTAACGGCGGGCCCGGCCGGACGCGCGCGGGGCGCGGTACGGACGGAGGACGCCGTCCGTACCGCGCCCCGCGTACGGGCCCCGCGCCCCGTGTGTCACAGGATGCGGGTCAGCCTCGTCCCCGCGTCCGGTTCGGCCAGCTCGCCCCGGACGGCGACCGGGACCTTCACCTGGCCCGGTCCGCTGCCGACGGTCAGGGTGCCGACGGTGTCGCCCGGGGCCGCCGTGTGCGGCACGCCCTTGCCGCCGTCGGTCAGGGCCAGCTCCACTTCCAGACCGGACCAGCCGACCGCCGAGACGTCCTCGGTCGCGACCACCTGCGTACGGCCGCCGAGGCCGTCGTCCACGTAGCCCACCACGTCGCCCTTGGCGACGATCCTCTCCGACCTCAGGACCTCCTGCGCGGAGATCAGCAGCTCGCGGCTCTCGGCCACCACCGTGTCGATGATCGACGGCTTGTGCTGGCTCATGACCGCGCCGACGATCAGCTGCGTGGTGCCGCCCACCTCCTTCTCCCCCGCGAACAGCAGGTTGCCGCCGGCCGCGGTGGTCGTACCGGTCTTGATGCCGACCGCGCGGTTGTACGGGACGAGCCCGTTCCAGTTGCGGTGGCTGACACCGTTGCGGTCCTCGTACGAGGGCTTCTTCACGATCTCCCGGAACGCCTCGTAGTCCATGACCTTCTTGCCGAGCTCGACCTGGTCGGCCGCCGTGCTGACGGTGTCCTCCCGCAGCCCGCTGGCATCGGTGTAGGTGGTGTTCTCCATCCCGAGCTCCTCGGCGGCGGCGTTCATCTTCTCCACGAACGCCTCCTCCGAGCCACCGGAGTCCCAGCGGGCCAGCAGCCGCGCCACGTTGTTGGCGGAGGCGATCATCAGGGCGTGGAGGGCCTCGCTGAGGGTGATCTCCTCGCCCTCCGTCACCTCGACGGTCGACTCGCCCTGGGCGCTGAGGCCCGCGTCCTTCTCGGCCTGCGCGTCGACCGGTATCCGCGGGCCCTCCTCGCCGGCCTTGAGCGGGTGGTCGCGCAGGATGACGTAGGCGGTCATCACCTTCGCCACGCTCGCTATCGGCACCGGCCTCTCCTCACCGTACGAGCCGAGGGAGCCGAGCCCCTCCACCTCCAGGACGGCCTGGCCCTCGGGCGGCCAGTTCAGGGTGGGCTCGTCGCCCTCGAAGGTGTGGGTGGCCGGGGCGGTGAGCACCAGCTCGGGGGCGGGCAGCGGGCGCATGAGCTGCGCGACCGCCAGAACTATCACCAGCAGCAGGACCAGCGGGGACCAGATCTTGACCCGCCGCAGGGCGACCCGTACCGGGGTCTCGGGCGGGGCGGGCTTGTTCGTCAGCTCGGCCAGCAGTTCCAAAGACTTGTGCGGCGGCAGCGGCTGCTGCTTCGTCCGCTCGGCCTCCGGCAGCTCGGGGCCCGGCGTGTGGGGCGGCTGCTCGGGCGACACGGCGGCCGGGGGTACGCGGGGGGCGTCGGCGGACCGCAGCGGCACGAAGCGGCTCGTCCGCTCGGCCTCGCTCTCCACCGGATCCCCGGCGGTCGCCGGGGGCCCGGTCTCCTCCGGCTTTCCGTCCGTCCCCGGTTTCCCGCTCGTCTCCGACCTCCCGTCCGCCCCCGGCTTTCCGGGAGCCCCGGCCTCCTCCGGATCCGTCTCCTCCGGGTCGTTCGGAGCCGGTTTCCCGGAGGCGCCCCCCGGACGTACCCGGAGCATCGCGGTGGCCTGGCCGACCGGCCGGCCGGTCTCCGCGTCCGCGCCGTCCTTGTCGCCCTCGGCGTCCTCGTGGTCCTTGTCGCCCTCGGCGTCCTCGCGGTCCTCGTCGCTCCCGGCCGTGTCCCCGGGAGCAGGGAAGACCGCCGTCGCCTGGCCGGCCGCCCCGGCCCCGGGCCCCCCGGCGTCCTCCGGCTCCGGCGTCCCCGCCGCGGAAGCCTCCCCGGCGGGCCCGGTGCCGCCGTCCGCCTCCTCGGCGTCACCGGTGCCGGTGACATCGTCCTCGCCGGCCCCGCCGTCCTCGGCCCTGCCCTCGGGGACGCGGAGGACCGCCTTAGCCCCGGCACCGTCATCGGCGGAGCCGTCGTCCTCCCCAGCCGTTCCCGCCGGGTCGTCGCCGTCCGGCGAGGGCTCCTCGCCACCGTCCTCGGCCTCGTCCCGAGGCGCCCCGTACAGCGCCACGCGGGGGTCACGCGCCCGCTCGGGAACCGTTCCGGCCCCTCCGGTCGTCTCCCCCAACGAAGTCTGCCGTTCCGAAATGTCGGGGGACTTGCCCGCCACCTATGCCTCCCGCTTGGTACTCAGCCACTCGTCATATCAGTAAACAGTGTCCTGAAGCCCGGTCCTCCCCCGGCGCTCCGGCCCTGTTTCGCGGCCGCGAGGGCCCGCTGAATTGCCAGACGGTAACGACATACCTACTGGTTCCACGACAAAGCGCCCAGGCGCTCTCGACAGATCTCTGTGAGAGGGGTCACCCTGTCATGCATCCACGCGGGGAGGCATGGATGGGCAGGAGCCGCAGAACAATTCCGGAGGAGCTTCTGTTGCTGGCCCTGGACCCGGCCACGGGTACCACGGCGCAGCCGCAGTCACTCGACCTCGGCCTGGCCGGGGCCCAGCTCGTGGAGCTGGCTCTCGCAGGACGGATAGCCCCTGACGGGGATCGCATAGCCGTGGTGCTGCCACGGCCGACCGGAGATCCAACCCTGGACTCCGCGCTGGAGCTGCTGCGCAGACGCGGCAGCCCCGTTCGCGCGGTCCACTGGATCGGCGGGCCCAGACTCGGGCTGCGCCAAACCTATCTCACACACCTGGAGCGCTGCGGCATGGTCCATGCCGTATCCGGCCAGATGTGTGGGGTGTTGCCGACGACTCGCTACCAGGCGACGGACACGGCGGTGAGCCGGGAGATCAGGGCCCGGCTCGACAACGCGATCCGCACCGGCGTCCCGCCGGACCCGCGGACCGCGGCACTCGCCGCGCTGGCCCACGCGGTCGGCCTCGGCAAGCACCTCTACCCCGGCAACGAGGGGCGGTCATCCCGTTCCCGGCTGAGGGATCTGATCAGGCACGACCCGATGGGCGGCCTCGTCGCGCACGCCGTTATGGATGTGCAGAACGGCGTGGCCGCGCAACCCCGGCGCGCCGCTCCCGGCAGGGGCGCGGGCGGGCCGGGAGACGGGCGGTCGGCGACGCGGCCCACCGCGCCGCAGCCGCTCGCCGGGCAGGCACGGCGAGGCGGGATGGCCCGCGCGGGCGCCCACTGACCCTGTCGTACCCCCACCCGGCGGAAGCCCGGCGGGTACCCGGCGGATTCCCCGAACTCGGCCGAAATCCGCTCCGCCGACCGTGAAGCGGGGGGGGGGGGGGGGGGGGGGGGGGGGGGGGGGGGGGG
>NZ_JAJFAU010000016.1:35875-42047 GCF_022614595.1 Streptomyces sp. CNQ085
GGGTCCGTACTCCGGTAACCGAGTACGGACCGCCACCCCGCGCGTGCGTGCGCGTACCCTGTGTGGCGATTTTCCAGCGCGAACACGGTCGTTGGTGGCAATCTGCTGCAGGAGCGGTCCTGTTGGCGTAAGCGGAGGTGTTCGCACCGTGGCATCCAGTGTCAATCCCACCGTCAGGCGGCGTCGGCTGGGTCAGGAGCTGCGCCGGCTCCGTGAGCAGAGGGGCATGACGGCCGAGGAGGTCGCCGACCGGCTGCTGGTCTCCCAGTCCAAGATCAGTCGGCTGGAGAACGGCCGCCGCAGCATCAGCCAGCGCGACGTCCGCGATCTGTGCGGGGTCTACGAGGTCGACGACCAGCGGATAGTCGACTCGCTGATGCAGATGGCCAAGGAGTCCAGACAGCAGGGCTGGTGGCACGCGTTCGGCGACATCCCGTACAGCGTGTACATCGGGCTGGAGACGGACGCGGCGTCCCTGCGCGTGTACGAGCCGCAGGTCATGCCGGGACTGCTGCAGACGCCTCGGTACGCGGAGGCCGTCGTCGCGGGCGCGCTGCCCGAGGCGTCGGCGGAGGACGTGGAGAAGCGCGTGCAGGTGCGGCTGCGCCGGCAGGACCGCATCCACGACCGGAAGAGCCCGCTGCGCCTGTGGGCGGTGATCGACGAGGCCGCGCTGCGCCGGACGGTCGGCGGGAAACAGATCATGCGGGACCAGCTGGAGCACCTGCTCGAGCTCTCCCGGCTGCCCCATGTGACGGTGCAGGTGCTGCCCTTCGTCATGGGCGCGCATCCCGGACTCAACGGCCAGTACGCGATCCTGGAGTTCCCGGACGCGGCGGACTCGACGGTGGTCTACCTGGAGGGCGTCACCAGCGACCTCTATCTGGAGAAGGCCGCCGACGTGCACAGATACAGCGTGATGTACGAGCACCTGCGGGCACAGGCCCTCAACGTCGAGCAGACCCGGGAGTTCGTCGAGGACATCGCCAAGGAGTACACCCGGTGCTGAGTCCGGCGTGCCGTCGGTGGCGTATGGAGGTGCGCGGGCGGCATCCGAGCGGCACGGCAAGCTACACCTGGTGGCATGTCGATGTGAAGAGCCGTCTGGAATACGCCATCCGGTCGAGTGAACGGCGTTAATGAATGCCTCAGTTGGGGGGTACCGTCTGCCGCACGCCGGGCCCAACCGGCGATTTTCACCGTCTGGGAGAAAACGGAGCAGACATGGCAATCCGACAGGGCATGACCGACAGGTGGACCAAGTCCAGCCACTCCGCCGGGAACGGGGCGTGCGTGGAGGTGCGGTCCACCAAGCCGCGGGCGATCGCCGTGCGCGACTCCAAGGTTCCGCAGGGGCCATCGCTGGACTTCGTCCCCGGTTCGTGGACGGCGTTCGTGGGATCCCTCGGCCGGGGTTCGCTCGCCCGGCGCTGACCGCTCCCCGCGCCCGAAGCCCTCTCGACTGGTTCGCCGTCCCGGCCGAGGGGGTTCGGCGCTTCCCGGGCCCGGTCAGACGCGCGGGTAGCGGGTCAGCCAGCCCGGTGAGCCGGCCGGTGTGGCCGGGCTGTGGAGGGCGGGCCCCTGGGTCATCTCCATGGCGAAGTCGTCGGCCAGTTCCAGGATGGTGGCGCGTCCCTCCAGTTCGGCGACCCAGTTCGGCGGCAGGGCGGTCTCCCCGTGCATCACGCCCAGCAGGTTGCCGCAGACCGAACCGGTGGAGTCGGAGTCACCGCCGTGGTTGACCGCCAGCAGCAGGCCGTGGCGCACGTCCTCGGCCACCAGCGCGCAGTACACGCCCATCCCCAGCGCCTCCTCCGCCGTCCAGCCCTCCCCCAGCGACTCCACGCGCTCCGCGCTCGGCAGTCCCTGGCGCACCGCGCCGAGCGCGTGCTTGAGGGCGTCCGTGGTCTCCTCATGGCCGGGGCGGGCCGCCAGATGGGCCAGGGCCCGCTGCACCGCGGCGTCCAGGCTCTCGCCCCGGGCGACGGCGTGGACGATGACGGCGAAGGCCGCCGCCGCCAGGTATCCCGTGGGGTGGCCGTGGGTCTGGGCGGCGCACTCGGCGGCGAGCTGGAAGACGAGTTGCGGCTCCCAGCCGACGAGCATCCCGAAGGGCGCGGAGCGCATGACGGTGCCGCAGCCCTTGGAGTCGGGGTTCTTCGGGGCCTCCAGCGTGCCCATCCGGCCGTCGGCCAGCCCGGTCAGACAGGCGCGGCCGGGGGCTCGCTGCGAGTACAGCCACTCCTGGCGGGCCAGCCAGCCGTCCTCGGTGCGGCGCTCGTCGGGCCCCCAGTCGCGCTGGGTGGCGGCCCAGCGCAGGTAGGCGGCGTGCACGTCGGTCGGCGGATGCCAGGCTCCGGTGTCACGCCGTACGTGGGCGCGGATCAGGCCGTCGACGGTGAACAGGGTCATCTGCGTGTCGTCGGTGACGGCGCCGCGCCGCCCGTAGGCGGGTACGTAGTCCGTCACACCCTGGGAGCCGTAGGCGGTCCTGATGGCGTCGAGCGAGTCGAACTCGACTCCCGCGCCGAGCGCGTCGCCGATCGCGCCACCGAGCAGACAGCCGCGTACCCGGCTGCGGAAGTCCTGCTGCTCGGTGCGGCCCCAGATACCACCGCCAGGTGTCGAGGTCACCGTGCCGTCCCCTCCCGTTCGTCCCTCGGCTCTCGTCCGCCCCGGTCCGTTCCCGTGTCCTGTCCCCGCCGGTTTCGGACCGCACTTTAATCCAGGGTGCGCGGACGGAGGCGGCCCGGAGGTGGACGGGGCCGGAGATCCCGGGAAGACGGCCGGAAGTCGCCTCGTCCGGGCCGGCGTCCGGATCCGTGACGGGGACGGCGGTCCTCAGTCCTCCAGCACCGGCAGCAGCTCCGGCAGGCGCCCGCCGGACGCCTCGGCAGCCCGTACGCGCTCGCCGGGGACCTCGCCGTAGGTCGTGGTGCGGGGGCGGGCCGGGCGTCCGGCGGCCTCGGCGATGGCGACCAGGTCCCGGACGGATTTGTAGGAACCGTAGGAGGAGCCGGCCATCCGGGAGATGGTCTCCTCCATCAGCGTGCCGCCCAGGTCGTTGGCGCCCGAGCGCAGCATCTCGGCCGCACCCTCGTCGCCCAGTTTGACCCAGCTGGTCTGGATGTTGGTGATGTGCGGGTGCAGCAGCAGGCGGGCCATGGCCGTCACCGCGCGGTTGTCGCGGACCGTCGGCCCGGGGCGGGCGATGCCGGCGAGGTAGACCGGGGCGTTGGTGTGGACGAACGGCAGCGTCACGAACTCGGTGAAGCCGCCGGTGCGCTGCTGGATCTCCGCCAGCAGCCGCAGGTGGCCCAGCCAGTGCCGGGGCCGGTCCACATGCCCGTACATCATCGTCGAGGACGAGGGCAGGCCCAGCTCGTGCGCGGCGGTGACCACCTCGACCCAGGTGGCGGCCGGCAGCTTGCCCTTGGTGAGGATCCAGCGCACCTCGTCGTCGAGGATCTCGGCGGCCGTGCCGGGGATGGAGCCGAGCCCGGCCTCCTTCGCCGCCGCCAGCCAGTCGCGGACCGGCATGCCCGTGCGGGTCGCGCCGTTGACGACCTCCATGGGCGAGAAGGCGTGGACGTGGATGCCCGGCACGCGCTCCTTCACCGCCCGCGCGATGTCGAAGTAGGCGGTGCCGGGCAGGTCGGGGTGGATACCGCCCTGCATGCAGACCTCGACCGCGCCGACCTCCCACGCCTGCGCCGCCCGGTCGGCGACCTGGTCCAGGGAGAGGGTGTAGGCGTCGGCGTCGGTGCGGCGCTGGGCGAAGGCGCAGAAACGGCAGCCGGTGTAGCAGACGTTGGTGAAGTTGACGTTGCGCGTGACGATGTAGGTCACCTCGTCGCCGACGGTGTCGCGGCGCACGTCGTCCGCGATACGGCACACCGCGTCCAGGGCCGGGCCGTCGGCGTGGAGCAGCGCGAGGGCCTGGTCGTCGGTGAGGCGGGTGGGGTCGTCGGCGGCGGTGGCCAGGGCTGCGCGTACGTCGGCGTCGATCCGCTCGGGCGCCATGCCGGGCGCGGCGCTCTCGCGCAGCGCCTCCCAGTCGCCGTACACCTCGTCGAAGTCCGCGCGGCGGTCGGCGGTGCGTCCGGCGGTGTCGATGGTGCGGTGCAGGTCGGTGCGGCCGGCGGAGGTGGCGGTGAAGGCCTCGTCGGGCTCCTGCCAGGGACGGCCGGTGACGGTGGCGTCCTCGCGGGCCAGACCCGTGGCCGGGTCGGCCAGGGCGGTGACGTGGGGCAGCAGCCTCGGGTCGAGCCAGGGCTCACCGCGGCGGACGAACTCCGGGTAGACGGTGAGGCGTTCGCGCAGCTCGAAGCCGGCGGCGCGGGTGCGTTCGGCGAGTCGGTCGATCTGGGGCCAGGGACGTTCGGGGTTGACGTGGTCGGGGGTGAGCGGGGAGACGCCGCCCCAGTCGTCGATCCCGGCGCCGATCAGCAGCGTGTACTCCCCGCCCACCAGGTTCGGCGGGGCCTGGATGCGCGCGGCGGGGCCGAGGACATGGCGGGCCACGGCCACGGCGGCGGCCAGTTCCTCCAGTTCGGCGTCAGGCATGCCGCCCATGGCGGTGCCGGGCTTGGCCCGGAAGTTCTGCACGATGACTTCCTGGACGCCCTGGTACGCCCGCTGGACGCGGCGGATGGCGAACAGCGACTCGGCGCGCTCGGCGTACGTCTCGCCGATGCCGATGAGGATGCCGGTGGTGAAGGGGACGGACGAGCGTCCCGCGTCCTCCAGCACCCGCAGCCGGACGGCCGGTTCCTTGTCGGGCGAGCCGTGGTGGGGGCCGCCGGGCTCGGACCACAGCCGGGTGGCGGTGGTCTCCAGCATCATGCCCATCGAGGGGGCGACGGGCTTGAGGCGCTGGAAGTCCGTCCACGTCAGCACCCCGGGGTTGAGGTGCGGTAGCAGACCGGTCTCCTCCAGCACCCGGACGGCCATGGCGCGCACATAGGCGAGGGTGTCGTCGTAGCCGTGCGCGTCCAGCCACTCGCGGGCCTCGGGCCAGCGGTCCTCGGGCCGGTCCCCGAGGGTGAACAGCGCCTCCTTGCAGCCCGTCGCCGCTCCCCGGCGGGCGATGTCCAGCACCTCGTCCGGGGAGAGGTAGGGGCCGTGCCCCTCGCGGCGCAGCTTCCCCGGCACGGTGACGAAGGTGCAGTAGTGGCAGCGGTCCCGGCACAGCCGGGTGAGCGGGATGAAGACCTTGCGCGAGTAGGTGATCACGCCGGGCCGGCCGGCCGCCTCCAGGCCGGCGTCCCGTACGCGGGCGGCCGACGCCGTCAGGTCGGCCAGGTCCTCCCCGCGTGCCCGGAGCAGCACGGCGGCCTCGGCCGCGTCCAGCGCCACTCCGTCCCGGGCCCGCCGCAGGGCGCGCCGCATGGCGTTGGCGGTGGGTGCTGCCTGCCCGCTCGACGAAGTCATGGAAACGAGCATACGAGTGCCTCCGGCACCGGCCGACAGGCGGGCGGGGATGTCCCTCGCGCCGCCCGTCCGCCGCCGCACCGGCCGCCGCACCCGCCGTCACGCGGTGTCGGACGGGTTGTCCACAGGTCTTCTCCCGTCCGTCACCCGCTCATGGAAAAGTGACCGGCACCACACCGGAGGCGACAGAGCGGGGGCCCGCATGGACCGGCGCGACGTACTGAGGCTGTCCGCCGCCGCGGGAGCGGCGAGTGCGCTCACGCTCCAGGGCGTGAGCTTCGCGCACGCGGAGGAGCGCGCGGGGAGGGGCGTGGGCGGCGAGGAGAGCAGAACGGTCCGCGGCCGTCTGCCCAACGGCGCGCCGGACTTCGTCCACCTGCCCGTGGAGGTGCCGCGCGGGGTGCGGGAGCTGGCCGTCTCCTACTCCTACGACAGGCCGGCCGTGCCCTCCGGCACACCGGGCAACGCCCTGGACATCGGGATCTTCGACGAGCGCGGCACGGCCGCGGGCGGACGCGGCTTCCGCGGCTGGTCCGGCGGCTTCCGCACGGAGTTCGCCATCAGCGCCGAGCGTGCGACACCAGGGTATCTGCCCGGCCCGGTGCGGCCGGGCGCCTGGCACGTGGTGCTGGGGCCGTACACCGTCGCCCCGCAGGGCATGGAGTACGAGGTCACCGTCACCCTGCGGTACGGGAAGCAGGGCCCTTCGCCCGCTCCGGCGTATCCGCCGGAGCGGGCG
>NZ_JAJFAU010000016.1:42057-49234 GCF_022614595.1 Streptomyces sp. CNQ085
CCCATGAGCGGGGCCATCTGCGGGCCCGTCACGACTGGCTGCTGAACTGCTCGTCCGCGCTCGCCGCCGGCTTCCGGCGTATCCGCCGGAGCGGGCGAAGGGCCGGGGACGCGCCTGGTACCGGGGCGACTGCCATCTGCACACCGTGCACTCCGACGGGCGGCGCACCCCGGCCGAGGTCGCGGCGGCGGCGCGGGCCGCCGGGCTGGACTTCATCGCCACCACCGAGCACAACACCACTTCCGGGCACGGCGCCTGGGAAGGGCTTTGGGGGAACGACCTGCTGATCCTGTGCGGTGAGGAGGTGACCACCCGCAACGGCCACTACCTGGCGCTCGGCGTCGATCCGGGCACCTTCGTCGACTGGCGCTACCGGGCACGCGACGACGCGTACGAGCGATACGTGCGCAGGATCCACCGTGCGGGCGGGCTGGTCGTCCCGGCGCACCCAAACTGTCCGTTCGTGGGCTGCCAGTGGAAGTTCGGTTACGCGGGCGCGGACGCGGTGGAGGTGTGGAACGGGCCGTGGACGCCCGACGACGAACTGGCCCTGGCCGCCTGGGACAACATGCTGGTGGAGTCCTGCCTCCGGAGAGGCGGGGACGGGCGCGGACGGTGGATACCGGCGGTGGGCAACAGCGACGCCCATCGTGAGCCGCAGGCCGTCGGCCTGCCGCAGACGGTCGTCCACGCCGGTGACCTGTCGCGCGCGGCCGTGCTGGAGGGCATACGGGCGGGCCGGAGCTGGCTGGCGGAGTCCTCGGGGATCGGCCTGGAGCTGTCGGCCGCGGGACCACGCGGCGAGCACGCCGGGATCGGGGAACTGCTGCGCGTCACGCCGGACACCGCGGTGGCGGTTCGGCTGGAGGTGACGGGGGTACCGGACGGCACGGTGCGGCTGCTGACCGACCAGGGCGAGATGCGCTCGGAGCGTCTGCCCGCCTCGGGTACGGGCACGGTTCTCTGGCGCACCACCGCCTCACTGGCCGCGTATGTGCGCGCCGAGGTGCGCCGCCCCGCCCAGGACGGCGGCGCGGGACTGCCGGGGCCGATGGCGGCGATGACCAACCCGCTCTGGCTGGAGGCGTGTTGATGAGCAGAGACACCACTGTTAGTCAAATCCTTTGGTATACAGGAAGTTTGATTTACCATCGTACATTTCGTGATCTTTCGGGGCATCAGTGGCCGCTCCAGTCGCGGGTTCACGGCGGCCGTGAGCAGACACAGGGGCACGGCTGACGTACCGACCGCTGACAAGGCACACTGTGCGCTGCGGGTCGTCATACTTCGCAGGGGGCACCATGGGCGGCGAGGGGCACACCGGACGCGAACGACTGCGGCAGCCGGACGACGGTCGTCACCGGCTGCGTTTCGCCGTGCTCGGACCGGTACGTGCCTGGCGGGACGGTGAGCCGGTCGGCGTCGGCTCGCCCCAGCAGCGCGCCCTGCTCGCCGCCCTGCTGCTGCGCGGCGGGCAGACGGCCACCGCGCAGGAACTGGTGGACGCGCTGTGGGGCGAGGAGCCGCCGCAGCGCGCCCTGGCCGCGCTGCGCACCTACGCCTCCCGGCTGCGCAAGGTGCTCGGCGCCGAGGCTCTGATCAGCGAGTCCGGCGGGTACGCGATCGGGCTGGGCCCCGACACCGGGATCGACGCGGACACGGCCGCCGCCCACGCGCTGGAGGCCGAGAAGGCGGCCTCCAGCGGCGACCGCCACCGGGCGCGCGAGCTGTACGGCCTGGCGCTGGCACAGTGGAACGGCGAGCCCCTGGCCCACGTCCCCGGGCCGTACGCGGAGAACCAGCGGACCCGGCTGGAGGAGTGGCGGCTGTCCCTGCTGGAGCACCGCCTCGGCCTCGACCTCCAGCTCGGCGCCCACACCGAGGCGGTCGGCGAGCTGACCGCGCTGACCGCCGAGCACCCGCTGCGCGAGCGGCTGCGCGAACTGCTGATGCTGGCGCTGTACCGCAGCGGCCGCCAGGCCGAGGCCCTGGCCGTCTACGCCGACACCCGGCGGCTGCTGGCCGAGGAACTGGGGGTGGACCCCCGCCCGGAGCTGGCCGAGCTCCAGCAGCGCATCCTGCGGGCCGACGAGGAACTGGCGCAGCCCGCCGAGGAGCCCGCCCCGCCGGGCACGGCCACCTTCGTACGCCCCGCGCAGCTTCCGGCGACCGTGCCGGACTTCACCGGCCGGGCCGCCTTCGTCGCGGAACTGGGCGACCAGCTCGTCGCCGCCGAGAGCCGCGTCATGGCGGTCTCGGCGGTCGCGGGCATCGGAGGGGTGGGCAAGACCACCCTGGCCGTGCACGTCGCCCACGCCGCCCGCGACCGCTTTCCCGACGGTCAGCTCTACACCGACCTCCAGGGGGCGGGCCCGGCCCCGGCGGAGCCGGAGGCGGTCCTGGGCGCGTTCCTGCGGGCCCTGGGCCTCCCGGACTCCGCGATCCCCGACGGGGTGGAGGAGCGGGCCTCGCTCTACCGCTCGACACTGGCCGGCCGCCGCATCCTGACCCTGCTGGACAACGCCCGCGACGCCGCCCAGGTCCGCCCGCTGCTGCCGGGCACCGAGGGCTGCGCCGCGCTGATCACCAGCCGGGTGCGGATGGTGGACCTGGCGGGCGCGCACCTGGTGGACCTGGACGTGATGAGCCCCGAGGAGGCCATGACGCTGTTCACCCGGATCGTCGGCGCCGAGCGGGTGGGGGCCGAGCGCGAGGCCGCCATGGACACCGTCGCGGCCTGCGGCTTCCTGCCCCTGGCCATCCGCATCGCCGCCTCCCGCCTGGCCGCCCGCCGCACCTGGACGGTCTCCTTCCTGGCCCGCAGACTCGCCGACGAGCGCCGCCGGCTGGACGAGCTCCAGGCCGGCGACCAGGCCGTCAAGGCCACCTTCGAGCTGGGCTACGGTCAGCTGGAGGCGGAGCAGGCCCGCGCCTTCCGCCTGCTGGGCCTGGCCGACGGCGCCGACATCTCCGTACACGCCGCCGCCGCCATGCTGGAGCGCACCCCGGAGGAGACCGAGGACCTGCTGGAGTCCCTGGTCGACACCTCCCTGCTGGAGTCAGCCGCCCCCGGCCGCTACCGCTACCACGACCTGGTCCGGCTCTACGCGCGCACCTGCGCCGAACGCGACGAGGACCCCGCCTCGGAGCGCACCGTCGCACACTCCCGGCTGCTGGACTTCTACCTGGCCACGGCGGCCGGCGTGTTCGCCCTGGAGCGCCCCGGTGACCGGACCGTGGAACACCTGGCCGCCACCGAGCGCCCCGGACTGGATTTCGACAGCCGTGCCACGGCGCTGGACTGGCTGTTCGCCGAGGCCGACTGCCTGATGGCCTGTGTGGAGCAGTCGGCCGGCGGCGACACGCTGCGCCGTGCGGCCGACCTGCTGATCGCGGCCAAGGACCTGGCTGACTCCGGCATCCACTCACTGCGCTACGAGCGGGCCGCCACCGCCGTCTGCCGGGCGGCGTTGACCGCGGGCGACACCTGGGCCGAAGGTCGCGCCCACATCATGCTCACCCATGTACACACGGTGGCGGGCCGCTTCGACCAGGCCGACGAGAACGCGCACCGCGCCATGATGCTCGCCGAGTCCACCGGCGATCCGGTTCCCAGGTGCTACGCCCCCAACGACCGTGGCATCATCGCCATCTACCAGGGCCGCTACGAGCACGGCGAAGCGCACCTGAACCGGGCCATCGAGGCGTTCCGGACCGACGGCAACCACACCGGCGAGGCCAGCGCCCTGTGCAACCTCTCCCGCATCCATCTGGCCCTCGGCCGCATCGACAGCGCGATCCGGCTCGCCGAGCAGGGCGTGGACATCTACACCGACATGAAACTCACCATGCGTCTGGCCAACGGCCGTTACGCCCTGGGAGTGGCGCTGACGAGTGCCGGGCGCGTCAGCGAGGCCCTCGACCAGCTCAACAGGGCTCTCGCGCTCTTCCACGAAAGCCGCCAACCGCTGTGGGAGGGCGTGACCCATCTGCGGCTGGCCGAGGCGCACCTGGTGGCACGCCGTCCCGCGCAGGCCGCCGCCCACGCCGAACAAGCCCTCGCGCTGCGCGGCATCGGCGGTGAGTGGCGGCGTGGGACGGTGCTGATGGCTCTGGGCCGTGCGCTGGACTCTCTGGGCCAGACGGACCGCGCCCGTGCCTGCTGGCAGGACGCACTGGCCATCTTCGATTCCCTGGGTTCCCCCGAGGCCGACGAGGCCCGGAAGGTACTGGCTCCTGCCGTCGCCGCGTAGCGGCTCGGGGAGTATGGATCCGCCGCCGGAAGCGGACGTTCATCGATTGTTTATCGCCGCACGCCATGCTCATACCCATCGACCCGTCGCGTCGGGGGGCAGGCAGGTCGATGGGCCCAACACCCTGTACCACCGGGATGAGCGGCCCGAAGTCCGTCCGGCGGCCCACGGGGGAGCCGCCGGACGGACCCCCGGGATTCAGTTCGTCACCAGATCTAGGAGTCGGCCGTATGAGCGAGACCACCAAGAAGCCCGTCACCGGCGGTCCCCAGCGGGACAACCACGTGTCGAGCCCCGGCAGCGACGGCCCGACCACTCAGGACAACCACGTCTCGGGCGGTGCGGCCGACGTGGAGGACAACCACGTGTCCGGCGACGGGGTGAAGTAGGACCACACCAGACGGGGGGCACCAGGGACCAGCGGCGGCGATGCAGAGGGGGGATCGCCGAAGCTGGTCCCTGAATGTGTGCGACGGACGGATCGCGCCACTACTGGACGGACTTTCGGCCACGAAGATCGAACGGTCGCCCCACCATCGCTAGTTTGGCCCATGAAGGGGAACATCGTTATCCACAGAGGAGCCTTTATGACTCGCTCGAAGAAGGTTCTCGCCGCCTTCGTTCTCGCGGCAGCCCTGACGGGCGGCGCCACCGCCCCGGCCATGGCCGAAAACCACGTGTCCGTCGGACCGCGGAACGCGTCCGCGCCGACGTCGTGTGAGAACCACGTGTCCATACCGGGACGCGGCGGCTGCGCCGAGGCACAGGAGGACAACCACGTCGCCTGAGACGAGGCATACGGCTTGCGCGGAGACCCCGTCGACGAGCTGGGGCGGGACCGCTGCAGCGGTCCCGCCCCAGCTCGTCGACGGGGTCCACGTTCAGCCCTCCGCGACGGAGGCGCGGCAGTCCTCCGCGGCCCCCACCATGGCCGGGTCCCGCGGCTCCACCTCGACGCGCCTGGTCAGGTCCCTTTCCACGCTGACGCGCCGGGAGGAGACATCGACGGTGTCCCCGAAGCCGTCGACCAGATACACGTAGACGGTGTAGGTGCCGGCGTCGCCACCGGAGAGCTCGACCACCGTCCCCTTCTTCCCCTTGGCGCACGAGATGATCTCGGCGTCCGGCTCGTCCTCGCGGGACGAGGAGCCGGAGGAGCCGCTGCCGGCCGTCGTGCTCCGGTAGCCGCTGTAACCCGACCGGCTGCCGGACTTGTCCTTGCCGCAGCCGCCGCCTCCGCCGCCGCTCTTGCTGCTGCTCCCCCGGCCGCCGCCGCCCTTGCCGCCGCCGCTCCGGGCCTGGCCGAAGCCGGACAGGGCCAGCGTCACGACGGCGACGACGGCTGTCAGCTTGAGGTGGCGCTTCACAGAGCGCTTCATGACGAGTTCTCCCCCGGTGGACGCTCGGTGCGCGTACGCACCCGCTTTTGACTGCCGCACTTTCCAACAGGGTTCACGCGAGGAGCGGCCAACGGGGTTCCCGCGCAGAGGGGTTCGCCGGAAACCGGGCGGGGCGAACGCGGGGACGGGGCCGGGTCAGGCGCGGGCCCGCCCCGTCCCCTTGGCCGCGTCCAGCGCGTACACGCAGCGGTCCCGGCTGCACGCGAAGACCACGCCGTCCGCGACCACCGGCGAGCCGGTGATCTCGCCCTCCGTGGCGAGCTTCCAGCGCAGCTGACCCCCGACGGCGTCCAGCGTGTACAGGCAGTGGTCCGCCGATCCGAAGTGGACCCGGCCGTCCGCCGAAACCGGGGCGCCGGTGATCTCGCCGCCCGTCGCGAAGCGCCAGCGGGGGGTGCCGCTGACCGCGTCCAGCGTGTAGAGCGCGCCACCGCTGCCCAGATGGACCAGCCCGTCGGCCACCACCACCGGCTCGGCCGACTGGCGGGACTCGGTGGCGATCCGCCACCGGTCGTGGCCGTTGGCGGCGTCCAGCGCGTACACCGTGCCCAGGTAGTCGGCCAGGTAGACGCCGCCGCCCGCGATCGCCGCGCCCGGCGCGAAGGCCGGCGGGCACAGGAACGCGGCGGGTGCGTCGAAGCGCCACCGCTCCGCTCCGGTGGCCGCGTCCAGGGCGAAGACCCGCGAGCCGGCGCTGACGTACACCGCGCCGTCGTCGGCGGGCAGCAGCCGTACCGGGACGCCGCCGGTCGCCGAGGAGTCGCCGACCGGGTGGGACCACTGCTCGGTTCCGGTGCGCGCGTCCAGGGCGTACAGCCGCCCGTCGCCCCAGACGTAGACCGAACCGCCCCTTGTCACCGGGCCGGTCCCGGCGGTCTCGAAGTCGGTCTGCGCACCGGACAGCTCCCACAGCCGCTCGCCGCTCGCCGCGTCCCACGCCTGTACGCCGCCGCCGCGGGTGCCGGTGACGACCGTGCCGCGATCGGCGCGCAGCGCGTACACCCAGCCCTCCGCGGCCAGGCGCCAGACGTCGGAGCCGTCGCGGGCGCTCAGGGCGTACAGGCTCGGTCCGTCGGAGGCGTGGACCCGGCCGTTGCTCACGGCCATCGACCACGCCACCTCACGGGTCTTGAACTGCCGCCGTCCCGTCGCCACGTCCAGCGCGTGGACCTCGAAGGAGGTGACGTACAGCAGGCCGTCGGCGACGACCGGGGTGCCCCACACGTCGTTGGACATCCGGAAGCGCCACGGCCGCCAGCGCGGCGGCGCGGCCGTCTCACCGCCGGGAGGCCCCTGGGAGGCACTGTGCGGCGGAGGGTGGGCCACGGTGGCTCCGGGGGCGCCGGTGCCACCGGCCCCGCCGCCGTCCGGTGCCCGCAGCACCCAGGACGTCGGGGGGCTCACCTCGGTGACGCGGGCCCGGGGCCGCCGGGGGCCGGGGCCGATGGGCAGCGGGGCACCCGGCAACAGTACGGAGCCGCCGTCCGCCGGACGGTGCGGAGGCGGCGGCACCGGGGGCGCGGC
>NZ_JAJFAU010000151.1 GCF_022614595.1 Streptomyces sp. CNQ085
GCCTGTCGGTGTGGGACCCGGGCACCCGCGTGGACGCCAACGGGTGCGAGATCCAGGAGAGTACGGGCGACTACCCGGCGGTGTGGGTCAGCGACGGCGCCCGGTGCCGGGGCGCCGGCTCCGGGCGGGCCTGGGCCCGGGACCTGGAGGCGGGCCGCGCGGACCGTGCCCGCCCGCCCCGGTGCCGCTCGATCAGCGCCACCGCGCCGCCCGGCAGCCAGGCGGAGGCCGTGCCGCTGTCGTCGCCGCCGGAGGAGAACAGGTGCGGGGCGAGCCGCGCCTGGAGGTCGGCCGGGGTGGGCCGCTGGTCGGGCTCGGCGCGCATGCAGGACTCGATGAGCGGTCCGAGTTCCTCGGGCAGGCCCTCCAGGTCCGGGCCCTCGCGCAGCAGCATGAAGACGGTCTCGACGGGGTTCGCCCCGTGGAAAGGCGGATGACCGGTGGCGGCGAAGACCAGGGTGGAGCCGAGGGAGAAGACATCGCTGGCGCCCGTGACGCTGCGCGAGTCCCGCGCCTGCTCGGGCGACATGTACGAGGGGGTTCCGACGGCGACGTTGGTCATCGTCAGCCGGGTGTTGGACACCCCTGAGGCGATGCCGAAGTCGATCACCCGCGGGCCGTCCTCGACCACCAGCACGTTGGAGGGCTTCAGGTCGCGGTGGACCAGACCCGCCCCGTGGATGGACTGGAGCGCCTCGGCGACGCCGGCGGCCAGCCAGCGCACCGCCTGCGCCGGGAGCGGCCCGCACTCGTTGACTATCTCCTCCAGGGAGGGCGCGGGCACGTACGCGGTCGCCAGCCACGGCACCGCGGCGCGCGGGTCGGCGTCCACGACGGCGGCGGTGTAGAAGCCGCTGACGGCGCGGGCCGCCTCCACCTCCCGGGTGAAGCGGACGCGGAAGAGCTGGTCCTCGGCGAGCTCGGTGCGCACCGTCTTGATCGCCACCCGGCGCCCGGAGGCCGAACGGGCGAGGTAGACCAGCCCCATGCCGCCGGCGCCCAGCCGCCCGAGCACCTCGAACGGGCCGATACGCCGCGGATCGTGCTGCGTCAGCTGCTCCACCACTTGCCTGCCACCTCCCCGTCGGGGTCGACGATCGCCGCCCCGCGCAGCCTTCCACCGCCGTACCGGTCCCGCGGTCCGACAGCGATTCTTCCTGGCGAAGCCCTCGGTTGCGAACCCGGGGGCGGTGAGTCGCCCGTCCCCGGACCCGGTGGGCAGCGGGCCGGGACCGGTCCGCTGCCCACCGGGTCCGGCCTCAGAGAGCGGTGGGGGCGTCCAGGACTCCGAAGCGCGCGCCCTGGTTGTCGGTGAGGACGGCATGGCGTCCGAAGGGGGTGTCCCGCGGGCCGTCGACCGTGCGGCCGCCCAGGCGCACGGCCGTACGGACGACCGCGTCGCAGTCGGCGACCGCGAAGTGGACGAGGAAGTGGGCGGGCATCTCCACCGGATACGTCTCGTCGATCATCGTACGGCTGCCGACGGCGTGCTCGTCGTCGGCGGGCTCCCCGCGCGGGGCCCAGACCATGACGTCGGCCGCCTCCCCCACGCTCCCGTCACCGGCCGGGTACATGCCGTAGCCGAAAACCTCCCGGTAGAAGGCGTCCACCGGCTCCCTCTCCCGGGTGCACACCTCCGTCCACACGTACGAGCCGGGCTCGCGCACTGTCTCGAAGCCCTCCAGCGCCTCCGGCTGCCACAGGCCGAAGACCGCGCCGCCCGGATCGACGGCGGTGGCCGCCGTACCCTCCCCGCCGACCGCCTCGGGCTCGGTGACGAGCTGCCCGCCCGCGGCCCGGATGCGCCGGGCGGTCGCCGCGGCGTCGGGGGTGGCGAAGTAGACCGTCCACACCGTCGGCAGCCGGCCGTCCGGTTTGCGGACGAGCGACGCGACCCGCCGGCCGTCGAGCAGCGCGACCGTGCGGGAGCCCTGCCCGCGCCGTCCGGGTGGCGCCGGGTCGCCGAAGGTCCAGCCGAACAGCTCGCCGTAGAAGCGCTTGCCCGCCTCCGGATCGGGGAGCATCGCGTCGGTCCAGCAGGGTGTGCCCTCGGTGAAGGCGCCACCGGCAACGGTCATCTCCGGCTCCTTCCGTACGGTTGCGTCATGGCGGGCGAACACGTCCGTGTATCACCCCTCTCGCAGTAGAACACCCCATTTGGGGTCGGTCGAATCGCGGGCGAATCATCCCTCGGTAAGCTGACGACATGACAGGACAAGTACGAACTGTTGACGGTCGGGTGGCCGGGCGACGTGGCCAGGAGACGCGGCGGAAACTGCTCACCTGCCTCGACGAGATGCTCAGCTCGTCGCCCTACCGCGACGTCCGCGTGATCGATGTCGCCCGGCGCGCGGGCACCTCCCCCGCGACCTTCTACCAGTACTTCCCGGACGTGGAGGGAGCCGTCCTGGAGCTGGCCGAGGAGATGTCGAAGGAGAGCTCCTCACTGAGCGAACTGGCCACCGACCGCACGTGGACGGGCAAGGCCGGATGGCGGACGGCGGAGGACCTGGTGGACGGCCTCCTCTCCTTCTGGCGGGAGAACGACGCGATCCTGCGAGTGGTGGATCTGGGCGCGGCGGAGGGAGACAAACGTTTCTCCAAGATCCGCGCGAAGGTCCTCGGCGGCATCACCGGCCCGCTGGCCGACTCCATCGGAAAGCTCCAGTCCAAGGGCAAGACGGACCCCGACATCAGCGCGACGGCCGTGGCGGGCTCGCTGGTGTCGATGCTCACCTCCGTGGCCGGCCAGCAGAAGGCCGCGCAGAGCTGGGGCGCCAAGAAGTCCGATCTGAAGCCGAGCCTCGCCTATCTGCTCTACCTGGGCGTCACCGGCCGCAAGCCCAGCCGGTAGGCGTCCGGGCGGCCGGCCCCTGTCACCGGGCCGCCCGGGAAGCCCGCGGGCGTCAGAAGCGGCTGTGGAGGAGCCTGTTCGGCGACCCCTCCCCCGGACCCGCCACCCGGCCGGGACTCGACGCGTCCAGCAGCGCCCGGGCCACCGCCTCGGGCGTGGCGTCCGGGTTGTCCGACACGTGGAGCGCCGCGGCGCCCGTCACGTGCGGCGCCGCGCCCCGGTGCACTTCCGTGCCACCGCGGCCGCGCACCGCCGGGCCGCACAACCAGCCCCGCCGCTGGGCCTGGAGAGCGAGCTGGAAGCGGCTGCCCGCGCCGGCCTGTGCCATCAGCAGCTCCATGCGGCGGAAGAACGTACGGCGGCTGACGCCCAGTTCGCGGATGATCTGGCTGCCCCCGGCCTCCCCGAGGCGCGGCTCGCGCTGCTCGCTGTCCGGATTGGCGGGCGTCCCGCCGGAGCATGATCTGTGCGTGACGACAACGAGCGCGAGGACGTACGGGGAGCGGCACGCGGTGGTACGGCTGCCGGAGCTCGCCGGGGCCGACCGGGAGGAGATCCGCGGGGGCGTCCCCGACCCCTTCGAGATCGAGGGCCTGGTCATGGCGTGGCAGTCCAAGCAGGAGCACTTCGGCATCCGGCGGGAGGGCCGCCTGGTCGCGCACGCGGGCCTGGTGACCGTGCCGGTGGCCGTCGCGGGCCGGCGTACCGAGGCGGTGGGTCTGGGCGGTGTGATCGTCGCTCCCGGGCTGCGCGGGAGGGGCCTGGCACGGGCGGTCGTCACCGCGGCGGTGGACCACGCGCGCGGCATGGGCCCCGACCTCGGTCTGCTGTTCTGCTGGCCGGAGCGGATGCCGGTCTACGAGGCGCTCGGCTGGCGGGAGTTGGAGGAGCACGTCCGCGTCGAGCAGCCCGACGGGCCGGTGACCATGCCGATGCGCACCATGTGGACGCCGCTGCGCGAGGGCGCCGACTGGCCGCCCGGCCCGGTGCGCCTGCTGTCGCTGCCGTTCTAGTGCGAGTCGGTCGGGCTGCCCGGTGGCGAGGCTCCCCCAGGCGCTGAGGCCCCAGGGGCGCGGGGGCGCGGGGGCGCGGGACGGCCGGAGGACGGGGAAGTACACGCCGGATCGTCGGGCGGGGTGAACCCCGTCCGACGCGGCACCAGGTTTCCCCGGCCCGGTCCGGGAAGCCGGGACCGCGGTGTCGTCCGGTCATCAGGGGGCCGGGCACGCGGGGGAGGAAGCGGGGCATAGACTCATCGGCATGCACATGTCCGACGACAGCAGACCAGTGCACATCATCGGGGGAGGGCCCGGCGGGCTGGCGACCGCCGCCGCGCTCAAGGAGCGCGGCATACGGTCCGTCGTGCTGGAGAGGGGCGACTCCGTCGGATCCTCCTGGCGCGGCCACTACCACCGGCTGCGCCTGCACACCACACGCCGCCGTTCCGCGCTGCCCGGCATGCCGATCCCGCGCTCGTACGGGCGCTGGGTGCGCCGGGACGGCCTGGTGCGCTATCTGGAGGAGTACGCGATCCACCACGGGCTGGAGATCGCCGCGGGCGTGGAGGTCAACCGCGTCGACCGGGCCGACGACGGCAGCTGGGTGCTGCGGGCCAACGGCGGCCGGGAGCTGGCCGCACCGGTGGTCGTGGTGGCCACCGGTCACAACCACACCCCGCGCGTACCCGACTGGCCCGGCCGCGACTCGTTCAGGGGCGAGCTGCTGCACGCCCGCTCCTACCGCGACGCGCGGCCGTACGAAGGCCGGGACGTGCTGGTCGTCGGCACCGGCAACACCGGCACCGAGATAGCCCTGGACCTGGCCGAGGGCGGCGCGGCGCGCGTACGGCTCGCGGTGCGCACCCCGCCCCACATCGTCCGCCGCTCCACGCTGGGCTGGCCCGCGCAGGCCACCGGCATCGCGGTGCGGCGGCTGCCGGTGCGCCTGGTGGACACAGCGGCCCGGGGGCTGGCGAGGGTCTCCCTGCCGGACCTGACGCGCCACGGCCTGCCGCGCCCCGGGACCGGCCTGTACACCCGGGTGCGGCAGGGCGCGATCCCCGTGCAGGACACGGGTTTCGTCAAGGCCGTGCGCCGGGGGCGGATAGAACCGGTGGCGGCGGTGGAGTCCTTCGACGGACCCGAGGTCGCCCTCGCCGACGGCAGCACCGTCACCCCGGACACCGTCATAGCGGCCACCGGCTACCGGCACGGGCTGGAGGAGATGGTGGGCCACCTCGGCGTGCTG
This sequence comes from Streptomyces sp. CNQ085, assembly GCF_022614595.1. GTDB lineage: Bacteria > Actinomycetota > Actinomycetes > Streptomycetales > Streptomycetaceae > Streptomyces. Next base: position 5,102 of record NZ_JAJFAU010000151.1, read on the forward strand.
GACGAGCGAGGGCTGCCCCGCGCCCGCGGCCCCCGCACCCTGCCGACCGCCGCGGGCCTGTACTTCACCGGCTACACCAACCCCATCAGCGGCATGCTGCGCGAACTGGCCATCGACGCACGGAGGATCGCCCGCGCCGTGGCCCGCACGACGACCGGGTGACGGAGCGGCCGCAGGCGAATCCGCACGCCCTCACCGGCATACGCGGCCCTCCCCGAACGGCTCGACGGACCGGCTGCCACACCTACGCGTCGAGGACCACCGCCCCCTCACGGATGACGACAGGCACCGAAACTGTCAGGGGTGAGCTCGAAGAGGGCGGCTGGAAGCCGCTCGGGCGTCCGGCCCGCCAGGCGCCGGCCCGGGGAGGGACCGGGCCGATCACAAGGAGCGAATGAATACTCAGCGTCGCACATCAGTGACGCATGGTGGCCAAACTCCGCTTCTCCACTCGCCGAGACGGGCCATCGTCCCACTATTTCATGCGAAGACGCGCATAGTCGCGTCTGTGCATAGACGCGGTGCGGCGGCCCCTCATACGGTTTTGCCCAACGGCCCGCCAGGGGTTGCGGATCAGGGGGTTTCGCATGGCACGCGAGGAACTGACCCGGCTTACCGGCAACGGAAACGGCGAGTGCGGAGAGGACGACTGTCCGAATGTGTACCGCACAGAGCGAGGAACACTCGTCGTGCAGGGATATCTGACCGACGCGTTCACGCCGCCACGGGGGGAAGGGCTGGTCGAGATTCCTGAAAGCGTTTTCCTGGAGGCTGTCCGTGCTCTTGGACGGTGAGAACTGGAGAGCGGTTCTTCGAGGTTTTCGGTCGGAGGCATGGAGGCTCGAGACACTACCGCGGTACACCGTGCCGCAGGAGGCGGAGGAGCTGGCCGCCTTCCGAGCGGGCAAACGGGTCGACCCGCGCGCCTACTCGTCCCCGTACACCGAAGACCTGAAACGGCTGCGGAGAGAGGGGAAGAAAAAGGGGCGCGTCCACATCGTCACCCGCCCGCTTTCCGAGTATCTGCGTTTCGAGTTCTCCCGGTACTACGCGCCGCACGTGGCGGCCGGCGAGGACATCCGAATCCTCGATGTCACCGACAGGGACAACCCCCTGCCGGGAGTTCAGGACTTCTGGCTGTTCGACCGCTCCAGAGTCGTACTCATGAGATACCGGGAGGACGGAACGCAGATCGGCCGGGAGACATACGACGACGACCCCGCACCGTTCCTGGAACATCAGCGCATCGCGGTCGCCGAATCGGTTCCCTTCCTGGAGTACGCGGGCGAGTGACATTCGATCCTGGACAGCTCGGCCGATCCGGACAGGAGCTGGCGAAGCTACTCCGAGACCTGCGCAAGCGGGCCGGGCTTTCCGGGGTCCGGCTCGCCGCTCGCTGCAACATGTCCCAGTCCAAGGTCAGCCGTATCGAGAGCGGCAAGGTGCGGCCCTCTCTCGTCGACATCAGGCAGATCCTGAGAGCACTCGACGCGCCGCCCAAGGCGATCGAGGAGATCTCGGCACTCGCCCGGCAGGCCAACACGGAGTGGCGGAACCTGCGGGAGCTGCGCCGCAAGGGGCTGGCAACCAGGCAAGCGGAGCTGAAGGCCCTGGAGGCGTCCTCGGTCCACATGCGGTACTTCCTGCTGTCGATGGTGACCGGACTGCTGGCCACACCGGAGTACGTACGGGCGAGTCTTGCCCACTCGTCGGCGGACACGAGCAGGGCCGCGGCCGGAAAGCTGGAGAGACAGGCGGTCCTGTACGACACCGCCAAGCGGTTCACCTTCATACTGACCGAGCAGGCGGTCCGCTGGCCCGTCGTCGCTCCGCCGGCCCTGGCCGAGCAGATGGATCGGCTGGCCTCCCTCTCCCATCTGCCGAACGTGCGCATCGGCGTGCTCCCCGTGGGCGAGCCCACTCAGCGCGTCCCGCTGAGCACTTTCACCGTCTACGACTCGACGCTGGTCACCATCGAGACGACCTCCGGCAGTCTTTTCCTCCACGACGGCCGGGATGTCCAAAGTTATCTGGACGAGTTCTCCGGATACGAAAAGAGCGCCCTCTTCGATGACGCGGCCAGAGAAAAGCTGGCCGCGTGGGCGGCCGCCTGCCGTTCTTGATCTTTAATCCACAACGCGAATAGAAAGCGGATTCCCCCCTCCCGTCGGGAGAAAATCTCCGCCGGACGGACAATCGATGGGAGGGAACACAGAATGAGCGCAGCGAGGCCGACGACGTCGGGGGCCGTGCATCCGCGGCTTCCATCTCCGCCCCCGGACCCCGCTCCCGACTGCGACGTGTGCGCGGCGCTGGCGAAACAGCGCCACGCGGCGGAGGACAGGGGCGACGTGTCGGCGGCGTCCGAGGCGGACGCGGAGATACGCAACCACCCGCGCGAGGCACGGCGGCGATGACGCGCACGGTCCTGTGACACGTGCGGCACCGGAGCACACGGCGTCCGGACACGGACGCCGCCTTCGGTGTCCCGGAGGGAGCGCGGCGCCGGCGATACGGGCTCCCGGGCCGGCCTCTGCGGAGATCCGACACCACTCGAACAGTTGATCGCCCCTCACGGGGCACGGGAGGAATCACGATGAGACGGATTCGGGTATCGGTCCTGGTGCTCTGCGAGGGCGCGGACACGCCACGCGTACTCACGGTCAGGCATCCGTCCACAGGCACATGGTCGCTGCCGGGGGCCGAGGTGTCCGAAGGGGAGGCGATTCCCGACGCGGGGGCGCTGGCGCTGGCGCGACAGACGGGCCTGGTGCTGCGTCTGGCCCGCGTACTGGCTCTCGACCACGCGCCGGGCGGGAGGTCCGGCGGGGAGCCCGACACGCTGCATGTCGTGTTGGACGGGGGAGTCGTGAGGGAGGAACGGGCCCGCATGCTGGTGCGGCTGCCCTCCCGGACGCGCACCCTGCCACCTGTGCGGTGGGCGTCGCCGGCCGAGATGGGCGAGTGGCCGGGGTGCTTCGGACACGCCCTTGCCGCCAGTGCCCGAGGTGCGCCCCTGCCCGTGCTCGTCAACGGGGTGAGCGACGTGGAGACGGCGAGGACGGGCAGGCGCGGTACGTGCGGCGCCCCTCCCCGGAACCGGGGGCCCGTGCCCCGGGCAGGACGTGCGCCCGGGCACTGAGCGATCTGGAACGGCCCTTACACCGAGGGCACCGGCCGGCCGGGAGACGATGAGCGTCGGACCTCCACCCGCCGTTTCCGCGAGGAGGTCGGGACGAGTTGGCCCCGATGGCTCGCCCGGCAGCGGGTCGAGCGCGCCCGGCACCCGCTGGAGAGCGGCGATCCGCCGGTGGAACGGATGGCCGTGGAGGCCGGTTCCGGCATGGCGGCCTTGCCCCGGCCTCGCTCCGGCTGCGTTTCCGGGCGGCGCTGGATGTTCCGCCGGACACGGACCGCGCGGCGCGGTGTCAGGTGCGGACCGGCTGGGCGCGCGGTCCGTCGTGGGCGTCCCGCGGGGCGGTGCGGACCGCGGCCCTTCCGGGGTCCCCGGTGCCCCGGGCGTCCGCGCTCTCGGCCGACGCGCCGCTGCCGCGGTCCAGTTCGCACCAGATGCGCTTGCCCGTGCCCTCCCTGAGCCAGCCCCAGCGGTCGGCGAGTCCGCCCACCAGTTCCAGGCCGCGACCGCCGGTGGCTTCGCCCTCGGCCGGCCGCCGCAGCGGGGGACTGCTGCTGGTGTCGGCGACCTCGATCCGTACCGTCCCTCCCCCCGCCACGAGGCACCCGGAGAGGAGCATGCGCAGCACAGCGGGACGCCCGGTGTGGACGACTGCGTTGGTCACCAGTTCCGATACCAGCAGCACCAGCGTCTCCACCATGCAGTCGTCCGGTTCCAGGCCGAATCCGGCCAGTCTCGACCGGGCCCACCTGCGGGCTCTGCCCACCTCCTCGGGGTCGCTTCCGACCTCCAGCCGCACCTGAAGCATCTGCACCCTTCACACCGTCCATGGCCCGGGTCCGTACGGCCTCACGCCGACGCGAGGACACTGTCCGTTCTCCTGGTGCCGCACAGAGTGCTGTAAGCGGCGTCGCGGCAACAAGCGCTTCAGGCATATTCCGGCGCAAAGGAGTAGTGGCACCGCATACTGTGCGACGTCCGGACCGGGGAGTCGAACATCCGAGCCCGGCGGGCGGCACGGGCCCCGGAACGAGGCGGGTCCGCCGCGGTGTGCCACCGGACGCGCCCGGGGGCGTCGGCTCCTCCTCCGCGTGATTTCCTCGATCGGCTCGGGCCGTGGAAGTGATGGCGGCGCCGTATCCGCGCGGGCGGGAGAGGTCAGGCGCTGAGCGGGTCGGCGGCTTCGTCGGCCGCCGCGTCCAGGTCCGGGTAGCAGTCGAAGAGCCGGCGGACGCCGAGCGCCGCGAGGACCCGGTTGACGTGGGAGCCGTCCACCGCACCCTGGGCCGGGAGGATCAGCCGGAGGCGGCCCGCGCACGAGCGCATCAGCCGGCGCGAGGCTATGAGGACGCCGACGCCGCTGGAGTCGCAGAACAGCACCTGCGACAGGTCCAGTACGAGGTTGCGGCGGCCGTCGGCCACGGCGTCGTGCACATGCTGGCGGACCACGGGAGAGGTGACGAGATCCAGCTCACCCGACACCCGCAGCACGGCCCACTCCCCCCGGTCCTCCCCGATCACCTTCAACGACACGTGCTCGCAGTCCCTTCATCCGCCGACACCGACCGGAACGCTTCCTCTCCCCGCCCCTCCCTCTCACCGGCCGCTCCCGCCGGACACCGTCACGACACCTGTAGACCTCGACCCTATGCCGAACCGGGTCTCCGCCTCTCCCGACTTCCGGTCACACCCGCGTAACACCCACCGGATCCGGACAGGAGCGAACCTCTCCGATCACCGCGAAGACGCATGAAGTGACCGGCCCGCGACCGTGTGCGACCGTGTGGAGAAGCACACCCGTCGCAAAGGTGAGGCCTCCCGCCGGCTTCTCCCCCTACGCTCGGTACGAGCGCAGGCTGGGGGTGGAGGATGCCGAACGAGACGCCCGACGGGACATCCGGCACGACACGTCCTCACCGGGACCACGGGATACGACGGCGGCTGGTGCGGGGGGAGGAGTCCGCGCTGGCCGAGCTGTACGACGGGCACGCGTCCGTGGTGCGCGGCCTCGCCCACCGCTTCCTGGACGACGAGGACGCCGCGGACCGCATCGTGGCGGAGGTCTTCGCCGAGGTCTGGGCGGACCCCGGGGCATACCGGCCGGAGCACGGCTCGCTGCGCTCGTGGCTGACCGAGCTCACCCGGGTGCGGGCGCTGCGCTGCCTGGACGAGAGCCGCCTCGACCCGGAGTCGCGGGCCCGGCTGGAGGAGCGGATCCGCGCCGCGTCCGCCGCCGCCCGCGCGGACCGCATGGTCACCGCCATGCCCGGCCCGCTGCGGACGGCCCTGGAGCTGGCGTACGTCGGGCGCCGGGACTACCGCGAGGCCGCGGCCGAACTGGGCGTCAGCGAGGACGAGGCGCGGCGGCGGCTGAGGCTTGGCCTGCAACTGCTCTCCACAGCCGCGGAGAACGGCTCGGGGAAGGCCTCGTGAGCCCCGCCGGAGACCGGGAGTCCGGACCGGCGTCGGCGCCGGGGGGCGGCGGGGACGGCGGAGGGGCCGGCACGCCGCCCGACGAGCATCTCGCCCTGAAGTCCCTGCTGGGCGTATGGGCCCTGGCGGTGTGCTCGCCCGAGGAGACCGCTGCCGTCGAGGCGCACCTGCCCCGGTGCCCGCCCTGCGCCGAGGAGGCGCGGCGGCTGCGGGACGCCGTGGGGCTGATGCACCGTGAGGAGAGCCTGGATCCGGACCCGCTGCTGCGCTCACGGGTACTGGACGAGTGCCTGCGCCGGCGCCCGGCCGACACCCCGCGGCCGGAGTGGGTGGCGCCCTACGACGCGGAGACCGCGCGGCTCGACGCGCTGCTGTGCGACATGGGCGAGGCGGAGTGGGGTGCCCCGGTCCTGCTGCGCTGGGCGACGGGCGAGCGCACGCTGACGCTGTGCGGGGTCCTCGCCCACCTCGGCTCGGTGGACGGCCTGGTAGCCACCGCGCTCGGACTGGACGACCCCCTCGGTCCCGGCGCCCCGCGCACCGTGGGCGACCGCACGGAGACGGCGGTCGAGCGGTGCCGCGCGCACGGGCCGCCGTTCGTGCGGAACAAGTGGCGCACCCAGACCCGGAACATCGTGCGCACCGCGGCCCTGCGCGCCCACGATGCCGGCCTGCCGGTGGACTTCGCCGAGTTCCGGCGTCCGCTGCACGACGCACTGGCCGGGCGGGCGTTCGCGTGCTGGATCCACGCGGAGGACATCGCCACGGCGGTCGACTACCCGTACGAGCCGCCCGCGCCCGGACACCTGGCCCGCATGGTCGACTTCACCGTCCGGCGGCTCCCGGAGGCCATCGCGGCGCGGCGCGGTAGCGCACGGCGGAGCCGCCGGGCACGGACACGGCT
>NZ_JAJFAU010000152.1 GCF_022614595.1 Streptomyces sp. CNQ085
GCGGCGAGGGCCGCGGCCCGGGTGCGCACCACCGCCAGGGCGGCGGCCAGTTCCTCGGGGGTCGGATTGCCGCGTACGACCTTGATCACGTCACGGTCTCCTCGCTGTCGCGGGCGGTCAGGGTGTTCGGAGCGGTCAGGCTGGTCACAGGGGGCAGGGTGGTCAGAGCGGGATGTTGCCGTGCTTCTTCGGCGGCAGCGACTCGCGCTTGTTGCGCAGCGAGCGCAGCCCCCGCACGATGTGGCGGCGCGTCTCGGAGGGCACCACCACGGCGTCCACGTACCCGCGCTCGGCGGCCACGTACGGGTTGAGCAGGGTGTCCTCGTACTCGGCGGTCAGCCCGGCCCGCAGCTCCTCGCGCTCCTCGTCCGTCCCCGCGGCCGCCAGCGTCCTGCGGTGCAGGATGTTGACCGCGCCCTGCGCGCCCATCACCGCGATCTGGGCGGTGGGCCAGGCGAAGTTGAGGTCGGCGCCCAGGTGCTTGGAGCCCATCACGTCGTACGCGCCGCCGAACGCCTTGCGGGTGATCACGGTGATCAGCGGCACCGTCGCCTCGGCGTAGGCGTAGATCAGCTTGGCGCCGCGCCGGATGATGCCGCCGTACTCCTGGTCGGTGCCGGGCAGGAAGCCCGCCACGTCCACGAAGGTCAGCACGGGGACGTTGAAGGCGTCGCAGGTGCGCACGAAGCGCGCGGCCTTCTCGGAGGCGTCGATGTCCAGGCAGCCGGCGAACTGCATCGGCTGGTTGGCGACGATCCCGACCGGGTGGCCCTCCACCCGGCCGAAGCCGGTGAGGATGTTCGGCGCGAACAGCGGCTGGGTCTCCAGGAACTCTCCGTCGTCCAGCACGTGCTCGATCACGCCGTGCATGTCGTACGGCTGGTTGGCCGAGTCCGGGATCAGCGTGTCCAGCTCGAGATCGGTCTCCGAGGTCTCCGGATCCGCCTCCTCGGGGAAGGCGGGCGGCTCGGAGAGGTTGTTGGAGGGCAGGTGCGACAGCAGCGCCTTGACGTACTCGACCGCCTCCTCCTCGCCGGAGGCCAGGTAGTGCGCCACGCCGGAGGTGGAGTTGTGGGTGCGGGCGCCGCCCAGCTCCTCGAAACCGACGTCCTCGCCGGTGACCGTCTTGATGACGTCGGGGCCGGTGATGAACATGTGCGAGGTCCGGTCGACCATCACCGTGAAGTCGGTGATCGCCGGGGAGTAGACCGCGCCGCCCGCGCACGGGCCCACCACCAGGGAGATCTGCGGGATCACACCGGAGGCGTGGGTGTTGCGGCGGAAGATCTCGCCGTACGCGCCCAGCGAGGCCACGCCCTCCTGGATGCGGGCGCCGCCGGAGTCGTTGATGCCGATGACCGGGCAGCCGGTCTTCAGTGCGAAGTCCATCACCTTGACGATCTTCTGACCGTAGACCTCGCCCAGCGCGCCGCCGAAGACGGTGAAGTCCTGGGAGAAGACGGCCACCGGGCGGCCGTCGACCGTGCCGTAGCCGGTGACGACACCGTCGCCGTAGGGGCGGTTGGCGTCCAGGCCGAAGTTGGTCGAGCGGTGCCGGGCGAACTCGTCCAGCTCCGTGAACGACCCCTCGTCCAGCAGCAGTTCGATCCGCTCGCGGGCGGTCAGCTTGCCCTTGGCGTGCTGCTTCTCCACCGCGCGCGCCGAACCCGCGTTCGTGGCCTCCTCGATGCGCCGCCGCAGATCCGCGATCCTGCCCGCGGTCGTGTGACGATCCTGGTCCTCGGGGGCTGGGCTCTGCTGCTCGGACACGGGCTGCGGCTCCTCGTCGTGGCGTCTGGCTACCGACTCGTAGCGTATCGGCGCGGGAGTGATCCGGCGGTGCGGCGTTTGCCACACCTAATCTGTCTTGCATGACACCGAACGACCCGCCGGACAGTCCCTGGTCGGACCTGGAACGGCCCCCGCTGAACGCCGCCTCGCTGCGCCGTGCGCTGGTGCGGCCCGCATCGCTGTGGACCTCCCTGGAGGTGGTGGACTCCACCGGCTCCACCAACACCGATCTCGCCGCGCGGGCCGTCCGCGGCGAGGCACGGGAGGGGGAGGTGCTCGTCGCCGAGCGGCAGACCGCCGGGCGCGGGCGGCTGGAGCGCACCTGGACGGCGCCCGCCCGCTCGGGGCTCTTCCTCTCCGTGCTGCTGGCGCCCACCGCGCCCGCCGACCGGTGGAGCTGGCTGCCGCTGCTGGCCGGGGTCGCCACCGCCTCCGCCCTGTCCCGCACCGCCGGGGCGGACGTGGTGCTGAAGTGGCCCAACGACGTCCTGGTGCGCTCCGGGGACGAGGAGCGCAAGATCGGCGGCGTCCTCTCCGAGCGGGTCGAGCGCCCCGGCGGCTCTGCCGCGGTGGTGCTGGGTATCGGCCTCAACGCCACGCTGCGCGAGGAGGAGCTGCCGGTGCCCGGGGCCGGCTCCCTGGCCCTGGCGGGCGCGCGTGTCACCGACCGCGACACCCTGCTGCGCGCGGTGCTGCGCTCCGTGGAGGAGTGGTACGGCCGCTGGCGGGAGGCAGTCGGTGATCCGGAGGCGAGCGGAGTGCGCGAGGCGTACACCTCGGGCTGCGTCACGCTGGGTCGGCGGGTGCGCGCGGTGCTGCCCGGGGAGCGCGAGCTGCTGGGCGAGGCGGTCGCGGTGGACGACGCCGGGCGGCTGGTCCTGGCCGGCGGCGAAGGCGTGCAGCAGCCGGTGGGCGCGGGTGACATCGTGCACCTCAGGCCCGGTCCGGAGGAAGCGCGGGGGCGGTCGCCGGGAGAGTGAGCCAGAGCACACCTGCCGTATCGTTGAGGCGACCCAGCGCGGCGGGCGCGGCGGCAGTGAGTGGAACGGAAGGGCAGTGGACGACTCGGGCACCCCAGCCGAAGAGCCGACGACGGACGGTGAGGCGGCCCATGAACCGGCCCATCCGGAGGAGGACCCCCTCGCGCTCCGCATCGAGCAGCTGATCCTCGGCGCGGGCCGGCAGTACACGCCCTTCCAGGCGGCCCGCGCCGCCGACGTCCCCATGGAGCTGGCCGCCCGCTTCTGGCGGGCTATGGGTTTCGCCGACATCGGCCAGGCCAGGGCGCTCACGGAGACGGACGTGATCGCGCTGCGGCGGCTGGCCGGTCTGGTGGAGGCGGGACTGCTCAGTGAGGCGATGGCGGTGCAGGTGGCGCGGTCCACCGGGCAGACCACCGCGCGGCTGGCCGAATGGCAGATCGACTCCTTCCTGGAGGGGCTGACCGAGCCGCCCGAGCCGGGCATGACCCGCACCGAGGTGGCCTACCCGCTGGTCGAGCTGCTGCTGCCGGAACTCCAGGAGTTCCTGGTCTACGTCTGGCGGCGGCAGCTGGCCGCCGCCACCGGCCGGGTGGTGCAGGCGGCCGACGACGAGGAGATGGTGGACCGCCGCCTGGCGGTCGCCTTCGCCGACCTGGTCGGCTTCACCCGGCTGACGCGCCGGCTGGAGGAGGAGGAGCTGGGCGAGCTGGTCGAGGCGTTCGAGACCACCGCGGCCGACCTGGTCGCCGCGCACGGCGGCCGACTGATCAAGACGCTCGGCGACGAGGTGCTCTACGTCGCCGACGAGGCGGGCACCGCGGCCGAGATCGGGCTGCGGCTGATCGAGACCCTGGCCAACGACGCGACGATGCCGGAGCTGCGGGTGGGCATGGCCCTGGGTACGGTCACCACCCGGATGGGCGATGTGTTCGGCAACACGGTCAACCTGGCCAGCCGGCTCACCTCGATAGCGCCCAAGGACACGGTGCTGGTGGACGGCGCGCTGCGCGCCGAGCTGGTGGCCGCGGGGGAGGCGCCGGAGTCGGAGAAGGAGACGGGCGCCGACGCGGCGTACCGCTTCGCGTTCCAGCCCCTCTACCAGCGCCCGGTGCGCGGTCTCGGCGTCATCGAGCCCTGGCTGCTGACCCGCCGCGCTCCCGGTTACTGACCGCTCGCCCCTGGACCCGCCGGGCGGGGCGGATGGCATGATGCGCCCGTACACCAGTGAGCGATCGTTAACCGGAAGGGCTGTGTGGACGACGTGAGCGTGCACGAGGGCGTGGGCGAGGAGCGGTTCGGCGAGTGGGTCGCGGTGCGGCGGGAGCCGGACGGACACGTCGCCGAGCTGGTGCTGGACCGGCCGAAGGCGATGAACGCCGTCTCCACCGAGATGGCCCGCAACATCGGGGACGCCTGCGCCGCGCTCGCCGGCGACCGGCGGGTGCGCGCCGTGGTGCTCTCCTCCACCCACGAGCGGGCGTTCTGCGTGGGCGCGGACCTGAAGGAGCGCAACTCCCTCAGCGACGCCGACCTGTCCCGGCAGCGGCCGTACGCCCGCGCCGCCTACACCGGGGTGCTGGAGCTGCCGGTGCCGGTGATCGCGGCCGTGCACGGGTTCGCACTGGGCGGCGGCTTCGAGCTGGCGCTGTCCTGCGACCTGATCGTCGCGGACCCCACCGCGGTGGTCGGCCTTCCGGAGGTGTCGGTCGGGGTGATCCCCGGTGGCGGCGGCACCCAGCTCCTGCCGCGTCGGGTGGGCGCGGCCCGCGCCGCCGAGCTGATCTTCACCGCGCGCAGGGTGGAGGCCGAGGAGGCCCGTGAGCTGGGCCTGGTCGACCTCCTGGCGGCCCGCGGCGAGGACCGGGCCGAGGCGCTGGAGCTGGCCCGGCGCATCGCGGTCAACTCCCCGGCGGGTCTGCGTGCGGCCAAGCGGGCGCTGCGCACCGGATGGGGGATGGATCTGCGCGGCGGTCTGGAGGTCGAGGACGCCGCCTGGCGCTCGGTGGCGTTCTCCGGCGACCGGGCCGAGGGGGTCGCGGCCTTCAACGAGAAGCGGGCCCCGCGATGGCCGGGGGAGTGACCCGGCCACGAGCGGGCACGAGCCCGGTGAAGCCGGAGCGGGCCGGTGCGCACCGGTCGGCGACCCGGAGCGAGGGCCCATAACCTGGGTCGTGTGGATCGGGTACGGCATGGGTGACGACGCGCGGCTGAGGACCGTGGTGGGGCTGGCGCAGGAGATGGCCGCCGCCCACACCCTGCGCGATGCCGCCCGCACCGCCGCCGAGGGCGCGCGGGCCGCGCTGGACGGCTCCTTCGCGGCCCTGTCCGTCTGGGAGCGCGAGCGCGGTCTGCTGCGGGTGCTGGTGAACACCGGCGAGCGTCGCGGGGACGAGGAGGAGTTCCCCGAGGACGAGACGTACCCGATCCACGACTTCCCCGAAATCACGGGCCTGTGCCGCGGCGCGGGCCCGGGGGCCGGGACGCGTGCCTGGGTGGAGACGGCCGACGGCGGGAGCCGGGTCTCCCGGTACGGCCCCGCGGCACCCCGGGAGACCCGGCCGCCGGCGCTGCGCCGGCGGGGGCGGGGCTGCTGCGTGGTCGCACCGGTCGTCGTGGACGGGCGGGCGTGGGGTGAGCTGTACGTGGCGCGCGAGATCGGGCGGCCGGTCTTCGACCGGGCCGACGCGGACTTCGCCGAGGCGCTGGCGTCGGTGATCGCGGCCGGGATCGCCCAGACCGAGCGGCTGGAGGAGGTGCGCCTGCTGGCCTTCACCGACCCCCTCACCGGCCTGGCGAACCGCCGGGCGGTGGACGTCCGGCTGGAGGAGGCACTGGAGCGGCACCGCGCGGACGGGACGGTGGTCAGCCTGCTGGTCTGCGACGTCAACGGGCTCAAGAGGGTCAACGACGTGCTGGGCCACGAGGCGGGTGACCGGCTGCTGGAACGTTTCGCCTCGGTGCTGTCCCTGTGCGGCGCGATGCTTCCGGGCACCCTGGCCGCCCGGCTGGGCGGGGACGAGTTCTGCCTGCTGGCGGTGGGGCCGCCGGCGGACGAGGTGGTCCGGGTGGCGGACGAGGTGTGCCTGCGGGCCGCGGAGCTGGAGACGGGACAGGGAGTGGCCTGCGGAGTCGCCTCGACGGGCGACCCGATAGGCCCGGTCCGCTCGGCCCGCCGGCTGTTCCGCCTCGCCGACGCGGCCCAGTACCGGGCCAAGGCCGCCCGCACCGACAAGCCGGTGGTGGCCGGGCGCGAGGGCGCTGGGGCGGCCGAAGGCCCCGAGGGCCCCGGTGACGCCGTGGTCCGCCTGGCGGACCGGGCCGAGCAGGGACGGATCGGAGCCCCCGGCGACCGCCGTCGGCTGCGCGGCCTGGACGTGTGAGCGTCCGCACGCGGGTCCGGTGGCTTACGCGGGTCCGGCAGGGCGTGCGGTCCGGCCCGGCAGGGTCGTGACAGAATTCGATTCACTCTTTAGTGTTCCTGAATATGGATATGCAGAACCGTGTGGTGATCGGCCCCTCCGGCACTACCGCCGAGGATGTCGTCGCCGTCGCCCGCGGCCTGGCCCGCGTCGAACTGTCCGACGAGGCGCTGGCCGCCCTCGCCGCCGCCCGCCGGGTCGTCGACGACCTGGCCGCGTCCCCCGACCCCGTCTACGGCGTCTCCACCGGCTTCGGTGCCCTGGCCGTCCGACCCATTCCCGCCGAGTTGCGCGTGCGGCTCCAGCGCAACATCGTCCGCTCCCACGCCGCGGGCATGGGCCCGCGCGTGGAGCGCGAGGTGGTGCGGGCGCTGATGTTCCTGCGGCTGAAGACGCTGGCCTCTGGCCGCACCGGGGTGCGGCCCGGGACGGCCCGCGCCATGGCGGACCTGCTCAACGCGCGCATCACACCCGTCGTCCACGAGTACGGCTCACTCGGCTGCTCCGGCGACCTGGCGCCGCTGTCGCACTGCGCGCTGGCCCTGATGGGCGAGGGTGAGGCCGAGGGGCCCGACAGGCGGGTGCGGCCGGTGGCCGAGCTGCTGGCCGAGCACGGGCTGGCCCCCGTCGAGCTGCGGGAGAAGGAGGGGCTGGCCCTCCTCAACGGCACCGACGGCATGCTCGGCATGCTGGTCATGGCCTGCGACGACCTCGCCCGGCTGTTCACGTCCGCCGACATCACCGCCGCCCTCACCCTGGAGGCGCTGCTGGGCACCGATCGGTTGCTCGCGCCCGAGCTGCACGCCGTCCGCCCGCACCCCGGCCAGGCCGCCTCCGCCGCCAACATGCTCAAGATCCTGGCCGGCTCCGGTCTCACCGGTCACCACCAGGACGACGCCCCGCGCGTACAGGACGCCTACTCGGTACGCTGCGCGCCCCAGGTCGCCGGCGCCGGGCGCGACACCCTGGCGCACGCCCGAGCCGTCGCGGAGCGGGAACTGACCGCGGCCGTGGACAACCCGGTGGTGCTCCCCGAGGAGGGCCGGGTGGAGTCCAACGGCAACTTCCACGGCGCTCCGGTCGCCTACGTGCTGGACTTCCTCGCCATCGCCGCGGCCGACCTGGCCTCCATCGCCGAGCGCCGCACCGACCGGCTGCTGGACCGCGCCCGCAGCCACGGGCTGCCGCCCTTCCTGGCGGGCGACGCGGGGGTGGACTCGGGGCTGATGATCGCCCAGTACACCCAGGCCGCGCTGGTGAGCGAGATGAAGCGGCTGGCCGTCCCGGCCTCGGTGGACTCGATCCCGTCCTCGGCGATGCAGGAGGACCACGTCTCGATGGGCTGGTCGGCCGCCCGCAAGCTGCGCACCGCCGTCGACGGGCTGACCCGCGTGGTAGCCGTGGAGCTGTGCGCCGCGGCTCGCGCGGTCGAGCTGCGCGCGGCGGACGGGCTGACCCCCTCGCCCGCCGCCTCCGCGGCGGTGGCCGCGGCGCGCGAGGCCGGGGTACGGGGTCCGGGGGAAGATCGTTATCTGGCGCCGGAGTTGGCGGCGGCGGAGGCGTTCGTCCGCACGGGAGGGCTGGTGGCGGCGGTCGAGGCCGTCACCGGGCCGCTGGCGTGAGCCCCTCGCGGCCGGCCCGTGCGCGGGCGTTGACCAGCAGGGCGGCGCCCGCGCCGAGGAAGCCGAGACCGCCGACGAGGTAGGGCGTGGTGTCGAAGCTACCGGTGTCGGCCAGCAGCACCTCGCCCCCGGAACCGGTCTGCGTCCGGGCCTGGGCCCCGGCCTGCGCACGGGAGACCGGGGCTCCGGCCGGCTCGCCCTCACCGGTGGCGTTCGCGGACGGTACGAACCACAGACCGCACAGGAGGCCGCCCGCGACGGCGGCGGTCACCAGCGGTCGACGGTGTGCTCGCACGGGAAAGCCCCCTCGGTACAGCGGATCGGCGGTGCAGCGGATCGGCGGTGCTGCGACCGATGCTAACGAGGGGGAGGGGGCCGCGGGAAGTGCCGCCGTCGCGGGGCGGCCTCCGTTGCCCGGCCACCTCATGAGAAATCGGTCACGTTGCCGCATAAGTCCTGCGGCGGAAGGAAAGTGCTGTGATGTGATCGGCTGTCACGGGGAGCGGCCTGCCGGTAACGATCCGGAACAGCCGGGGAATTCCTCGTCCACCAGTGCAACCCCTGGTGACCGACGGGTGTCTTACCCCACAGTCCTACCCTGGGTGGAACGGGTCACGGCTCCCTCGCGTTCTCGTGGATACGGCCACGGGGTGGACGTCCCGCCTCGCCCTCACCGGACGGCGTGGGGCGCGGAACGGGGAGCCAGGGGTTCGTGAGCGGATGGAGAAGCGTGTGATGAGGGACGGCAAGCGCCGCAGGGGCATCGCGGCGACGGCCGCACTGCTCGGCGGAGTGCTCACACTGTCGGCGTGCGGGGGCGAGGGAAGCGGCGGCGGACCCGGCGCGGAGTCCTCGAAGGAGCCGGAGAAGGGCCAGGCCCAGGTGGACAGGGCGGCGGCGGAGAAGTCCTCCGACGCCCGAATACTCATCACGCCCAAGGACGGCGCGGACAACGCCAGCATCCACGCGGCCCAGGTCAGGGTGGAGGGCGGCAAACTCACCTCGGTGACCATGAAGGCCGCCGCGACCGGCCAGGAGGTCGAGGGCACCCTCGCCTCCGACGGCAGCGGCTGGAAGCCCGACGGCCAGTTGGAGCGCGCCACCCGGTACACGATCTCCGCCGAGGCCGAGGACCCCGACGGCCGCAAGGTGCTGGAGAACTCCTCCTTCACCACGGTCTCGCCCGGCAACAGTTTCATCGGCTACTTCACGCCCGAGGACGGCTCGACCGTCGGCGTCGGCATGCCCGTCTCCCTCAACTTCGACAAGGGCATCACCAACAAGAAGGACGTCCAGGCCGCGATCGAGGTCAACACCACCGGTGGCCAGGAGGTCGTGGGCCACTGGTTCAGCGACACCCGCCTGGACTTCCGTCCCAAGGACTACTGGACGTCCGGCTCCAAGGTCACCGTCGACCTCAACCTCGACGGTGTCGAGGGCGCCGACGGCATCACCGGCGTCCAGGACAAGAGCTTCAGCTTCACCGTCGGCCGCTCGCAGGTCAGCACCGTCGACGTGAACACCAAGACCATGGAGGTCGTGAGGGACGGCAGGACCGTCAAGACTTTCAAGATCTCCGCGGGCGCGCCCGAGACCCCCACCTACAACGGTCAGATGGTGATATCCGAGAAGTACAAGGAGACCCGGATGAACGGCGCGACCGTCGGCTTCACCGACGACGACGGCAAGGGCGAGTACGACATCCCCGACGTGCCGCACGCCATGCGCCTGTCGACCTCCGGCACCTTCATCCACGGCAACTACTGGGGCGCCGACTCGGTCTTCGGCAGCGTCAACACCAGCCACGGCTGCGTCGGCCTGAACGACGTCCAGGGCGCGGACGACCCCGGCCAGGACGGTGCCTGGTTCTACGACAACTCGCTCCTGGGCGATGTCGTCGTGGTCAAGAACTCGCCCGACAAGCAGATCGCCCCGGACAACGGGCTCAACGGCTGGAACATGGCCTGGGAGGACTGGAAGGCCGGATCCGCCCTCTGACGGCCGGTCGGTCCCCCGCCCGTTCCCCGGCTCCTCCGACCCCGCCGGAACCGGCCCCCGCGAAGGCGGCGGGCGCGGCCCACACGCCGCGCCCGCCGCCTTCGGCGTGCCGGGAGCGCGCTCCCGCCGGCCCCACGGGGGCGGTGACTTCTCACGCGTCTCTCACCAGACCCTCAGCCGAACGTCAGCGAGCGTTCCTACGTTCTCGCGCATGTTCCTCACCTACCTCCGGCGGGAGTTGCGCCGCCGCGGAAAGGCGGCGCTTCTCGTCGCCTCCGGACTGGCGCTCGGCATCGCGCTGGTCATCGTCGTCAGCTCCGTCTCCACCGGGATGAAACAAGCCCAGGACGAGGTCCTGGAGTCCCTCTACGGCCTGGGCACGGACATGACCGTCACCAAGGCGCAGCAACCACGGGAGGAGGGCGAACAGTCCCGGCGCCCCCGCTTCAGGTTCGACGCCGGGGAGGAGGGGGAGGAGCAGAGCAACCAGCGCCTTGTCGTTCAGGGCTTCCAGACTCTCGGCGCGGACACGGTCGACACGATCGCGGAGCAGGACGGCGTGGCCGCGGCGGTGGGCGGGCTGGCCCTGAACTCCGTCACGGTGGACGGCGAGTTCGCCCGGGGCGAACTGCGTGGCCGGGGCGGGCCGGGGGAACAGGGCGACCGGGTCGAGGGAGGCGGCGCCGACTTCCGGGTCGAGACCCACACCCTTTACGGCACCGATGTCCGCACACCCGGCCTGGGCCCGCTGACCTCCTCCGCCATCACCGACGGACGCGGCTTCGGCGAGGACGAGACCGATGCCGATGTCGCCGTCGTGGACAGCGCACACGCCGAAAGCGAGGACATCGCGGTCGGCGACAGCCTCGACGTGGCCGGTACCGGCTTCGAGGTCGTCGGCATCGCCACAGCCGACAGCGGACAGCCCGCCGCCCAGGTCTACATCCCCCTGGCGCGCGCGCAGGAACTCGCCGACGCCGAGGACACGATCACCACCGTCTACGTCAGGGCCACCGACTCCCAGCGGATCGAGGACGTGAAGGCGGCCGTGCTGAAGGAGATCCCGGACACCACCGTCACCACCTCGGCGGACCTGGCCAAGACGGTCTCCGGCTCCCTCGGCACGGCCGCGGACCTCGCCGAAGGCGTCGGCAGATGGCTGTCCTACGCCGTGCTGGCCGCGGCCTTCCTCGTCGCCGGACTGCTCACGTCCTCGGCGGTCGGCCGCCGGGTACGCGAGTTCGGCACCCTCAAGGCGCTGGGCTGGCGCAGCGGCCGGGTCACCCGCCAGGTGATGGGGGAGGCTCTGGCCAACGGGCTGCTCGGCGGCGGGCTGGGCATCGCCCTCGGCTGCGCCGGCGCGTACGCGGTGACCGCCGTCAGCCCGACACTGACCGCGTCGCTGGGGGCGGCTCCCGGTGCGGCTGCCGCCGGCCGCGGACCGGGGCGTGGCGCCGCGCGACTGCTGGGGCAGGAGGGAGAACGAGCCCTGGAGATCGCGCTCACCGCACCCGTCGACCTCCGCGTCATCGCGTCGGCGGTGACGCTGGCCGTCGCGGGCGGCCTCGTCGCGGGAGCATTCGGAGCCTGGCGAGCCGCCCGGCTGCGCCCCGCCGACGCGCTGCGCCGTGTCGCCTGAGACCTCACCCGGCCACGACCCGCGCACACCCCGGGGCCCGCACGGGCCGCCCCGGCCGGTGCCGCGCCCGGTACCCCCCG
>NZ_JAJFAU010000153.1 GCF_022614595.1 Streptomyces sp. CNQ085
CCGGCGGCAAGGTCCGCGCCCGTCGGCGGGGGCGCGGCCGAGGCCCGCTCCAGCAGCGCCGCCGCCGCGTCGCCCTCCCCGAGCACGGCGAGGACCGCCGCCGTACCGGGCAGGCCGTCGAGGAGCCCGCCCGCGCGCTCAGGCGGATGCCGCAGAGATGCTTCGGTGAGCCAGCGCACCCACTCCTGGGGAACGTCGGCGCCGACATGTCGCAGGGCGTGCAGCACTCCGGCCGCGCCGTGCGCCGCGCACACGCCGCCGGTGGCGAACCCGTCGGGCCCGCCGGGGAAGAGCCGGTCGGGACGCTCGGGCGTGGCGGCGGCACGTATCCCGGCCACCAGCATGACGCGCAGTCGCTGCCAGTTCGGCTGAGGGCCCGTCAGAAGCTCCGCCACCGGGTCGGTCTGGTCTGCGGCCGAGGAGAGCAGCGCCGGGCGCGGGGGGCCTGCGTCCGGGCTGAGCCGGTAGCGGTCGCGGGCCCAGCGCTCCAGGACGAGGGCCTTGCGGCGGTCGTGGCCCGCCATCTCGGTGAGCGGCATCAGCATGTGCAGCCACGTCGACCACAGGGCGTACGCGTCGGCCTCCGCGCCCCCGGTGCTCGCCGGAGCCTGCATGCCGAAGGCGCCCGCGAACGGGCTCGGGTCGTCCAGCTCCGTCGCGTACTCGAAGTCGATGAGGACCAGGCGGCCGTCGGGACGCAGCACGATGTTGGCGGGGTGCAGGTCGCCGAAGCGCAGGCCGCGGGCGTGGACGGCGGCCAGGGCCGAGGCCAGCCGGTCCGTCACCTCGTCCGCCCAGGCGCGGTAGGCGGCGAGTTCGGCGTCGGAGCGCTCTCCGCGGACCAGGGCGTACCGGGCGACGATCTCCTCGAAGAGGGTTCGCCCCTCGACGTGTTCCTCGATCAGGAAGTGGTGCTCCCAGACGGTACGCACCCCGTGCACCCGTGGCACGCACTCCAGTCCGGCCAGCCGTCGCAGGGCCCGGTGCTCGCGGTGCAGACGGGTGACCGCGTCGTCGCCGGCCGAGTCCAGGCCGCAGTGCGGGCGGGCCTCGCGCAGCACGACCCGCTCGCCGGTCCCGCGGTGCCGGGCGAGGTAGATGCCGCCCGCGTTGGAGAACTGGAGGGCGCGCTCGACCACGTAGGGGAAGCCGTCGTCCCGGGCCGCCGCGCGGGCCGCCAGGTGCGGGCCCAGCTCCGCCGGCACGGTCACCCACGGTGGCACCCGGAAGACCACGTCGCGCTCGTCGGGGACCAGCCGCCCGTCCGGGGCGCGCAGCGCCGGGACCATGCCGCCGTCCGCCGTCCGGCACCAGCGGTCGGTGAAGGAACCGTACCGGACGTAGACGGGAGCGTCGCCGATCCGCAGGTCGCTGAGGATGTAGGGGCCGCGGCGGCCGTCGAGAGCCGCCGACAGCTCGGCCACCAGCCGCAGGAAGGAGGGCTCGTCCGGCGGGTAGGCGGTGACGAACTTGCCGCTGCTGCCGCGCGCCATGTACTTGTCGGACATCAGCGCGAGTGCCTGGCGGCTGCGCAGAAACTTGACCGGCACCCCGTGGCGCAGGCAGATCCGCACGGTCTCCCGCAGTGTCGCGGCGGCCTCGTCGGGGACCGTGGAGACGTGGATCTTCCACCCCTGCTCGGTGACGGGCGCCCCGTCGGGCCGCAGTGCGGTCCACAGTCCAGAGCGCGCCTTGCCCCACCCGGGTGGTGCCGCCTGCCGGTCCAGCGCGAACCTGGTCCCCTCGTCGGGGAGCCGCGCGGGCGTCTCGTAGTACGTCGGGTCGGCGAGCGAGTAGAGCTGGTTCTGGTGGAGGCCGGGCACGGGCCGCCGCCTTTCTGCCGGGGAGGGGGAGCGGGCCGGGTCAGTGCGGGGGAGCGGCGGCCGCAGGGTCCGCTCTGCCGGTCCCCGGGACATCCCCTGCGGCGGCCGGGGGTGCGTCCGGTCTCCCGGGCCTCTCTTTGGCCTCGGCGTCCTCGGCGTCCACGACCGTCGCTTCATAAGAGGGGACCGCTCGGGCCGACGGGGCGAAGGTCACCACGGCGGCCGAGACCGCGAGTACCGTGCCGATCGCCGTGAAAGCGCCGGCCGGGCCGAGGGCGCCGAGCAGCGCGCCGCCCGCCAGCGGCCCGAACGGCTGCACCAGCGAGGAGAGGAACCCGGCCGAACTCTGCACCCGGCCCACCCGGTCGTCCGGGGTCACCACCAGCAGCGTGGAGAGGAAGCCGATGCTGGCGACCGTGGAGAGGAACATGCAGGCCATCACCAGCATCCCGGCCACCAGGGGCACCCGTGTCACCGCCAGCGCGCCGGCCGTCGCCACGCACAGCCAGCAGGAGGCGGGGACGAGCAGCGCGGTACGCCGCTCCGGCCGCAGCCGGGGTGCCAACAGCGCCCCCGCCAGCGCGCCCGCCGAGGTGCAGGCCACGACCAGACCGCCGCCCACCCCCGACCGGCCGCTGTCGGAGAAGACCGACAGGGCGGTGAAGCTCATCGCCCCGAAGCCGAAGTTCATCCCGAGACCGAAGACCAGTAGCACCGTCCGCAGGTAGGGCAGCTGCCAGAGGAAGGCCAGACCGGCCGTCAGCTCGCGGCGGCTGAAGGCGCGCCCGGGGCGCGCCGCCGGGCGTGAGCGAGTACGGACCAGGGCGACACACAGGGTGGAGAGCGCCAGACCGACCGCCTCCGCGAGGAACGGCAGCACGGGATGGACACCGAACAGTGCCCCGCCGATTAGTGGGCCCACCAGCCGGGCGGTAGCGGTGCGTGCCTGGAGCCGGGCCGTCGCCGTCCCCATCTGGTCCTTCGGCACGACGGCGCGCATCAGCCCGAACGCGGCGGGGCCGTAGAGACTGGTGATCACCGCGCCGGCCGCCGCGACCAGCAGGACCAGGGTGAGCGGAGCGTGCCCGTTCCACACCGCGACGACCAGAGCCGTCACCACGGTGAGGCTGCCGAGGTCGCAGAGCCGCATCAGCCGGCGCCGCTCCACCCGGTCCGCGACCACGCCGCCCGGCAGCATCGTCACCAGCAGGGAGGCGACGGAGACCGTCCCGATGGCGCCCGCCTGCACGGCCGAACCAGTCTCGCGCAGTACGAGCAACGGCAGGGCGAGCGCCGTCATCTGGGTGCCTGTCACGGCGAAGAGGCCGCTCAGCCAGAGCAGCCGGAAGTCTCGGTTGGCGCGCAGCGCGACCGCGCGCTCGGGCTCGGGCTCGGTCATGGGTCGGCTCCCGTGGGGTCGGGTGAGGTCAGAACGGGGTCGCGATGGCTCACGGAGAACGCGGCGGGCGCCCTGTGGAGAGCCCGTGACGCCCGGCGGGGCGGTCTCCGTGTGTACGGAGCCGCCCCATCTGGCCGGCCGGGCGCCACGCGGTGGCGGGCGCCCGGCCCGGACGTCACTTCAGGTTCTCGACCACGCTGAGGACGCTGATGCAGTTGCCGTCGACGATGTGATCCTGGTCCACCGAGGTGGTGCCCTGCAGGTCCAGGACCGACGCGCTGTGCGCCTCGACCTCGGGGGACTCGACGGTCTCGGGGGACTCGGGGTTGGTCTTCTCGGACATGGTGGTCTCCGTTCACTTGTGGGGTGTCGCGTCGGATGCGCTGAGGGGGCGGGAACCGCCTCACCGGCTTCGGCGTGCCGTCGGCCCGCCGATGACCAGAACGTTAGGAAACCCGTCCTGACTAACGCCTCGCCGCCGGTATGGCATCGCTTAACCCCCAGCCCGCGGGGGCTTCTCCCTCCCCGCCGGGAGCCCGGACGCCTCCCCGGCCCGGGCCCCTCGCGTCCCGGGCCTCGGCCCATACCGTTCGCCAACCGCTTCCGGACCGTTCGCCAACCCCGGCGCGCGAAGCTCCTGCGGTACGGGTGACGCCCGTGTGGCCCGCCGTGCGGACCTGGCCCGCCGTGCAGGCGGCGGAAGGAGTGACGTATGCGACTCGCGGAGATCATCGGCCTGCGGCCCGAACCGGCGGCCGGCGTGCTCGTCACGCTCACCCGCCGCTGTCCGCTGAGCTGCGCCCACTGCTCCACCGGCTCGGGTCCGGACACCAACGAGCGGCCCGGCCCCGGAGATTTGCGGCGTTTCGTCGCATCGTTCACCCCCTGGGACCGCCCGGAAGTGATGATGCTGACCGGTGGCGAACCCCTGCTCATGCCCGGCCTGGTGCGCGAACTCGCCCTCTCGGCACGCGAGAAGGGGACGCGTACCGCCGTCCTCAGCGGCATGTTCTTCGCCCGTGCCCGGAGCGTCCCGAGGGCCGTGCTGCGCGCCGCTGCCGCCGTCGACCACTTCTCCGCCAGCCTGGACCTCCACCACGAAAGCGAAGTGCCCCGCGCGGCCGTCTTCGCCGCCCTGCGCGCCCTGAGTACCACCGGTACGCGCGTCAGTCTCCACCTGACGGGTACCGGACCTGATGACCCCTACCTGGCCGAGGCCACCGCCGCCGTCGAGCGTGAGTTCGGCGGCACCCTGCCCGTCCTGGTCAACGAGATCAGGGCCTTCGGCCGCGCCGCGACCTGGGCACGTCCGGCACGTGCCGTCGTCGGGGACGACGCGTCCGCCCCCGCGCCCTGCGCGATGGCCGCATGGCCGGTGGTCGCCTTCGACGGGACCGTGCTGGCCTGCTGCAACCAGCACACCGTCGACCGGCGTCCCGTGCCGCCGCATCTGCGTCTCGGCCACATCGCCGAGGACAGCTGGGGCGCGGTCCGCGCCCGCGCCCTCGACTCACCCCTGTTGCGGACGGTCCGCACCGTCGGCCCCCTCCACCTCAGGGCACGCCACGCCCCCGACGTGCCCCCGACCGCCTCCTACTGCGACGCCTGCCGCCGGCTCCCCGCGCTTCCCGGCGTCGTTGCCGCCGCCGAACGGACCGCGTCCGGGGCGGCCGGCGCCCTCCTGGACCTCACCGTCGGGCGGGCCCGGCGCGCTCACGGACCCACCGCTCTGGTCCGCGCCCACGGCTGCGCCGCGTATGCCGCCTGGGTGGAGCGGCCCGAGCCCGGCGAACCGGAGGCCCTACGGTGAACACGGGCTCGGCCTCGGGCCGCCTCCGGGCCAAACTCTCACTGGTCGAGGCGGGGCCGCACGGCGCCACCGCCGCTCTGTGGCGGGCCGGCCGGCCACGGGACCGTTACCTGGCCTACCTCGTGACGATGCACCAGGTGATCAGGGCCTCCGTGCCGCTGATGGAACGGGCCGCCGAACTCGCGGACCAGGCCGCATCAGGCGGCGCCGACCCGCTCGGCAGCCCCCTTGCCCGCTACCTGCGGGCCCACGTCCTGGAGGAGACCGGCCACGACGCCTGGCTGCTGGAGGACCTGACCGCCGCCGGGGTGGACACGCAGGCCGTGACCGGGGCCGTCCCCCCGCCCGACGTCGCCGCGCTCACCGGTGCCCAGTACTACTGGGCCGAACACCACCACCCGCTGGCCCTCGTCGGCTACATCGCCGTCCTGGAGGGACACGCGCCGGCCGCAGGGCTCGGCGCCGTGCTGGCCCGGCGCACCGGCCTGCCCGAGGCGGCGTTCCGTACGGTCCGGGCCCACGCGCAACTTGACGCGGGCCATGTCGACGACGTGTACACCCTGCTCGACTCCCTGCCGCTGACCGGGCGGGACGAGGCGCTCCTCGCCGTCAGCGCCCTGCACACCGTGGACGCGCTCACTCGTATCTTCGTCCGGCTCGGGCGCCGTGCACCGGCCGCCGTGCCGCTGCGGGAGACCGGACGGCCCACACCGACGGGAGGTCCCGGATGACACCACCCCAGCGACCCGATCTGCTGACCCAGCTGCACGAGGCAGGGTTTGCGGTCGACCTGCTCACCGAGGAGCAACGCGAGGTCCTGACCGGCCTGGAGCCGGAGGAACTGGCCGTCCTGCTCGACATCAAGGGACGGCTCGACGCCGTCGGCCCGGAGGTGCAGGCGCACGGCGAGATCGCGGGCGGCGCCCTGTTCTGACGCCCGTCGGTCCCGGCCCGCACGCGTGGGCCGGGACCGACGCATCGACGCCGCCCGCCCGACACCGTCCTGCCAGGAAGGACCCCGAAAGATGACCTGCTCCGCGTGCCACCAGGCGCTCCCAGCGGACGCCCGGTTCTGCCCGGCCTGCGGGACGCCCGCCGCCCCCGGCGCCGAACGGCCGGAGCCGGCCGCCGTCCCCGGTCCCTCGCTGCCCGAGGACAAGCGCAAGCCGGTGACCGTGCTCTTCTGCGACATGGTCGGCTCCACCGCGCTCTCCGGCGCCCTCGACCCGGAGACGCTGCGCACCGTCACCCTGCGCTGGTTCGGGCTGATGAGCGCGGAGATCGAGGCACGTGGCGGGACACCGGAGAAGTTCATCGGCGACGCCGTCATGGCGGTCTTCGGCGTCCCGCACGTCCACGAGGACGACGCCCGCCGGGCGCTCGCCGCCGCCCTCGGCATCCGCGAGGCGCTGGAACGCTTCAACACCGAACTGGACCGGGGCCTCGGCCTGCGCATCGGCATCCGGATCGGCGTCAACACCGGTCAGGTGGTGGCCGGTTCCGACGCCACCGCCCGGCAGGCGCTGGTCTCCGGCGAGACGGTCAACGTGGCCGCCCGGCTGGAGCAGAACGCCGGCCCGGGGGAGATCCTGATCGGCCCGCAGACGCTGAGCGCCGCCGGCCCCACCGTCTCCGTCGAGGAGGCCGGCCCCCTCGCCCTCAAGGGCAAGGCCGACCGCGTCCCCGCCTACCGGCTCCTCGCCCTCGGCGCCGACGACCCCGAACTGCTGCGCCGCTTCGACGTCGCCTTCGTCGGACGCCGCACCGAACTCGCCCGCCTGGCCGAGGAGGCAGAGGCCGCCCGCCGCGGAGCCCGGCTACTGCACCTGGCGGGCGAGGCGGGTACCGGCAAGACCCGGCTGGTAAGGGAGTGGCGCAGCCGTGCGAACGGCTCCGGCCGCCTCGTGTACGGCGCCGGACGCTGCCGCGGCTACGGCGACCACGGCTCCCTCGCCCCCCTCGCCGACGCGGTGCGCCCGGTCCTGGCGGAGGCCCCGCCGCCCGCGGACGGCCATCAGGACGACACCGCCCTCGGGGTTCTGGCCGCCGGGCTGCTGGACGACGGCACGCCCAACGTCCCCCTGGAGGAGATGTGCGCGGCCCTCGCCGCGGTCCTCGCCCGCGCCGCCCGCACCTGCCGCCCGGTCCTGTTGCTCGACGACTGGCACTGGGCCCCGCCACTCCTGGTACGCGCCGTCGAACTGCTGTACTTGCGGCTCGGGGACGCGCCGGTACTGATCATCTGCGTCGGCCGACCCGTTGGGACCACCCCGCCCCCCGCCGCGATCCCGTTGCGCCTGGAAGGGCTAGACCGCGATGAGTCGGCCCGCCTCGCCGCCGAGCTGACCGGGACGCCGGGGGCTCCGGTCGCCGCCCGGCTGCTCGACCGGGCCGAGGGGAACCCGCTCTACCTGGAGCAACTCCTGCTGCCCGCCGACGACAGCGCACCTGCGCTCCCCGGCGACGAGCTGCCCCCGACCCTCCAGGCCCTCCTCGGCGCCCGGATAGGCGCCCTCAACCCGGCCGAACGCTTCGTCCTCGACATCGCCTGCGTCGTCGGCCGGGAGTTCGACCCCGTCGAAGTGGCCCGCCTCGCGGCCACCGCCCCGGGCGCGACGGCCCCGCAGGAAGGCGACGAGCCGCCCACCGTCCTGCCGGTGCTCCAGCGCCTCCGGCGACGCCGCCTGGTCGAACCGGCCGGCACCGGCCCCCGCAGTCCGTACCGCTTCGCCGGCGGCCTGGTCCAGGAGGTGGCGTACGCCTCTCTCTCCAAGCGGGCCAAGGCGGAGCGCCACGAACAGGCATCCCGGCTGCCGAGCGTCACCGCGGCCGGGGACGCCGCCGTCGGTGGTCACCTGGAGCGTGCCTGCCGTCTACGGGCCGCGCTCGGCCTCATCGACGACCGGACCACTCTGCTGCGCGCCCGGGCCGCCACCGTACTCGGCAGGGCCGGTGCCCAGGCCGTGGCCCGCTCCGACCTCACCTGGGCCGACAGCCTGCTGGGCCGCTCCGTCGAACTGGCCGAGCCCGACGCACCCGGCGCGGTCGCGGCCCTGCGCCGCCTCGGCGAGGTACGCGTCGCGCTCGGCCGGACCAGGGAGGGCACCGCCCTGCTGCGCCGGGTGGTGACGGAAGGAGCCGTCCCGGTCGAGGCCGCCCACGCCCGCCTCGCCCTCGCTGTCCAGGACCCCGGGGCCGCGCTCGCGTCGGTCGCCCGTGCCGTGCTGCCCGTCTTCGAGGCAGCCGGTGACCTGGTCGGCCAGGCTCGCGCCCGCCTCCGCCTCGGACAGCAGCGCCAGTCCACCGGACGCCACGAGGAGGCCGACCGCGAACTGGTCCGTGCCCTGGACCAGGCGGTCGCCGCGGGCGCGGAGCCCGAGCGGGCGGCGGCTCTGGGAGCCGTCGGCGTGTCATTGTGGCGCGGGCCCGAACCCGTCGCCGCCGCGATCGACCGCTGCCGGGCCCTGCTCGCGGCTCACGGCGGTGGCCGGCCCACCGTCGGCGTCACCCTCAACTGTCCGCTCGCCGTCCTCCTCGCCCTGGACGACCGGCCCGGCGAGGCACACGCCGCCCTCGCCGAGGCGGCCCGGCTCGCCGCCGACCTCGCCTACGCCGAGGCCGGTGTCTTCCTGCCGGTCTTCTGGGCCACCGTCACCGCCCTGGCCGGACGGTGCGTCGAGGCCCTGCGGCTGCTCGCCGACGCCGATGCCGAGGCGGAGCGCCTGGGCGCGGACGGGATGCGGGTCGCCATCGCGCTGGAGACCGGACGGCTGCTGCTGGATGAGGGACGCGTTCTCGAGGCGGCCGAGCGCCTTCTACCGGCCAATCGGGCCGACGCGCTCGCCCGCGCCGACACCGTCGACCTCGCCGGGCTGCGGGCCCGGCTGGCTGCCGCCGACGGACGGCGCGAGGAGGCCCTGGCCTCCGCCGACGAGGCCGTGGCCACCGCCGCGCTGTCCGACTCGCCCCTCCTGCGGGCGACGGCCGCCCTCGACCGTGCCCGCGTCCTCGCCTCGCTCGGCGCACCCTCCCGCGCCGAGGCGGAGGCCCGCCGCGCCGAGGAGTACTTCAGCGACAAGGGCCATCAGCCCGGGGTACGGGTCGCCCGCACCCTACTGGGTGGCCCTGTAGGCGTCCAGGCCCGTACGACCACGAGCGAGAGGGCGAGTTGACCCATGGGGACGACCACCACCGGGGCACCGCCCGGTACCGCGTTGACCTGGAGCCTGCGCGGCCGGGGCCCCGATGATCTGCCTGTCGTCGCCGACCCCGCCGTGCCGGACGGACCCGCCGAGGGGACCGGGCGCGGCGTGCGGGTCTGTGTCGTCGACTCCGGCGTGGAGCGGGACCATCCGCTGGTCGGGCCGCTCGCCGGTTCCTGGGTCGTCGTCAAGGACGGGGCCACGGGCGAGGCGGAGGTCCTTCCCACCACCACCGGCGACACCTGCGGGCACGGCACTGCCTGCGCTGGCATCATCCGCCGTACCGCGCCGGAGTGCGAGATCACCAGTGTTCGGGTGCTCGGCGAGCGGTTCTCCGGCACCGGGGACGTGCTCCTCGCGGGGTTGCGGTGGGCCGTCGACCAGGGGTTCGACCTGATCAACCTCAGCCTCTCCACCACCCGCACGCGATTCGCCCACCACCTGCACGAGCTGGCCGACCGCGCCTACTTCGCCCGGACGGTACTCGTCGCCTCCGCCCACAACACCCCCGTGGAGAGCTTCCCCTGGCGGTTCGCCTCGGTACTCTCCGTCGGCAGCCACCAGGAGGACGACTCCGCCCTCCACCTCTACAACCCGTCTCCGCCGGTCGAGTTCTTCGCCCCTGGCCAGAACGTGACCGTGCCTTGGCTGGGCGGCGCCACCATCCGCACCACCGGCAACAGCTTCGCCACCCCGTACATCACCGGTCTCAGCGCGCGTCTCCTGTCGGCCCGTCCGAGAATGACGCCCTTCCAGCTCAAGAGCGCCCTCTATCTGTCCGCGGCCAACGTGAAGCTCGCGCCGCGGCACCACCTTCCGGCAGGAAAGGCTTCCGATGACTCCGAGAACTGAACCCTTCACCGCGCCGGTCCCGCTTTCCGACGGTGCCGGTGACGCCCGGCGCTGCGAACTCCTCCAGTCCGTGGTCGAGGTGGCGCGCGCCATCTTCGGCGCGGCGGCGGGCTCCGTCCTCCTCCTCGACGAGGAACGTGACGAACTCGTCTTCGCGGCCGTCTCCGGCGAGGGCGAGGAGTTCCTGGTCGGCCGCACGTTCCCGGCGGGCAGCGGAATCGCCGGCTGGGTCGCCACCTCGGGCGAACCAGTCGTCGTCGACGACCTCACCGCCAGCCGTTCCTTCGACCGTTCGGTCGCCGAGTCCACCGAGTACGTGCCGGACGCACTGATGGCCGCTCCCCTGGTCAGCGACGGCCGGGTGCTGGGAGTCCTGGAGGTCCTGGACCCGTCCCCCCAGGCCCGCTCCGGCCTCCCCGAACTCGACCTGCTGGCCCTCTTCGCGCGCCAGGCGGCCACGGCCCTGCGGGTCGTCTCTCCCGATCCTCCGGCAGCGCTTCCCCCGTCCCGCCGCGCGGACGCCCTGCGTCTGCTCGGCAGCCTGGAACAACTCCTGCGCGAATCCGCGTGACCTGTGTCCGCAGCGCGCCGAGAGTGTAGGGCCAGGCCACATTCCAGCCCTGCGGACTGACCTTTTCGTACATTCGGTGGGTGTGGCTGCGGAGGGTCGGGCCGGTGTGGGCGAGGCGCACGGCAGTTCCAACGGGTCCGGCCCGGGAGCGCAGTGGGAAGCGGCCCATGGCCGGCCGTTCCTGTCCGCCCCCGGGCCCGCGCCGTCCGGCTCCGGTCTGTCGACGGGCGGAGCCGGATCAGAACCCCTCGCCCGCCGCGGCAGCACAGCTCCCCCTGAGCTGCCCCGATACGTGTCGCGGTGACGCTGATCCAGTCAGGCGGGGCGGTTCCGGCTTTCGCGCTCGGTGGCTCACTTCGCCGTATTGAGGCGGAACTGTTGAGTTGCCTGGCTCGTTGGTGGGGTGTGGCTGAGCCCGGATCCACCGGCTGATGTTTCCGAGGTCCGATTTCTTGCCGAGGGCTGATGGTGGTGTGGGGGCACGGGTTCGAGGGCGTGCAGTGTCCGCCGTGCTCGGGTCGCGGCCTGTCCGGG
>NZ_JAJFAU010000154.1 GCF_022614595.1 Streptomyces sp. CNQ085
GTATCGAGATGCGGCGCCGCGAGATGAACGCCGAGCTGCTGCTGGCGGAGGTGTCCGTCGACTTCGACATCGAGCTCACCCGGCAGGACAAGACCCGCGAGCTCCAGCGACTCCGCCCCCTGGAGGGCCCGCACCGACACCGCGGGCCCGGCCCCACACCGCCACGGAGCACACCGTGAAAAGCCCCCTCCTCTACCCCGCCGCCGCCCTGTCCGCCGCGTCCCTCGCCTGGACCACCTGGAGCCTCACCGACTTCCTCGGCACCGGCCCCATCGGCATCACCGTCGCAGCCGGCGCCGACATCATCTGGGCCTCCGTCGTCATCGCCGAGTACCGCGGCGTCCGCGTCTGGAAGAAGTGGCTCATCCCCACCCTTGGCTGGCTGCTGCTCCTGCCCGTCGCCGCCCTCCTCACCTGGCACGGCCTCCACCGCGAGGTGGCCGCGATGGCGGCCGCCGGGCCGCTGCTGCCGCTCGGCACGAAGGTCGTGTGGCTGATGGCTCTGGCCGACTTGCGCGACCCGGCCGCCCTCACCGACGACGAACGCCACGCGCTCGCCGCGATGGAGCGCGGCATGCGGTTCGAAGAGGCCCGGCACCGTATCGAGATGCGGCGCCGCGAGATGAACGCCGAGCTGCTGCTGGCGGAGGTGTCCGTCGACTTCGACATCGAGCTCACCCGGCAGGACAAGACCCGCGAGCTCCAGCGACTCCGCCCCCTGGAGCTCACCCCTGCTGAGCCTGCGGCTCACCCGGCTCAGCCCACCACCGAGCCCGCCGAGCCCACCGGCTCACCCACCCCCACCACGCTCGTATCCGACCAGGTCGCCGCCCCTGAGCCCCCGGCCCGCCCCACACCGGCCAAAGGGCACGCATTCGGGTTCACGGCCGCCCCGTCACCCCAGTCGGCTCAGAAGGCTCAGGCCGTGGCTCAGGTCGCTGCGCTCCTGGCTCAAGACCCTGGGCTCACCTCGGGCCAGGTCGCCGAGCACCTCTCAGTGAGCCTCGCCACCGCCAAGCGGTACCTCCGCGAAGCCCGGCACGGCGCCCGATGAGCGCCGCGCTCGCCGCCATCTGGTTCGGGTTCCTCGCCCTCCTCGCCGCCATCGGCCTCCTCGCCATCGCGCCCCGCTGGGAGCCCGGCCAGTGGCTCCTCCCCGCCGCCCGCACCCTCGCCCTCGTCCTCGCCGCCGCGGCCTACGCCGCCTGGCTCTTCACCCTCTAGGACCCGCTCATGCCGTACATGGCCATCAACCTCGGCGGCGTCGCCCTCGGCGTCGGCATCATCATCGCCTTCCTCATGCGCTGGATCATGAAGGAGAAGAAGAGACTCGCCGCCCTCGTCCCCTTCGTCCTCTCCCTCGCCTACGGCATGCTCGCCGCCCTCGCCGCCCTCGGCTCCGTCTCCGCCCTCGGCTCCGTCACCTGGGTCGCCCTGTGGGCCGGGAACGTCGCCGGATACACGGCCCTGGTCTGGGGGATCGGCGGCGAGGCACCCGACGTCACCCGCGCCCAGCAGATGCCCCTCACCCCCGGCGGATACGTCATCGTGTTCCTGCTGACGATCGTCCTGCTGGGCCTGCTCAAGTGGGGCCCGCACCAGTCCAAGAGCAAGATCCTGATGGGGTGCCTCGCCGGGATCCTCGTGGCCCTGTCCGGGACCGTCGCTGGTGCGGCGGCGGTCCCGCTCGGCTCCGGAGTCAACCTCGCCGGCGCCGCCTTCACCGGGGTGTTCGGATGACCGCCCCGGCCGAGACCGGGCCCCAGGCTGAGCCCGGTGAGCCGGGGGAGCAGGACGGAGTGAGCGAGCGCACCGCCCGCATCATCCTCACCGGAGTCCTGCTGCTGGCCATGTGGGGCATCGTCGCCGCACTGCCCGAAGTCGCATACGTCGTCGTCGGCGTGCTCGGCTGCCTCGGCTGGCAGCGCGCCCGCAGCTGGCTCACCGCACGGCGCGACGAGCCAGGGGAGGACGGGGCGGAGGCTCCCGCCGGCGGGCCGGGCGTGCCCGAGCTGGTGGCCGCCATGCACGACCTCGCCGACCCGCACGTCCACCTGTCCGCGCTCGCCCAGGCGCTCGGATTCGGGAAGGACACCGCCCCCGTGCGGCGCCTGCTGGCCGAGGCGGGGGTGCCGACCAAGGCGGTCCGCATGAGTGGGAGGACCTCCACGGGCGTGGATCGGGCCGCTTTCCCGCCGCTCCCCTCTCCCCCGTTCGACGCTCCCGAGAGCGTTGTTGCCGCTGGTCAGAGCAACAACAGCAACAGCAACAACGCCTTGGTGGTGGAGCGCGGGGAGGGGATGACGATCATCCGCGAACCCGTCGAGACCGCCAGCCGACGGAGCACCACCTCCCGCTGAAACCCCGGGACGGGCCGCCATCCGCCAAGACATCAGCCCGCCCCGGTCCCTATCCCGAGCACGAGACAGGAGACGCCATCATGGCATTCCGCCACACGATCCCCCTGCGCGAGATGCGCGACCGCATGAGCGACACCGACCGCGAGGCCGCGGCCACCGACTACGTGCCGTCGCGCGGCGGCTGGTTCCGCCAGCCCGAGCGCCCGGTGCCCGGCACCCCGAAGCAGAAGAAGCGACGCTGACCGCCTGCCACACTGGCTCTGCGTCCCTTGGGGCCCGTCGCGCCAACGACGGGCCCCGTACTACGCCCGTAGTTGCAGCCGCGCCGATCATGCCCCATCATGGGCCCCACGCCCGGCATGCCCGGACACAACGCAACGAAGGCCCCGCCGCTCACCCCCCACGGCGGGGCCTTCCGCATACCCACCAACCCCGCGCGGGACAGGAACAACCAGCAGGGGTGCTGCCCTACCCCGCGCGGCACACACCACCCCGTGGGGACGGGAGTGGAGGGGACGGTGCGGCCGCCCAGTCAACCCCTGCGCCGGGCGGCCGCACCACAACCCCGTCAGAGGCTGTCGAGAATCGCCTTCCTGCGGTCCTGGTACTCCGCATCCGTGATCGCCCCGGCGGCCCGCAATTCGTCCAGCGTCCGCAGCCGCGACGCCACGTCCTGAGAGCCCCCAGCAGCAGCCGGAGCTGGAGCCTGCTGCGCGGCCCCCGCACCGCCCTGCGCCAGCCGAGCCCGCAGCGCGTCCGCCAGCGCCTTCCCACAGTCCTTCGGCATCTGCTTGATATCCGCCCGGTTCCCCGACGCGTACACCGACAGCGTGCCCATCAGCATCCCCCCGGACCACTGCACCGAACTGATCCGGTCGTACGGGAAATCCTCCACCTGCTGCGACAGCACCCCGTGCTTCAGGAACACCAGCCGCATGCTGGTCATCGCCACCAGCCCATTGCCTTTGCCGTAGAAGCCCGTGGCGAGCATCTCCACCGTCTCGCCCTCCCACAGCACCTCCGGCAACCGCTGAATCTCCCGCTTCGAGCCGACCGCACTCTGAAGCTTCGCCGCCGCAGCGTCGATGTCCGGCCGCACGTTCACGTTGACCATCGGTACCCCCTGCGTTGACGCGGCCGGCCCCACGCCTGGCCGCAATGGGCCCTGAGCGTACCGAGGTGCCCCGCTCCCCGGCCCCGAAGCGCACCAGGAGGAGCTCGTGCCCAGGCGGCGTGCGATGCAGGTCTGCCCCACCCCCGGGTGCCCGAACTTGACCCCCGGGGGGCGTTGCGAGAGGTGTCAGGGGGGTGCCCGGGCGTCCAGGGGCAGCGCACGAGCCCGGGGCTACGACAGCCGCTGGGAACGCACCAGGGCGGCCTACCTCGCTGCCCACCCCCTGTGCGAGTGCGCCGAGTGCGAGGCCCAGCCCGCGCTGCTCAGACCACGCGCCACCGAGGTCAACCACATCGACGGACTCGGACCACTCGGACCGCGCGGGCACGACTGGGCAAACCTGCAGGCCATGACCAAGGCCCACCACAGCCGGCACACAGCACGTGAGCAGCCAGGCGGCTGGAACGACCGCGAACCGTGACCGTGTGCCATCACCCCAGGTCAGAGCCCTAAGGCTGGCGTTTGCGCAGGTCAGCGGCCCGGCCGGGGGTGGGGATGGACCCCCTCGCGGTAGGGGAGCCGGAACGCCGGGGAGGGCTCCGGAAGGTCTGTCAGGTTCAAAGGGCCCCCGTCGTCACGCAATGTGACGACTCCTGGTGTCGCGCAACGCGACTGCTGGAGGAGTGATCACCATGCCCCGAGGAGGAGCCCGCGCGGTCTCCGGACCGCCGCCGGACCCCAACGCCCTGCGCCGCGACCGCCCGTCAGACCGGGCCGGGTGGACCACCCTGCCGCCCGACGGCCGGCCCGGCGACCCGCCCGACTGGCCGCTGACCGACCCCAGCGGCCGCGAGTGGGACCTGTGGTGCGACCTGTGGTGCCGGCCGCAGGCGGTGATGTGGGAACAGATGCACCAGGACCTGGAGGTCGCGCTGCTGGTGCGCTCGCTGGCCGAGGCCGAGCGGCCCGACGCTCGCGCCGACGTTCTGCGGCTGGTGCGGCAGTACATGGAGTCCCTCGGCCTGACGGTGCAGGGCATGCTCCGCAACCGGTGGCGCATCCCGCCGGTCGACGGCGCCGGTGACCTGGTCGTGCCCGAGGCCGAGGAGACCGGCGAGCCCGCACCGCGCCGCCCCTCGGCCAGGGACCGGCTGAAGGTCGTGCCCTATGACCGCGAAGGCGCCTGACGCCGCGGCCGAGTTCGTTGTCGACTTCCCCACGATGTGGGTGGTGCCGGACTGGATCGAGCAGCACTGCCCGATCCCGGATAGGTTCCGCGCCGGCGAGCGGCTGGAGCTGTACCCGTGGCAGCTGTGGTGCACCGTCAACCACTACCGGGTCAAGCCGACCGCCACGGTGGGCCAGCTGGCGCCGGCGTTCTTCTACCGCCGCTCCCAGGTGGTGGCGCCGCAGAAGACCGGCAAGGGCCCATGGTCGGCCGCGATCGTGCTGGCCGAAGCGTGCGGCCCGGTGGTGTTCGCCGGCTGGGCGCGCGGCGGGGAGGTGTACCGGTGCGCGGACCACGGCTGCAGCTGCGGCTGGTGGTACGCGTACGAGCCAGGCGAGCCGATGGGGACGCCCTGGCCGACGCCGCTGCTGCAGCTGACGGCCACGGCGGCCGACCAGGTGGACAACGTGTACCGGCCGCTGCAGGCGATGGTGAAGCGCGGGCCGCTGGGGGAGCGGCTGCGGGTGGGTGAGGAGTTCACCCGCGTCGGTGAGGACGGCCGGATCGACACTGTCACGTCCTCGGCGCTGTCCCGGCTGGGGAACCCGATCGTGTTCGCGCTGCAGGATGAGACTGGCCTGTACACCGACGCGAACAAGCTGCGGAAGGTCGCCGAGACACAGCGGCGCGGCGCGGCCGGTATGGGCGGCCGGACGATGGAGACCACCAACGCGTGGGACCCGTCGGAGGATTCGGTGGCGCAGCGCACCGCCGAGTCCACTCGGCCGGACATCTTCCGCTACCACCCG
Organism: Streptomyces sp. CNQ085; assembly: GCF_022614595.1. Lineage (GTDB taxonomy): Bacteria > Actinomycetota > Actinomycetes > Streptomycetales > Streptomycetaceae > Streptomyces. The sequence goes on from NZ_JAJFAU010000154.1 coordinate 5,452, forward strand.
CAGGCCCCGCGGTCCCTGTCGTACGGCGACAAGCGGCAGCGGCGGAAAATCCACCGCATCGTGTACGCCGGGTCGACACACGTGGACCTGGACGCCATCGAGGCCGAGGCCGCCGAGCTGATGGAGAAAGACCCCGCCCAGGCCGAGCGGTTCTACGGCAACCGGTGCGTGGCCGGGTCCGCGGGCTGGCTGGACGTGGCGAAGTGGTCGGCGAAGGCGATGCCGCGGCTGGTGCCGGCGCACACCCGGATCGTGCTCGGGTTCGACGGCTCCGATGTGGACGACTGGACCGCGATCCGGGCCGAGACGATGGACGGCTACCAGTTCACCCCGCTGTACGACTCCGGCGGGGAGGACCGGCCCACCATCTGGAATCCCGCCGACTGGGGCGGGCAGGTCCCGCGCGGCGAGGTCCGCGCCGCCATGCACCAGCTGATGTTCCGCTACGACGTGGTGCGCCTGTACGCGGACCCGCCGTACTGGGACACCGAGGTCGACGAGTGGGTGGACCTGTACGGCGAGGAGCGCGTCATCCGCTGGTACACCCGGCGCCTGGTGCAGATGCACGCCGCCGCCGAGCGGCTGCGCACCGACGTGGTCAAGCGCAACACCAAGGCCGAGGGCCGGGGCCCGGGCAAGGCCGCCGCGTTCACGCACGACGGGTGCGAGTGGACCGAGACGCACATCGGCAACACCCGCGCGGCGATGAAGCCGTCCGGGCTGTACGTGCTGAAGAAGGCCAGCCCGACGCAGAAGATCGACGTCGCGATGGCGTCGATCCTCGCTCACGAGGCCCTCGGCGACGTCATCGCCGCAGGCCTCGCCGAGAAGCAAGTCAGCTACTTCTACAGCGCATGACGATGCGGGGAGGGAGGAGGGAGTGGCGACGCTGTCGCAGGCCCTGCGCCTGGTCGGGCTGCTGGAGAACGAGCTGACCCGGCGCCGGTGGGAGATCGACCGGAACAACGACTACTACCGGGGCAAGCAGAAGCTGCGCTTCGCTTCGGACGAGTTCGCCAAGTACCACGGCACGCGGTACCGCGACTTCTCCGACAACTGGGTCCAGGTGGTCAGCGACAGCCCGGTGGAGCGGCTGACGGTCACCGGGTTCAAGGCCGCCGGCGAGGAGCGGGCCGACGATGAGCTGTGGCGGGTGTGGCAGGAGAACGCGCTGGACGCCGACTCCCAGCTCGGATTCCTCGGCGCCGTCAACTCCGGCCGGTCGTTCGTGCTGGTGTGGGGCGACCCGGACGACGAGGACGCCGTCGACGTCACGTTCGAGGACGCCGCCCAGTGCATCGTCGCCTACCAGCCCGGCTCCCGCCGTAAGCGGCGGGCGGCGCTGAAGCGGTGGCAGGACGGCAACACGGACTTCGCCACCCTTTACCTGCCCGATGAGGTGTGGAAGTTCTCCCGCCCCATGCAGCGGCAGGAGAAGAGTCCGCAGATGGCGGACGTGGACGAGGAGATGCGGCTGTGGCTCCCGGAGGCCGAGCGGGAGCGCCGGCGCACCTGGACCCCGCGGGACGAGGAGGAGCTGGACGAGCCGAACCCGCAGCCCAACCCGATGGGTGTGGTGCCGATGGTGGAGCTGCCGAACCGGCCGCTGCTGGTGGACGATCCGATCCCGGACGTGTCCGGCGTGGTCTCCATGCAGGACGCCATCAACTTGCTGTGGGCGCAGTGCTTCACCGCGAGCGACTACGCGTCCTTCCCGCAGCGGGTCGTCATGGGCGCCGAACGGCCAATGATCCCCAAGCTCAACAGCGCGGGGGAGATCATCGGCCAGCAGCCCGTGGACCTGGGCAGATTCAACGTCGAGCGGGTGCTGTGGATCACCGGCAAGGACGCGAAGATCAGCGAGTGGCAGGCCGCGAACCTCGCGGCGTACACCTCGCTGATCGAGGTGGCCGTCGGGCACATCGCCGCGCAGACCCGCACCCCGCAGCACTACCTGATCGGGAAGATGGCCAACCTGTCCGGGGACGCGCTGATCGCCGCCGAGACCGGCCTGGTGCAGCGGGTCGGCGAGAAGCAGATCTGGTTCGGCCAGGCCCTGCGCGAGGTGGCCCGGCTGATCGCCCTCGCCCAGGACAACGAGGCCAAGGCGGCCGCGATGCGCGCCGGGACCGTGATGTGGGCGGACTCCGAATCCCGCAGCCACGCGCAGATGGCCGACGCACTGCTGAAACTCAAGCAGCTCGGGTTCCCGTTCGAGTGGCTCGCCTTGCGGTACGGGCTGACCCCCACCGAGGTGGCCGACCTGGTGGCGATGCGCGCGGCCGAGGCCGATCTGGACCCGGTCGCCGAGGTCACCCGCCTCATGGCCGATCGTGCTGGCCGGCCGCCCGCCGACGACACCGGCGAGGACGAGCCCGAGGGCGAGCCGGACCGGGACGCGGCGTGAGCCCGACGCCGACCGCCGCCGAGCACCAGGCCGACCGCGCCGCCACCGCTGCGGCGACCGCCCGGGCGGTGCGGCCGCTGTGGGAGCAGGTCGACCCCGAGGACCTGGAAGAGTCGTGGCTGGCGCAGCTCGCCCAGGTCGTCGCCCTGGTCGCGGCCGGGCAGCTGGCGGCCGCGCGGCAGGCCGGCCCGTACCTGGCCCGGCTGCTGCCCGGGGAGCCAGCCGAGGGCGAGGTCAACGCGGAGGAGCTCGCCGGAGTGGCCGGGGACGGCCGGGACCTGTCCGGGCTGCTGGCCTATCCGGTGTACGTGGCGCTGAACCGGATCCGGCGTGGCTTCTCGGTCGCTTGGTCGATCGCGTCGGGGGCCGCGTTCCTGGAGCTGCTGACGCGCACGCTGGTGGCCGACGCGGGGCGGGCTGCCGACCTGGTCGGGATGATCGCCCGCCCGGCCGTCACCTCCTACATGCGGGTGGTGCAGGTGGGCGCGTGCGCGCGGTGCATCGTCCTGGCCGGCCGCGAGTACGGCATCTCGGACGGGTTCCTGCGGCATCCGCGGTGCCAGTGCACGATGGAGCCGATCACCCGCACCCACACCCCGACCCCGGTCATGCCCGAGGACGTCTACGCCCAGATGACCGAGGCGCAGCGCCGCCACGCGTTCGGCCCGGACGCGGTGAAAGCGATCGCCGACGGGGCGGACATCGCCCAGGTCGTCAATGCCCGCCGCGGCATGACCACGGCCACGCTGTACGGCAAGACCGTGCGCGCCACCCGCGAGGGCACCACCCGCCGCGGCATCGCCGGCCGCCGCCGCAGCAGCTTCGAGCGGCGCCCCGGCGAGCGGTACTCCCGCGCCCGCGGTGTGCGGCTGATGCCCGCCGAGATCTACGCCCGCGCGTCCTCGCGCGAGGAAGCCATCGCGCTGCTGCGCAAGCACGCGTACATCGTCTGAGACCCGCGCCCGCGCGCAACGCCCGGGCGCCCGCCCGCAACGGGAGACACCATGCACCGCACCCTGCCCACCCACCCGCTCACCGGCGCCCGCGCGCTGGGCTGGCGCAAAGCCCGCCCCGGCGAGGACGACACCGAGCTGTACCCGATCTGGCCCGTCCTCGGCGGCGACGGCCGCGAAGACGACGACCAGGACGACGACGACCGCAACGGCGACCAGGACGACGAGGACGGCAGCGAGGACCAGGACGACGCCGGCGACGAGTCGGACGACGACCAGGACGGGGACGGGGACGAGGACGACGGCAAGGAGTCCGAAGAGGACGAAGATGCCGCCGCCCTGGGAGAGAAGGGCAAGCGGGCCCTGGCCCGCATGAAGGAGAAGCTCAAGGCCGAGCGCGCCAAGCGACGCAAGGCCGAGGAGGAGCTGTCCGGCCGCTCTGGCGGCGACGACGAGACCAGCCCTGAGGCGATCCAGCGGCGAGCCGAGCAGGCCGCAACGGCCAAGGCCAACCAGCGGATCGTGCGCTCGGAGGTACGCGCCGCGGCCAAGGGCCGGCTCGCCGACCCCCGCGACGCGCTCACGTTCCTCGACCTCGATCAGTTCGAGGTGGACGAGAACGGCCAGGTCGATGAGGACGAGATCGCGGACGCGATCGACGACCTGCTGAAGAACAAGCCCTACCTGGCAGCGCAACGCGGCCGCAGGTTCCAGGGCACCGGCGACGGCGGCGCACAGCGCAAGGCGGGCCGCCCGCGCCAGCTCACCAAGAAGGATCTCGACCGCATGTCGCCCGAGGAGATCGTCAAGGCCCAGGACGAGGGCCGCCTGGACGACCTGCTGGGCGTCAGCAGCTAACCAAGGAGGGCCGCTGTGGCCATCACCCGTTTCCAGCCGCAGGTCTGGAGCGCCCGGCTCCTGGTCGCGTGGCGCAAGAACCTGGTCTACGCAGGGCCGGGCATCGTCAACCGGGACTACGAGGGCGAGATCTCCGAGGCCGGAGACACCGTCAAGATCACCTCGATCAGCGACCCGACGATCGATGACTACGTGCCGAACAGCACGGTCATCACGCCGGAGGAGCTGACCGACGCCCAGCGGAACCTGGTCATCGACCAGTCCAAGTACTGGGCCTTCAAGGTGGACGACGTCGACAGGCGGCAGGCCAAGGGCAACGTGATGCCCGAGGCCATGTCCCGCGCCGCCTACCGGCTGGCCGACGTCGCCGACCGGTACGTCGCCGGCCTCTACACCGGGGTGGCCGCGGCCAACGACCTGGGCACGGTGTCGGTCCCGACCGGCACCCCCGAGGCGTTCTACGACGACGTCCTGGTGCCGCTGAGCGTCCTGCTGGACGAGGCCGACGCCCCGTCCGAGGGCCGCTACTGCGTCGTCCCGCCGTGGGCGTACGGGCGGCTGCTGAGGGACGACCGGTTCGTGCGCGCTGACGCCTCCGGTTCCACCGCCGCGCTGCGCAACGGCGAGGTCGGCGAGGCCGCGAACTTCCGGATCCTGAAGTCCAACAACACCCCGAACCCGACCGGCGACGACAACGTGGTCCAGGCCGGGGTGTCCGGGGCCATCTCCTTCGCCGAGCAGATCAACAAGACCGAGGCCTACCGGCCCGAGTCCAGCTTCTCGGACGCGGTCAAGGGCCTGGCCCTGTACGGCGCCAAGCTCGTGCGGCCCGAGGGTATCGCCGTCGCCACCGTCTCCCAGACCTGAGCCGAGAGGGGAACCGATCCCATGGCACGCACCTCGGTCGCCTACAGCGACCTCGCCGCGAACAGCGACACCGACGACCCGGCCGGGACCGCGCTCAACGCCGGCGCCGACGCCGGGCACACCATCGCCGACGCCGAGCCCGAGCAGACCATCCTCCGTATCGACGCCTCCGCCGGCGGCGACATCACCATCGTGGCCGGGGACTCCCCGCCCGCGATCGCCGCCGGGCAGGGCGACCTGACCGTCACAGTCGGCATCGAGACCCGGTGGATCGGCCCGCTGGAGTCCGGCCGGTTCCTGCAGAACGACGGATCCCTGCTCATCGACGTGGAGTCCGGCGCCGCCGGCACGATCACCGCGTTCCGAGTCCCGAGGTACACCTGACATGGCGAACACCGACCAGATCCCCGACGGGGTCACCCCCGAGGAGTGGGCCGAGGCCCTGCGCCTGGTGCGCTCCCAGCGGACCCGGCCGCGCAAGCTCGGCGCCGCAGCCCAGCGGGCCGCGGACGAGGAGACCATCTACGTCCGCGGCGAGGGCGGCGCCGTGTTCGAGATAGCCCCCTCACGCATGACCCCGGACATGCTCCGCCGGCTGCGGATGGGGCGGCTGCGCCGCGTCAACGCCGACGGCACCCCCTACCGGCGCGCGGC
>NZ_JAJFAU010000155.1 GCF_022614595.1 Streptomyces sp. CNQ085
GCCTCGCGCTCGGCGACGACCGTACGGACGGCATCGAGCACGCCCCGGTAGCCGGAGCAGCGGCAGAGGTTGCCACTGACGGCCTGGCGGGTCTCCAGCTCCGTCGGGTCGTGGTTGCCTTCGAGCAGGTCGTGCAGGGTCATCGCCATGCCGGGTACGCAGAAGCCGCACTGCACGGCGCCGCATGCGGCCAGCGCCCGCTGCACGTCGCAGGGCGTGCCGTTCCGGGCCAGCCCCTCGACGGTGCGGATCTCGGATCCGGCGGTGGTCGCGGCGGGCACCAGACAGGAGGCGACGAGGCGTCCGTCGACCTGGACGGAGCAGGCCCCGCACTCCCCCTGCGAACAGCCGTCCTTGGCTCCGGCCAGGCCGAGGCGCTCGCGCAGCACGTAGAGCAGGGACTCGCCGATCCAGGCGTCGGCCACCGGCCGCTCGGTCCCGTTGACGCGCAGGACGTACGAGACGTGCGGGTGCTCGCTGTCGACCTCGGCGGCACGCGGTGCGGACGGGTCGGCGGGCGGTTCACCGGCGTCCTGCCCCCAGGCGTCCGGCGTGTCCGGCTCCCCCCCGGCCTCCGGAGCACCTTCCGCAGCCGACTCCACCGGGTCCACGCCCGGCTCCACCGGCTCCACCGGCTCCGTCGCCTCTGCCGCCTCCGCGCCGGGCACCTCCGCCGGCTCCCGGTCGTCCGCTCCCCGCGGTTCGCGGACCGGAGGCGGTTCGGGGACTCCCCCGGCCACCGCGGCGGCCGGATACTCGCCGGAGTCGTCGGGGCTGTCGGCCGCCGCGAACGGGATCGACCACTGGCCGGTCGCGCCGGGCGCGGGCACCGCGTTCCAGTCACCGCCGGAACCCTCCGCCGGCGCCGGTGCCTCCCGGTCCTCGCCATCCCGCGGGCGGCGCTGCTGCCGTACGCGTGCCTCGTGCGAGCCGGCCAGGGCCGCCGCGGCGCCCTGCCCCATGGCGGCGGCCGCACCCGGCGGCGGTCCCTGCTCCCGCTCGGGCCGCGCGGGCTCGGAAGGTGCCGGGCCCACGGGCTCGGCGGACTCCGCCTGGCTCCCGGCGAACGGCATGGTCCACTGCACCGGGGCCGCCGGATCGTTGGCGGCCTCCGGGGTCACCGGCAGCCGGGACCGCGGCGGCGGGGGGGCGCCGGGGTCGATGGCGGGCGGCTCCCAGCCGTGTCCGGTGCCCGGCGCGGCGAGCGGTTCGGGCGTGCCGCCGGGCCCGTCGGCGTACCCGTAGTGGTACGGGCCCGGCAGGTTCTCGGGAAGCTGTATGAACGCGGTGGAGTCACCGTCGTGCTCGCCTCCCCAGCCGCCCTCGGGCGCCGGAGGAGGCACGGGCCGGCCGTCGTCCTGCCGGAACGGCCCCTGCTGGTCGTTGCTCATGCGAGTGCCCTCCCGAGCCCCCGTCGGGCCAGTATCGCCACCGTACGCCGTACGTGCAGTGCCGCGGGCGGAAGTACGGGGGCCTCCTCCCCGCCCTCGGGGGCGGGGGGATCGGGGATGCACGCCATGGCGACGTAGTCGCCGAACGCGGCCAGCACCTCGGGGGCCAGGGCCCGTTGTCCGTCCCAGTCGATGAGCGATGCCACCCACTGCTCGGCCTCCACCGGGCGCAGCGGCATCGGCGCGACGGCGCCGACCGCGCAGCGCACCCCGCGGCGGACGGGGTCGAGCACGACGGCGACCGAGGCCAGCGCGCGCCCGGGACCGGTGCGGCCGGTGGCCTTGAGAAAAGCCTGAGGGGCGTACAGCAGCGGCACCCGTACGTAGCCGACGATCTCGCCGGGCCGCAGCATCTCCATTCCGGCCAGCAGATGGCTGACGGGGACCTCGCGCGGTCCGCCGCCCGGCCCCGCGATCAGCACCGTGGCCTCCAGCGCGGCCAGGACGGGAAGGGAGTCACCGGTGGGCGCGGCGGTGACGATGTTGCCCCCGAGCGTCCCGGCATTGCGGATCTGCGGCGGTCCGGCGGCGCGGGCGGCGGCGGCCAGGGCGGGGATGAGGGCCGCGAAGTCGGGGCGCCCCATACGGGCGTGGGTGAGGCCGGCGCCGAGCAGCGCGTGGCCGTCCTGGTACTCCCAGCCGCGGATCTCGCTGATCCGGCCCAGGCCGACCAGCGCCGCGGGCCTCAGCAGCCCGGAGTTCACCCCGGACATCAGGTCGGTGCCGCCTGCGACGGGTACGGCCGCGGGCGTGGCGGCGAGAGCGGCCACGGCCTCGTCGAGCGTGGCCGGCAACATGACCGGCTGCGCCGCCCGTGGTGCGTGCGGTGCGTGCGTGCTCAATCCAGCGCCCCTTCCCCGGTCGTCCCGGCTGCCCAGCCGTACCGTACGCGCTGGGAACCCGGACGTGGCAACTCTGGCACATTCCGGGGGCCGCCGGAGCCGGGGTCCGTGAAGGGAGCTTCCGTCCCTGACCTGGACGATGGCCCGCTTTCGGCGTTTGTCACCAACAGAAGCGTCCTGCCACTCCTGAGAGTCCTTGTACTACTTTATACAGGCCGTTTCGGGGGTCGTTCCAGGCCTTGCCCGAGGCGGTCGGGGATGAGTCGGCCGGGAATCCGGACCGGGGCTCCGGCCCTCAGTACACTCTCGGCGGCCCCTCGAACGGGCACCCCCCGATGCCGGGACGGCGCTGCCAGGGGCGCGGCCCGGACGGCGGTCTGTAGGCCACGCCCAGCGCGTCGAGGCGGGCGTAGTGGGCGGTGGCCATCCGCCGCTCGAAGTCACCGAAGCCGCCTTCCCCGTCCCGGGCGCCCGGCCCCGACCACACCACCTCGGCGAAGGCGGCCAGCCGCGGGAAGGCCTGGTAGTCGGCGCGCCGCTGGTCCTCCGCGACCTCCGTCCACAGGTTGGCCTGCGCGCCGACGACGTGCTCCGCCTCGCCGGTGCCCGCGAGTTCGGGCGGCACGGGGTCGTAGCCGTACACGTCGCGCAGGGTGCGCACGTATCCGATGGGCACCGGTTCGTCCTCGCCGCCGTCCTGCCGGTGGTCGAGGTAGACCTCCTGCTCGGGGCACGTCACCACGTCGTGCCCGGCCCGTGCGGCGGCGACCGCGCCCTCGTGGGCGCGCCAGGAGGAGACCACCGCGCCGGGGCCGAGCCCCGTGCCCGCGCCGGCCGTACCCGCCGTGCCGGCCCCCAGGATCTCGTCCCATCCCACGAGCCGGCGGCCGCGTTCGGCCAGCCAGCGGTCGAAGTGCCTTACGAACCAGCCGTGGAGGGCTTCCACGCCATCCAGGCCGAGCCGCTCGGCGCGCGCCCGCGCGGTCGGCGAGCGCCGCCACTGGTCCGCGGGGCACTCGTCGCCGCCGATGTGCACGAACTCGCCCGGGAACAGCTCCAGCACCTCCTCGAACACCCCCTCGTAGAAGCGGAGTACCTCTTCGGTCGGGGCCAGGACACTGGGGCTGACGCCCCAGTCGTCCCACACCTTTGGAGGGTCCTCGCCGATGTCGGTGTTGCCCAGCTCCGGGTAGGCGGCGACGGCCGCCTGCGAGTGGCCGGGCAGGTCGATCTCGGGGACGACGGCGATGTGGCGTTCGGCGGCGTACGCGACGATCTCGCGGATGTCGTCGTGGGTGTAGAAGCCGCCGTGCGGACGCACGTCCCACAGCGAGGAGGCCCGGTGCCCCAGCTTCGTCCGCCGGCGCCAGGCGCCGACCTCGGTGAGCCGGGGGAAGCGCACGATCTCCAGACGCCACCCCTGGTCATCCGTCAGATGCAGGTGCAGCACGTTGAGTTTGTGCGCGGCGAGCAGGTCGATCCAGCGCAGCACGCCGTCCTTGGGCGTGAAGTGCCGCGCCGTGTCCAGCATGAAGCCGCGCCAGGCGAAGCGGGGCGCGTCGGCCACGCTCAGGTGCGGCAGCGACCAGGAGCCGCCTGGCAGCGGAGCGCGGCGGTACGCGGCGGGACCGAGGAGCTGCCGCAGCGTCTGGGCGCCCCAGAAGACACCGGGGGCCGCACCGCCGCGGATCTCGGCGCCGCCGCCGGACACGTCCAACCGGTAACCCTCAGGGCCGAGTTCGGCCGCGACCGCCTCGTCCACACGCAGCCGTACGACGGTGCCCCTGCCGCCGTCCGCGCCGGCCGGCGGCAGGGACAGGCCGGTGGCCGCGACGAGGGCACCGCGCAGCCAGTGGCCGGATCGCTCGGCGCCCGGGCCGGCGTCGAGCGCCGTCCGCTCGTCGAGCGGCAGCTGTCCGCCGCCGTCCTCGACGGAGCGCGGCAGGGGGACCAGATCGGGCTGGTACATGCCCGGTTCTCCTCGCGTGTTCCGCGGGCCGCGCACGCCGTCCGCGCCCGCCCTCGTCCTCGGCCGCCTTCGGCGTCCCGCTCCCGAGCGGCCCCGGAGAACAGGCGTTGCGCCATACGCAACGTCCGTTTCGTTCTGCACAACTTCGCAGGAGAGTAGGACAACCGGCAGCGGCCGACAAGGCGTCCGGACGGGCGCCGGGGAGACATGTCCCCGCACGCGCGGCGGCCCCCGGAAGCACGGGTGCTTCCGGGGGCCGGAGGAGTGACGGGTCCTGTGCGGGGCGGACCGGGGCCGGGCGGGGAGGAGGGCCGCGGGGCGGCGCCGTTACTTCTTGCCGCCGCCGTCCTTGCCCTTGTCGCCGCCGGCACCCATGGACTCGTAGATCTCCTTGCACATGGGGCAGACCGGGTACTTCTTGGGGTCGCGCCCCGGGACCCAGACCTTGCCGCAGAGCGCGACGACGGGGGTACCGTCGAGCGCGCTGGCCATGATCTTGTCCTTCTGGACGTAGTGGGCGAAGCGCTCGTGGTCGCCATCGCCGTGGGACACCTGCGGGGTGGGCTCGACGAGGGTGCCGGTGCCCGTCCCGCGCTCGGGCTCATGAGTGCTCATGGGCCCCAAGGGTACTGCGACCCTCCCCGAGGGCATCCGGGCCCGCCCCGCCTCGTCCACTCGGAGCAGCGGACCGCGCCGGCGTGCCGCCCGGCGAGCCCGCACTCTCGCGGCGACCGGTTCGGCCGGCGACCAGTGCCGCGGCGGCCAGGGTTCACCCTGTTCGCCGCCCTGGCACGCTCGCCACGTTGGCCGAAAGCCCGGGCAGGACGACTGCACGCGGCTTCCGGCCGCCCGGCGATCGCACACACCTGGGGTCCCCCGGCCGGAGGCCGGGAGGAGCCTCGCCACCGGACAAACCCTGACTGACACGGCACTAGTTCAGCGAAGGGTCGTCGGGATACGTGGCCACCATCGCCAGCTCACTGCGCTGACGGCGCAGCACGGACCGCCACAACCGCTCCGGCTCGGGCGCGAAGACATCGCCGGGCTCGGACTCCACCACGTACCAGACGCCCTCCTCCAGTTCGCTCTCCAGCTGGCCCGGCCCCCAGCCGGCGTAGCCGGCGAAGATCCGCAGCGAGCCCAGCTCCGCGGCCAGCAGCTCGGGCGGCGCCTCCAGGTCCACCAGGCCGATGGCCCCGTGCACCCGCCGCCAGCCGAGCGGGCCCTCGCTCCCGGGGATGACGGCCACACCGAGCGCCGCGTCCAGCGAGACGGGCCCGCCCTGGAAGACCACGCCCGGCTCCCCCGCCAGCGCGGCCCAGGGTTCCAGTACGTCGCCGACGTCCACGGGCGTCGGCCGGTTGAGGACGATGCCGAGCGAGCCCTCCTCGTCGTGGTCGAGGAGCAGCACCACCGCACGGTCGAAGTTCGGGTCGGTCAGCGCCGGCGTCGCGACGAGCAGCCGCCCGGTGAGCGAGGTCACCTCGGTCATGTCCCAATGATCCCGCACTCCGGGCCGGGAGGGGGGTCCGAATCCCGCACGATGCCGCGGAACGGACCGGACGCGGTGCGTGAGCGGGCGCGGCCCGCACCGGTGCGGGCCGTGTCCGTCCTCCCCGGAGCCCGTCCTCCCCCCCCGGACGGACGGGCACGGCCCGGGTGCACGGCCATTACCATTCCCTGTGCCCCTGCTCTTCTCTCACCCTGGAACGCGAGGCCCATGACCGGCACCGACGACGTACTCCTTGTCCACGGCGGCACACCGCTGGAGGGCGAGATCAGAGTCCGGGGCGCGAAGAACCTCGTGCCCAAGGCCATGGTCGCCGCACTGCTCGGCAGCGAACCGAGCCGGCTGCGCAATGTCCCCGAGATCCGCGACGTGCGAGTCGTCCGAGGCCTGCTCGAACTGCACGGCGTCACCGTGAGCAAGGGCGAGGAACCGGGCGAGCTGGTACTCGACCCCTCCTACGTGGAGAGCGCCAACGTCGCGGACATCGACGCCCACGCGGGCTCCTCCCGCATCCCGATCCTCTTCTGCGGCCCCCTGCTGCACCGGCTGGGCCACGCCTTCATACCCGGCCTGGGCGGTTGTGACATCGGCGGGCGCCCGGTTAACTTCCACTTCGACGTGCTGCGCGAGTTCGGCGCGACCATCGAGAAGCGCGCCGACGGGCAGTACCTGGAGGCACCGCAGCGGCTGCGCGGCTGCAAGATCAGGCTGCCGTACCCGTCGGTCGGCTCCACCGAGCAGGTCCTGCTGACTGCCGTGCTGGCCGAAGGTGTGACCGAACTCTCCAACGCCGCCGTGGAGCCGGAGATCGAGGACCTCATCTGCGTGCTGCAGAAGATGGGCGCGATCATCTCCGTGGACACCGACCGGACGATCCGCGTCACCGGCGTGGACAAGCTCGGCGGCTACAACCACCGCGCCCTGCCCGACCGCCTGGAGGCCGCCTCCTGGGCGAGCGCCGCGCTGGCGACCGAGGGCAGCGTGTACGTGCGCGGCGCCAGCCAGCGCGAGATGCTCACGTTCCTCAACACCTACCGCAAGGTGGGCGGCGAGTTCGAGGTGGACGACGAGGGCATCCGCTTCTGGCACCCGGGCGGCGCGCTCAAGGCCATCGCCCTGGAGACGGACGTCCACCCCGGCTTCCAGACCGACTGGCAGCAGCCGCTGGTGGTGGCCCTGACCCAGGCGTCGGGCCTGTCGATCGTCCACGAGACGGTTTACGAGTCGCGGCTGGGCTTCACCTCCGCCCTCAACCAGATGGGAGCGCACATCCAGCTCTACCGCGAGTGCCTGGGCGGCATGCCGTGCCGCTTCGGCCAGCGCAACTTCCTCCACTCGGCGGTCGTGTCCGGCCCCACGAAGCTCCAGGGGGCCGATCTGGTCATCCCGGACCTCCGCGGCGGCTTCTCGTACCTGATCGCCGCCCTGGCGGCCCAGGGCACCTCCGGGGTCCACGGGATCGACCTGATCAACCGGGGCTACGAGAACTTCATGGAGAAGCTGTCGGCACTGGGCGCGCGCGTGGAACGCCCCGCCTGACCCCCACCGCCCCCCCCGGCCGGGCCGTACGCAGCACGAGAGGGCTCACCTGCCCTTGGCGGCCTCCTTCAGCTTGGAGCCCGCGGAGACCTTCACGCTGTAGCCGGCGGGGACCTCGATCGGGTCGCCGGTCTGCGGGTTACGCGCGGTGCGAGCGGCACGGCGGGTGCGCTCGAAGGTCAGGAAGCCGGGGATGGTGACCTTCTCGTCGCCCTTGGCGACGATCTCGCCGACGGTCTCGGCGAACGCGGCCAGCACAGCGTCGGCGTCCTTGCGGGTCACCTGGGCGCGCTCGGACAGCGCGGCAACCAGCTCACTGCGGTTCATAATTCGTACTCCCGTGTTTTTCTTGCCTGTGAGGCATGAGATCGAAGCCGATGCTGCCAGGGCCCTCGGACAGTCCCCGGACCCAGGTCTGCTGCCAGACCTTCTGCGTCCTGGGGGCGCCCCCAGGACGCAGCCCTCGGGGAGGCATCCTGCCCCCACCTGCGACGGTAATGCCAATCCGGCATCCTGCGAGACCGTCCGGGGGACGCCCGTGACACGCCACGATTACAGTCCGTAGCCACTCTTGGCGCGGCTTTCGCCACCCTAAGGGGCCATCCGGGTGGGATGCCCCCGACGCGCCGGTCCTATCCGGTCAGGACGTCGTGGCGGTCGTCACAGATTCCCCGGCCGCGATGGCGGCGTCCCGCACCGCTCCGGCGACCGCTCCCGCGACCCGGTCGTTGAAGACGCTGGGGATGATGTAGTTCGCGTTCAGCTCGTCCTCGTGCACCACGTCGGCCAGCGCCCGTGCGGCGGCCAGCATCATCTCCTCGTTGACCGTGCGCGACTGAGCATCGAGCAGGCCCCGGAAGACGCCGGGGAAGACCAGCACGTTGTTGATCTGGTTGGGGAAGTCCGAACGGCCGGTGGCCACCACCGCGGCGGTCCGGCGGGCGACGGCCGGGTCCACCTCCGGGTCGGGATTGGCGAGCGCGAACACGATGGCGCCCTCGGCCATCGCCGCCACGTCCTCGGCACCGATGACGTCCGGGGCGGAGACGCCGATGAAGACGTCGGCTCCGGCGACGGCCTGCTTGAGCGTGCCGGTGACGCCCTCGGGGTTGGTGTTGTCGGCGATCCAGCACAGCGGCGAGTCGGGGGCGGCGTCCACCAGATCGGCGCGCGCGGAGTGCACCACGCCGTGGATGTCGGCGACCACCGCGTGCTTCACCCCGGCGGCCAGCAGCAGCTTGAGGATGGCCGTGCCGGCGGCCCCGGCGCCGGACATCACCACCCGCACGTCCTCGACGTGCTTGCCGACGACGCGCAGCGCGTTGGTCAGCGCGGCCAGCACCACGATGGCGGTGCCGTGCTGGTCGTCGTGGAAGACGGGGATGTCCAGCGCCTCGCGCAGTCTGGCCTCGATCTCGAAGCAGCGGGGGGCGGAGATGTCCTCCAGGTTGATGCCCGCGAAGCCGGGGGCGACGGCCTTGACGATCTCGACGATGGCGTCGGTGTCCTGGGTGTCCAGGCACAGCGGCCAGGCGTCGATGCCGGCGAACCGCTTGAAGAGGGCCGCCTTGCCCTCCATGACCGGCAGCGCGGCCTTCGGCCCGATGTTGCCCAGTCCCAGCACGGCCGAGCCGTCGGTGACGACGGCGACGGAGTTGCGCTTGATGGTCAGCCGGCGGGCGTCCTCGGGGTTGGCCGCGATCTGGGTGCAGACCCTGGCCACGCCGGGGGTGTAGACCATGGACAGGTCGTCGCGGTTGCGAATGGGGTGCTTGGACGCCATCTCGATCTTGCCGCCCAGGTGCATCAGGAAGGTCCGGTCGGAGACCTTGCCGATGGCGATGCCCTCGACCTCGCGCAGCTTGGCGACGATCTCGTCGGCGTGCGCGGTGGAGGAGGCCGCGATCGTGACGTCGATGCGCAGCCGCTCGTGACCGGAGGCCGTGACGTCGAGACCGATGACCGAGCCGCCGGAGGACTCCACGGCCGTGGTGAGCTGGCTGACCGCCGCTCCTCCGGCGGGCACCTCCAGGCGGATGGTCATCGAGTACGAGACACTGGGCGCCGTTGCCATGGCCGGGTTCCTCTGCTTTCCCTGGTGCTGTGCCGCGCGTCCGGCCTCCTCGCCGGGCCGCGTCACCCGATCGTCGCACCTACCGACCGGTAGCAGGTAACCGGTTCCGGAGGACGGAAAGCGTTTCCCGCCGCGGAGGGCGCGGCACGGCACGGCGTGTGACACACGGCACGCGCACACCGCGGGCGGGCCGGGCCGGGAGGCACACGGACGAGGGGTCCGCACCGCCCTCCGGCGGTGCGGACCCCTCGGATCCACGTCTGCGACACCGACCCGCCATGCTCGCCTCGCGGCAAGTGGTCGCTCGAAGCGACGAAGGTTGAGCCCGGGGGCTTGGATCGGGCCGGTGCCACACTCAGGCTAACAAACGATCGGCTGAGGTGATTCCGTCTGGCGCGGGCGACCGGGAATTCCTTCGGAACCCGCCCGCCGCCTCACTCCCGCAGCAGGTCGGGGACCCCCTCGGCGTCCGGGAGGTCCCTCTCCCGCGACAGGACCGTCAGGCGCTGCGTGGCCCGGGTCAGCGCCACGTACAGCACCCGCAGGCCCGCCGGGGACTCGTCGGCGATCTCCGCGGGCGAGACCACGAGCGTCGCGTCGTACTCCAGCCCCTTGGCCTCCAGGCTGCCCAGCGGCACCACCCGGTCACCGAGCCCGGCCAACCAGGCGCGGGCCTGCTCGCGGCGGCCCATCGCCACCACCACGCCGACGGTGCCCTCCACCTCGGCCAGCAGTCGCTCGGCCTCGGCGCGTACCGCCCGTCCCACCGCCCCGTCCGGGCCGCCCCTACCGCCTTTGCCGCCCGGCCCGCCCGTCACCACGGCGAAGCGCGGCACCAGGCCCGTGGCGCGGACCGCGCGGGGCGGGCGCACCCCCGGCATGGCCAGGGCGAGCACCCGGGCGGACAGTTCGGCGATCTCGGCCGGGTTGCGGTAGTTGACCGTCAGCTCGAATCGGCGGCGCGCACGCGCGCCCAGCGCCTCGTCGCGGGCGGCGGCGGCCTCCTCCTGATCCGACCAGGAACTCTGCGCCGGGTCGCCGACCACTGTCCACGTCGCCTGGCGGCCGCGCCGGCCCACCATCCGCCACTGCATCGGCGTGAGGTCCTGCGCCTCGTCGACGATGACGTGCGCGTAGTCGGTGCGCTCGTCCTCCTCCCGGCGCTCGGCGCGGGCGGTACGGCCGGCGAGACGGTCGGCGTAGGTGCTCAGCTCCTCCAGGCCGGTGAGCTGGTCCAGCGGGTCCGCCTCCCTGCGGCGGGGGCGGGCGGGGGCGCCGAGCAGGACCCGCAGCTCGTCCAGGAGCGCGACGTCGTGGACGGACAGCGGGCCGGTGCCGTCGGCGTCCAGCCGGGACAGGGAACGCGCCAGCCGCCGCACCTCCCTGGGCTGGAGCACACGGCGCGCCCAGCGCGAGAGCCGCTTCTCGTCGGCCATCGCCCCCAGTACGCGGCGCGGGGTCAGCTCGGGCCACCAGGCGTCCAGGAAGCCGGTGAAGTCGGTCTCGGTGGCGATGTCCTCGTCGAACCCCTGGCGCGCCTCGGCCGCCAACTCGGGGTCGGTGTACCGGCGGCCCGCTCCCGAGCGCTCCCACAACGCGTCCAGCAGCAGCCGCCGGGCGCGCGGGCGCAGCAGGTTGACGGGCGCGGTGCCGCCGAGCGCCTGCTCGCGGATCCGGCGCAGGTCCTCGGCGTCCAGCTCCAGACGGGCACCGAGGGCGACCACCCGCAGCCGGCCGGGCACCCCGCCGGGGGGGGGGGGGGGGGGGGGGGGGGGGGGGGGGGGGGGGGGG
>NZ_JAJFAU010000156.1:0-5854 GCF_022614595.1 Streptomyces sp. CNQ085
CGCCGAAGCCGCGGGCCGACCAGGTCAGCACCGCGTAGCCGGAGCGGGCCAGCTCCTCGGCCTGGTCGCGCAGTTCGGCCTTGCTGCCGCCGAAGCCGTGGCCCAGCAGGACCGCGGGACGGTGTGCACGGCCGTCGCGGACCGCGACGGCGCGGACCCCGGCTCCCGCCCCGGGGCCGGTCCCGGAACGGACGAGCGCCCGCCGGCCGGGCCGTCGCGCCGCCTGTTCGTGGCCCGCACGGTGGCCGCCGCCGCGGGCGTCGCCGCGGCCGGGACGGTCGGTTACGGCACGTACGGCGTGATGCGCGGCCCGAAGCTCAGGCGCGTCACCGTCCCCCTGGCCAAGCTGCCCAGGGCTGCCCACGGCTACCGCATCGCCGTCGTCAGCGACATTCACCTCGGCCCCGTCCTGGGCCGCGCCCACACCCAGCGGATCGTGGACACCATCAACCGGGCCGACGCCGACATGGTCGCCGTCGTCGGTGACCTGGTGGACGGCACCGTCGCCGAACTCGGCAGTGCCGCCGAACCGCTGGCCCGGCTCCGCTCGCGCGACGGCTCGTACTTCGTCACCGGCAACCACGAGTACTTCGGCGACGCGGGCGAGTGGATCGACCACGTCCGTGAGCTGGGCCTTCAGCCGCTGGAGAACGCCCGCCGCGAGCTGCGCCACTTCGACCTGGCCGGCGTCAACGACCTCGCGGGCGAGGAGGAGGGCCAGGGCCCGGACTTCGCCCAGGCCCTCGGCGACCGCGACGCCTCCCGT
The DNA here is from genome assembly GCF_022614595.1 of Streptomyces sp. CNQ085. Classification (GTDB taxonomy): domain Bacteria; phylum Actinomycetota; class Actinomycetes; order Streptomycetales; family Streptomycetaceae; genus Streptomyces. The sequence goes on from NZ_JAJFAU010000156.1 coordinate 767, forward strand.
GCGGTGGTCCTCATGGCCCACCAGCCGGTCATGATCCACGACGCGGTGGACCACGGCGTCGACCTCCAGCTCTCCGGCCACACCCACGGCGGCCAGATGTGGCCCGCCACCTACATCGCCGGCCTGGCCAACCCCACCCTCGCCGGCCTGGAGCGCTACGGCGACACCCAGCTCTACGTCAGCCGCGGCGCGGGTGCCTGGGGCCCGCCGGTGCGGGTGGGCGCCGAATCCGACATCACCGTCGTCGAACTCGCCTCCGAGCAGGCCTGACCCGTCTGCGCCGCGCCCGGCTTCCCCCGTCCGGACACGTGACGGGAGCCCTCCGAACGCATGGTCCGCGCCCTCCTCCAGGCGGAGGTCACATCCCGGGGCGAGACCATCGGGGAGTCCCCGCAGAACCTGCGCGAGGCGCTGGGACTCTCCTGCGAGGACGCTCCCGCACCCGAGGTCACCGACGTGATCACCGCTCCTGTCGAGATGCGCGTCGCCTGAGCGCGGTCAGAGCCCGGCGCCGTCTCCCGGTTCCGGGGCGGCGTGTACGTGAGAGGGCCCGCACCCCTCAAGGGTGCGGGCCCTCCCCGCTTCTTCCGGGCCCCGGGCCGCCCGTGGCGGGTGGCCCGGGGGGGGATGTCAGTAGCGGCGCGTGATCAGCGCCCGCTTGACCTCCTGGATGGCCTTGGTGACCTCGATGCCGCGCGGACAGGCCTCCGTGCAGTTGAAGGTGGTGCGGCAGCGCCAGACGCCCTCGCGGTCGTTGAGGATCTCCAGACGCTGCTCACCACCCTCGTCGCGGGAGTCGAAGATGAAGCGGTGCGCGTTGACGATCGCCGCCGGGCCGAAGTACTGGCCGTCGTTCCAGAACACCGGGCACGAGGAGGTGCACGCGGCGCACAGGATGCACTTGGTGGTGTCGTCGAAGCGCTCGCGGTCCTCGGCGGACTGCAGGCGCTCGCGGGTCGGCTCGTTGCCCTTGGTGATCAGGAAGGGCATCACGTCCCGGTAGGCCTGGAAGAACGGCTCCATGTCGACCACCAGGTCCTTGAGGACCGTGAGCCCCTTTATCGGCTCGATCGTGATCGGCTTCTCCGGGCTGATGTCCTTGATCAGCGTCTTGCACGCCAGCCGGTTGCGGCCGTTGATGCGCATCGCGTCGGAGCCGCAGATGCCGTGCGCGCAGGAGCGCCTGAAGGTCAGCGTGCCGTCGACCTCCCACTTGATCTTGTGGAGGGCGTCCAGGACGCGCTCCTTGGGGTCGATCTCCAGCTCGAAGTCCTGCCAGGTGACCTCGTCGGAGACCTCCGGGTTGAACCGGCGGATCCGGAAGGTCGCGGTGATGTAGGGGGAGTCCGCGGCCGTGCCGCCGGCACCGGCCTGGGACTTCTCCATGACGGGAGTGGCCATCAGTACTTACGCTCCATCGGCTGGTAGCGGGTCTGCACGACCGGCTTGTAGTCCAGCCGGATCGACTCGGTGCCGTCGGCGCCCACCTCGCGGTACGCCATGGTGTGGCGCATGAAGTTGACGTCGTCGCGGTTGGGGTGGTCCTCGCGGTAGTGGCCGCCGCGGGACTCCTTGCGGGCCAGCGCGGAGACGGCCGTCACCTCGGCCAGGTCGAGCAGGTTGCCCAGCTCGATGGCCTCCAGCAGGTCGGTGTTGAACCGCTTGCCCTTGTCCTGGACGGACACGTTCCTGTACCGCTCGCGCAGGGCGGCGATCTCCTCGACGGCTTCCTTGAGCGTCTGCTCGGTACGGAAGACCATGACGTTCTTGTCCATGGTCTCCTGGAGCGCCTTGCGGATCTCGGTGACCCGCTCGGTGCCCTCCGAGGAGCGCAGCGCCTCGACCTGGCCCTGGACGAACGCGGCCGGGTCCTCCGGCAGGTCCACGTAGTCGGCGGTCGAGGCGTACTCGGCGGCGGCGATGCCCGCCCGGCGGCCGAAGACGTTGATGTCCAGCAGCGAGTTGGTGCCCAGGCGGTTGGCGCCGTGCACGGACACGCAGGCGACCTCGCCGGCCGCGTACAGGCCGGGCACCACCGTGGTGTTGTCGGCCAGCACCTCGCCCTGGACGTTGGTCGGGATGCCGCCCATCGCGTAGTGCGCGGTCGGCTGGATCGGGATCGGGTCGGTGTACGGCTCGATGCCCAGGTAGGTGCGCGCGAACTCGGTGATGTCCGGCAGCTTGGCGTCGAGCTGCTCCGGCGGCAGGTGGGTGAGGTCCAGGAAGACGTGGTCGCCCTCGGGGCCGCAGCCGCGACCCTCGCGGATCTCGGTGTAGATCGAGCGGGAGACGACGTCGCGCGAGGCCAGGTCCTTCATGACGGGCGCGTACTTCTCCATGAAGCGCTCGCCGTCCTTGTTGCGCAGGATGCCGCCCTCGCCGCGGGCGCCCTCGGTGAGCAGGATGCCCATGCGCCAGATGCCGGTCGGGTGGAACTGGAAGAACTCCATGTCCTCCAGCGGCAGGCCCCGGCGGAACGCGGCGGCCTGGCCGTCGCCGGTCAGGGTGTGTGCGTTGGAGGAGACCTTGAAGAACTTGCCGTTCCCGCCCGAGGCGAAGACGACGGCCTTGGCCTGGAAGACGTGGATCTCGCCGGTGGCCAGCTCGTAGGCGACGACGCCGGCGGTGCGCCTGACCCCGTCGACCTCGCTCATCAGCAGGTCCAGGACGTAGAACTCGTTGTAGAACTCCACGCCCTCCTTGACGCAGTTCTGGTACAGCGTCTGGAGGATCATGTGACCGGTGCGGTCCGCGGCGTAGCAGGACCGGCGCACCGGGGCCTCGCCGTGGTTGCGGGAGTGGCCGCCGAAGCGGCGCTGGTCGATGGTGCCGTCCGGGGTCCGGTTGAACGGCAGGCCCATCTTCTCCAGGTCGAGGACGGCGTCGATGGCCTCCTTCGCCAGGATCTCGGCGGCGTCCTGGTCGACCAGGTAGTCACCGCCCTTGACCGTGTCGAAGGTGTGCCACTCCCAGTTGTCCTCCTCGACGTTCGCGAGGGCCGCGGCCATGCCGCCCTGGGCCGCGCCGGTGTGGGAGCGAGTGGGGTAGAGCTTGGTCAGCACCGCGGTGCGGCTGCGCTTGGTCGCCTCGATGGCGGCGCGCATCCCGGCGCCTCCGGCGCCGACGATGACGGTGTCGTACTTGTGGGTCTTCATGATGAAAGCGCCTCAGCCCCGGCTCTAGCGGATGTTCGGGTCGAAGGTGAAGATCACCAGCGTGCCCAGCAGGACGGTGAACACCGTGGCGGTGTACAGCAGCATCTTCAGCCAGAAGCGGGTGCCGTCACGCTCGGCGTAGTCGTTGATGACGGTCCGCAGACCGTTGGCGCCGTGGAGCATCGCCAGCCACAGCATCAGCAGGTCCCAGGTCATCCAGAAGGGCGAGGCCCAGCGACCGGCCACGAAGGCGAAGTTGATCTTGCTGACGCCGCCGTCCAGGACGAGCTGGATCAGCAGGTGGCCGATCACCAGCACGACCAGCACGATGCCGGACAGCCGCATGAACAGCCAGGCGTGCATCTCGAAGTTGCCGGGCGTGAACTTCCTGGGCGTCCGGCCGGTGCGAGCCCGGGGCGGCTCGATGACGGGGGCGGGGTTGTCTACGTCGTAGGCCATGTCGTCAGCTCCCGAACAGCTCGCTCACGGCGTGCCCGAGGACCGGGTACAGCGCCCCGATCATCAGCACGATCCAGATGCCCATGACAGTCCACAGCATCTGGCGCTGGTACTTGGTGCCCTTCGACCAGAAGTCGACGGCGACGACCCGAAGGCCGTTGAGCGCGTGGAAGAGGATGGCGGCCACGAGGCCGTACTCCAGCAGCGCGACGATGGGCGTCTTGTAGACCGCCACGGTGTCGTCGTAGGCCTCGGGGGAGACGCGGACGAGCGACGTGTCCAGGACGTGCACGAACAGGAAGAAGAAGATGAGGACGCCGGTGACTCGGTGAGCCACCCAGGACCACATGCCTTCCCGGCCGCGGTACAGCGTTCCAGCCGGCACGGAAATACCCTCCGGGAGCGGTTTACGGGGCCGGCCGGCTTCGGTGTCGGTCTGGCCCGGCCGGGTACGGTCCACCGGCCGATGGCCATGGTAACGACGTCCTGTCGGTACGGTTCCCCCGGGGGGTCAGATGTGATCAATCAGGCACGGACGGGCTAGGAGTCCCGCGGGGTGCCGTGGTACCGGCCGGGGCCGGTGCGCGGGCCCCCGGTTCGGCGGGGTGGGGCGGCTGCCGCGGCAGGTTCGGGGGAGTGCCCTCCCGGGCCAGCCGCAGCAGCCGGCCGCGTGCGATGCGGCGCAGCTCCTCGGCGGCCACGGCGCGCTCCTGTTCGGCCTCGTTGCCCAGCCGGGTGCGGATCGCGGTGAGGACGTGGCCGAGCGCCTCCTCCTCGCGCACCCCGTCCACGCACAGCACGAAGGCGTGGCCGAAACGGCTCTCGTACGCGGCGTGGGCGGCGCGCAGGGCGGTGTGCGCGGCGAGCGCGCCGGGGCCGGTGATGGCGATGTGCCGCCCGCCGTACAGCGGGCCGCCGTACCCGGCTCCGGCGGCGGGCTCCCGGGTCAGGGCCTCGGACAGATCCTCGTCGGTGAGGTCGTAGCTGGCCTCGTCGGCGGCGGCGAGCAGCGCCTCCACGTCCGGGTAGGGCCGGTGGCCGGCGATGTTCTCCGCCCACCTCCGGCTGCCGCAGCAGGCGAGCAGGGAGCTTCGGAGGTCGTCGGGGGAGGCGTTGTTGAGGCGGTGGAGCGGCGTTGCCTCGCTTCGCTGAGGGGGCAGGCGCATGGGCTCCTCGGGCGCGGGGAGACGTTGGGACGTCGCGGGACACGGGAGTGCGGGTGACGGAGGCGGCCGGTGTGGCCAGGGCTGCATGCGGGGGTCGCCGGAGTGATCGTGCGCGGAAGATGACGCCACGGTAACGACAAGAGGAGGGAAGCGGTCGGCGGGGAGATTCTTTTCACCCGAACGAGACGAGTCTCGGGCGCATGATTGACGGACAGGGATTGGAAAGGGGCAATACGGTCACCTCATGGGACGCAGGCGCAGACGCAACCCCCGCAGGAGGACCGCCGCCGTCACGGCCGTGGCGGGGG
>NZ_JAJFAU010000156.1:5864-11167 GCF_022614595.1 Streptomyces sp. CNQ085
CCCCCCGCCGCCACGGCCGTCACACTCCTCGTACTGCCGGACGGCACGGGTGACGGCGGGGAACCGGACGAGGGCACCCGCAGGACCCCGGACGCGCCCGCCGCCACCCTGCCCGCCGCCACCCTGCCCGCCGCTCCCGCCACCGTCCCCGCCGTACGCCGGTGGGCGCCCGAGCCCGGCGTCGGCTGGCAGCCCGCCCCTGGCACCCGCGTCGTGGCCGACCCCGGCGGGCCGCTCGCCGACGAGGCCGAGCTGCTCGCCGGGGAGCTGGACGTGGAGCACTCCGGCGGGCCGGCCGGGCCCGGCGACATCGAGCTGAGGCTGGACTCCGCCAACTCCGACAAGGGGTACGGAGGCCGTGAGGGATACATGCTGAGAGCCGACACCGGCCGGGTCACCGTCACCGGCCGCACCGACGCCGGCGTCTTCTACGGCACCCGCACCCTCCTGCAGGCCCTCCGGGGCGGCGGCTCGATCCCCCGCGGCACCGTCCGCGACTGGCCCGACCGCCCGCAGCGCGGCTTCATGCTCGACATCGCCCGCAAGCACTTCGGCGCGGAGTGGATCGAGGACCGCATCCGCGAGATGGGCGACCTCAAGCTCAACCAGCTCCAGCTCCACCTCTCCGATGACCAGGCCTTCCGCGTCGAGAGCGACTCCCACCCCGAGGTCGTCTCCGACCCCCACCTCACCAAGGACGAACTGCGCCGGATCGTCGAACTGGCCAACTCCCGGCACATCACCGTCATCCCCGAGATCGACTCGCCCGGCCACCTCGGCGCGGTGCTCGACGCCCACCCCGAGCTCCGGCTCCACGACGCCGACGGTGATCCGGCGCCCGGCGCGATCGACATCTCCGACCCGCGCTCGGCGCGCCTGGTGGACGATCTGCTGCGCGAGTACGCGCCCATCTTCCGCGACCAGATGGGCTCCGGTCCCTACTGGCATCTGGGCGGCGACGAGTACCGGGCGCTGACGCGCTCCGACCCCGAGGCCGCCTACCCGGAGCTGGCCGGGACCGCCCGCCGCGAGCACGGGCCCCGGGCCCGGGTGCGGGACCTGGCGGCGGCCTGGCTCAACGACCGCGCCGAGACCGTGCGCAAGGCGGGCTTCACACCCCAGGTGTGGAACGACGGACAGCACGCCGGCGGGATCGTCGAACCGGGCCGCCCCCGGCAGGTCGCCTACTGGACGGGCAAGGAGATCGGCGCCCGGCCGCCCGGGGAGTACCTGCGCGAGGGCTGGGAGGTGGTCAACCTCAACGACGAGTACCTCTACTACGTCCTCGGCGAGCCCAACGAGTTCACCTACCCGACCGGGGAGCGGATCTACGAGGAGTGGACCCCGGCCGTGCTGCGCGGCACCGAGCCCGAGCCGGCGGAGCTGACCGGGCCGGACCGCGTGGTGGGCGGGCGGCTGGCCGTCTGGTGCGACCTGTCGGGCGCGCAGACGACGGCCGAGGTCGCCCGGGGGGTGCGCATGCCGCTGCGGGCCGTGGCGCAGAAGCTGTGGGACCCCTCCCCGCCCGCCCTGGAGTGGGGGGACTTCCGGGCCCTGTCGGACCGGGTGACGTAACGGGGAGAGCCGTACCGTCCGGCAGGCGGCTCACGAGACGATGTCCTTGGTGCGGAAGTGGCGGAAGGCCAGGGCGAACAGCACCAGCGCGTACGCCACGGACACCGACGCGCCCCGCAGCATCCCGCCCGTCTCCAGCTCCGGCTGGAAGACGTCCGCCCAGGCGAACTGCCAGTGCGCGGGCAGCAGCTCCCGCCAGTCGCCCAGCGCCGTGACCGCGTCCAGGATGTTGCCCACGATCGTCAGCCCGATCGCGCCGCCGACCGCGCCCAGCGGCGCGTCGGTGACCGTGGACAGCCAGAACGCCAGCCCGGCCGTCACCAACTGGCCCACGAAGACGTACGCCACCGCCAGCGCCAGCCGGCCCAGCGCCTCGCCCGTCGGCAGTGTGCCGCCGGTGGGCAGCTCCAGCGGGCCCCAGCCGTACGCCGCTGATCCCGCGGCCAGCGCCACCAGCGGCAGCAGCGCCATCGCCGCCGCGCTGAACGCCAGCGCCACCGCCAGCTTGCCCAGCAGCAGCTTCGAGCGCGGCACGGGGGCCGCCAGCAGATAGCGCAGCGAGGACCAGCTCGCTTCGGAGGCCACCGTGTCGCCGCAGAACAGCGCCACCGGCACCACCAGCAGGAAGCCGGCGGAGACGAACAGCGCCATGGCGGCGAAGTTCAGTCCGGAGGCGGTGGCGGTGTCCATCAGGTTGATGCGCCGGCCGCCGCGCTCGGGCTCGCCGCCGATCGCGAAGGCCGCGATCAGCACGAACGGCAGCGCGGCCAGAACCAGGCCGGTCACCAGGGTGCGGCGGCGCCGCAGCTGGCGCACCGCCTCCACTCGCAGCGGCAGGGTGCGCCGCGGGTGGTAGCCGGGCGCCGCGCCCGACGGGTCCGCACCGGACGGGCCCGGCACGGGCGCGGTGGTGGGAGGAGTGGGGGCGGGGGCGGTCATCGGGACTCCCCTCCGATCAGGGTGAGGAAGGCGTCCTCCAGGCGACGGTGCGGCCCGGCGCGCTCCACCGGCACCTCCAGCCGCAGGAGTTCGGTCAGCAGCTGCGTGGTGGTGGCGCCGTCGAGGCGCACCAGCAGCCCCTCGTCGACGGCGACGGCCGAACCCACGCCGGGCAGGGCCGCCACCTTCTCCGGCAGCGCCTCCGGAACCGGGCCCCGCACCCCGACGAGCACGGTGTCGCCGGAGCCGGTGATCTCCTCCACCGGCCCCGCCCGCACCAGCTCGCCGCGGTCCATGACCACCAGATGCGTACAGGTCTGCTCGACCTCGGCCAGCAGGTGGCTGGAGACGATCACGGTACGGCCGGCCGCCGCGTAGCGGATCATCACGTCTCGCATCTCCCGGATCTGGGGCGGGTCCAGACCGTTGGTCGGCTCGTCCAGGATCAGCAGATCCGGCAGACCCAGCATGGCCTGGGCGATCGCCAGCCGCTGCCGCATGCCCTGGGAGTAGGTGCGTACCGCGCGCTCCAGGGCGTCGCCGAGCCCGGCGATCTCCAGCGCCTCCTCGGTGTGGGCGTCCCCCTCGGGACGGCCGGTGGCCCGCCAGTACAGCTCCAGGTTGGCCCGGCCCGACAGATGCGGCAGGAAGCCGGCGCCCTCGACGAACGCGCCGACCCGCGACAGCACGGGCGCGCCGGGCCGGATCACCCGGCCGAAGACCCTGATCTCACCGCTGTCGGGCGTGATCAGGCCCATCAGCATCCGCAGGGTGGTGGTCTTGCCGGCGCCGTTGGGGCCGAGCAGGCCGAGTACCTGGCCGCGCTCCACCCGGAAGGACAGGTCGCGCACCGCGTAGCGGTCGGCCGAGCCCGCGTACCGCTTGGACAGGCCGCTGATCTCCAGTGGGACGTCCTCGGGTGCGGAGCCCGCCCGCGGCACGGCGGCGGGCCCGGCAGGCGCGGCGGGCGCGGTCCTGCGGCGGCGACCGGTCAGCAGCAGCACCGCCGCCACGGCCGCGCCGGCCGACGGCATGCCCCACACCCACCACGGGGTGCCGGCCGCCGGGGCGGCCAGGCCGGGCACGGTCGGCACGCTCAGCCCGTCCCCCGCGAGGGAGACGGTGTAGGCGGCGGGCTCGGCTGGCGAGGCGTAGGCCAGATCGGTGGCGGAGAACACCACCCGCATGCGGTGCCCGGCCTCGAAGCGGTGGTCGATCGCCGGCAGCCGCACCTCCACGTCCCGGCCCTCCCCGGCCCCGGTGACCCGCAGCGGCGCCACCAGCTGGGAGGGCAGCACCTGGCGTCCGTCGGGGCCCACGTCGTAGACCTTGGCGAACAGCACCGCCTTCCCGGACGTGGAGGCGACCTCCACGCGTACCGAGGGAGCGCCGGTGACCTGGACGGCCTCGGCCAGCGGAGCCGACTCGAAGCGGGCGTGCTGGCCGGGGTAGTCCACCGACAGGCCGCCCCCCAGGCCCGACAGCCCGCCCACGGCGCTCAGGCCGGGGACGGCGGAGACGGCGGGCGGGCCGCCGCCGGCCGGGTTGGCGAAGGTCTGCCCGCGCCCCCGCAGCTCCACGGTCCGGCCGCCGGAGGCCAGGCCGGGGTAGCGCTCGGCCGTGGCGGCCCGCAGCCGGGTCTCGCCGTCGGTGGTGTCCATGCCGCCGGTGCGGGTGACGCGGAAGGCCGGGCCGGTGTCCACGCCCTCCTCGCCCTTGAGGTGGCGGTCGAACCAGGTGCGGGTGCGGTCGTCCAGCCGCTCGTCCTCGGACGGGCCGCCGTCGTGACCGCCGGCGATCCACTCCACCGCCACCGGCGCGCCGTTGGAGCGGATCGCATCCGCCATGGCGTCGGCTTGGCCGAGCGGGAAGAGCGAGTCGGAGCGGCCCTGGACGATCAGCGCCGGTACGTCGATGCGGTCGGCGACGGCCGCCGGGCTGCGCTCGCGCAGCAGCTCGCGCGCCTCCTCGTCCGGTTCCCCGGCGACGGCGACCCGCTCGTACATCGCGCACAGTTCCGTGGTGAACCGGCCGCAGCCCACCCGCTCGGAGGCCGGCCCGGCCGTGGGGGCGCCGCTGCCCGAGACGGTGGAGCCGGTGGTGAAGAAGATCCCGGTCCACAGCTCCTTGAAGACGCCGTCCGGGAAGAGTGCCTGGGACAGGTCCCAGTAGGTGATGCGCGGGGCGACGGCGTCGACCCGCTCGTCGTACCCGGCGGCCAGCAGCGAGACCGCGCCGCCGTAGGAGGCGCCGGCCACGCCCACCCGGGGGTCGCCCTCGCCGTCGAGGCGGACCTCGGGCCGTTTCGCCAGCCAGTCGATCAGGGCGCTGACGTCGGCGACCTCCCGGTCGGGGTCGTTCAGCCCGATCCGGCCGGTGGAGGCGCCGAAGCCGCGGGCCGACCAGGTCAGCACCGCGTAGCCGGAGCGGGCCAGCTCCTCGGCCTGGTCGCGCAGTTCGGCCTTGCTGCCGCCGAAGCCGTGGCCCAGCAGGACCGCGGGGCGGCGGACTCCGGGATCGCCGGCGGTGAAGTAGGAGGTGTCGATCCGGACGGTGTCCCCGCCGTCTCCGCCGCCTCTGCCGTTCCCGGCCTCCGGTGATTCGGGCAGGGTGAGCTTCCGCTCGGTGTGGCGCACGGCGGGGGCGTCGTCCGGAAGGGCCGCCCACACACCGCCCCCTACGAGGACGGCGGCGGCGGCCCCCGCCGCGAGCAGCCGTCCGCGGGGCCTGGGCAGTCGGAGATCCATGACCCGACCCTACGTCGGCGCCCCGCCCGGCCGGCGGGGCGC
>NZ_JAJFAU010000157.1 GCF_022614595.1 Streptomyces sp. CNQ085
GCCGCGCCCGGAGGTGCGGCTGGGCCCGCTGCCGCCGCCCAGGAGGCTGGCGCCGTTCGCGCACGCGGTGGAGGCGTCGGTCGAGGCCGGGGGCGAGGAGCTGGCCGACGGGCGGTTCGTGCTGCTGCACGACCCCGCGGGGCAGGAGGCGTGGCGGGGCTCGTTCCGCGTGGTGACGCTGGCCCGCGCCCAGCTGGAGCCGGAGATGGCGCAGGACCCGCTGCTGCCGGAGGTCAGCTGGTCGTGGCTGACGGGCGCGCTGGAGGCGCGGTCGGCCGAGTACGTCGCGGAGGGCGGCACGGTGACACGGGCGGACTCCCACTCCTTCGGGGAGCTGGCGGACCGGGCGGTGCGCTCGGAGCTGGAGATCCGCGCGTCGTGGACTCTTCGGGAGGGGACGGGGGAGGCCGCGGCCGGACACCTGGCGGCCTGGTGCGATCTGCTGTGCCAGTGCGCGGGGCTGCCGCCGGAGGAGGGCGAGGGGGCGGCCGTCGTACCACTGCCGCAGCGCCGGGGCCCGCAGCCACTCTGATGGTTCCCCGGATCGATCTCCTGTCCGATTTGCCGGAATTTTTCACTCACTCATTCGTGATCATTCCCTAAAGACGGACCGGCGGAGTGCCGAAGGATTCTGTGACCCCCTCACGGGGCTCAACCCCATCCCGACTTCCCCCAGTAGTCGGCTTCCGTCCGCTCTCCACTCCCCAGGAGGCCCGGTGTCCGTTCTTCTTGAGCACCCCACAAGCCTGGTCGCCTACCGCCCGAACAAGCCGACGGCCATGGTCGTCGTCGCCGACCCCCGGGTCCGTTCCACCGTCACCCGCCACCTGTGGGCGCTAGGTGTCCGGGACGTGATCGAGGCGTCTTCGATCGCGGAGGCCCGCCCCCGTGTCGCCAACCCGCGCGACATCTGCGTAGCCGAGGTCCACCTGCCCGACGGGTCCGGCCTGACCCTGCTGTCCGAGACCCGGGCGGCGGGCTGGCCCAACGGCCTCGCCCTCTCCGCCGCCGACGACATCGGCGCCGTGCGCAACGCCCTCGCGGGCGGTGTCAAGGGCTATGTCGTCACCGGCACCCGCGGCACCCCGGGCCACCCCGGTCATCCCGGTCATCCCGGGCGCCCCGGTACCGCGCCCATCGGCGCCGCAGCCCGTATGCACCGCCGCCCGCCGGGCGCCCCCGGCCACTCCGGCGGCTACCGCGAGCTCTCCGGCCGGGAGATCGAGGTGCTGCGGCTGGTGGCGGAGGGCCAGTCCAACAAGGCGATCGGCGTCTCCATGGGCCTGTCGGCCCTGACCGTCAAGAGCCACCTCGCCCGGATCGCACGCAAGCTGGGCACCGGCGACCGCGCCGGCATGGTAGCGGTCGCCCTGCGCACCGGCATCATCCACTGACCCCGCCCCCACGGCCCCGCACCGCTCCGACCCCTTCACCGCCGCGATCCGCACCCGCCCGCCCGGCCGGCTCCCCGGCCGGGCGGGCGGGTGCGCCGCGTCCGACCTCGTCACGTTCCGTCGGCGGACATCGCGCACCGCGTGCGCATGGATACCCTTGTCGCGTGACCGACGCCCAAGAGACCTCCATAAGCAACGCAGCTCGGCCTCCCGCACAGGAGGAAGGTCCGGCGCCGGTCCCCTTGCTGGAACCGCGCGAGGGCGTCCCGCCCGTGACCGCCGCGCCCGAGGCCCTCGCCGGGGTCGTGGAAGCCTTCGCCGCGGGCCGCGGGCCCGTGGCCGTCGACGCCGAACGGGCGTCCGGGTACCGCTACGGCCAGAGCGCCTACCTCGTCCAGCTGCGCCGCGCGGGCGCGGGGACCGCACTGGTGGACCCGGTCGGCTGCCCGGACCTGACCGCCCTCGGCGAGGCGATCGGGGACGCCGAGTGGGTGCTGCACGCCGCCACCCAGGACCTGCCCTGCCTGCGCGAGACGGGCATGCGCCCCACCCGGCTGTTCGACACCGAGCTGGCCGGACGGCTCGCGGGCTTCGCCCGCGTCGGCCTCGGCGCGATGGTCGAGAACGTCCTGGGCTACTCCCTGGAGAAGGGCCACTCCGCCGTGGACTGGTCCACCCGACCGCTGCCCGAGCCCTGGCTGCGGTACGCGGCGCTGGACGTGGAGCTGCTGGTCGACCTGCGCGACGCCCTGGAGGAGGAGCTGGAGCGCCAGGGCAAGCTGGAGTGGGCGCACCAGGAGTTCGCCGCCATAGCGGCGGCCCCGCCGGCCGCCCCCCGCAAGGATCCCTGGCGCCGCACCTCGGGCATGCACAAGGTGCGCAGGCGGCGGCAGATGGCGGCCGTGCGGGAGCTGTGGACGGCCCGCGACCAGGTGGCGCGGCGCCGCGACGTCTCGCCGGGCAAGGTGCTCACCGACGCGGCCATCGTGGAGGCCGCGCTGGCGATGCCCGCCGACGCGCAGGCTCTGGCCGCGCTGCCGGGATACGGGCACCGGATGGGACGCAGGCAGCTCGAGCAGTGGCTGGCCGCGGTCCAGCGCGCCCGTGCCCTGCCCGAGTCCGGGCTGCCCTCCCCCGCCCTGACACCGTCCGGGCCGCCGCCTCCGCGCGCCTGGGCCGACAAGGACCCGGTCGCCGCGGCCCGGCTCGCCGCGGCGCGGGCGGCGGTGAAGGCGCGCGCGGAGGAGCTGAGGCTGCCCCAGGAGAACCTGCTCGCCCCCGACACGGTGCGGCGGCTGTGCTGGGAGCCCCCGGGCGAGGCGTCCGAGTCCGCGGTCGCGCGGGCGCTGTACGCCCTCGGCGCCCGGCAGTGGCAGGTCGAGCAGACGGCGCCGCTGCTGACGGCGGCCCTGTCGGCCGTCCCGTCCGACCTCTGACCGGGACCGGTCTTCCGTTCACGCGCGGGTGCCGCATAGGGTGATCGCCAGCTGACAATCCAGGGGGATGAGGAATGTCCTACCCGAACTACCCGAACCAGCCGCAGCCGCCGAACCCGTCCAACACGCTCAGCATCGTCGGCATCGTGCTCGGCTGCGTCGCCTTCATCTTCTGCCCGCCGCTCTTCGGCATCGCGGGGATCGTCTGCGGTGCGATCGCCACGTCCAAGGGCGAGCGGCTGGGCAAGGTCGCCCTCGGGGTCTCCATCGCGGGCCTGGTCGTCGGGATGATCCTCGGCTTCGCCATCTACCAGGGGATGCAGGGCGTCTGACCGTCGCCGGCCGCGCACGGCGGCCGGAGCAGGCCGCGGTGCGTCCCTTTCCGGGCCCGTCCCCCACGGGGGCGGGCCCGGTTTCCCGCCACCGTGCGAAGCGGCCGGGGGCGCGTGGGAGTGTGACGTGCGACTCGCTCGGGAGGGGGCTTCCCCCCTGAGGGTTACCGACAAGTAGCATAAGCTCCGGGAAGCGCGCCGTACGGCGTACCACCGCACCCCTGGAGGAGAGCCAACGTGCCTCGTACCGCTAGGGACGTCGTCTTCGTCGACGGCGTCCGGACCCCGTTCGGCAAGGCGGGCCCGAAGGGCATCTACCACGAGACGCGCGCCGACGACATGGTCGTCAAGTGCATCCGTGAGCTGCTGCGCCGCAACCCGGACCTGCCCCCGGAGCGCATCGACGAGGTCGCCATCGCCGCGACGACGCAGATCGGCGACCAGGGCCTGACGCTGGGCCGCACCGCCGGCATCCTGGCCGGGCTGCCGACGACGGTGCCGGGCTACTCCATCGACCGCATGTGCGCGGGCGCCATGACCGCCGTGACGACGACCTCCGGGTCGATCGCCTTCGGCGCGTACGACGTCGTGGTCGCGGGCGGTGTCGAGCACATGGGCCGCCATCCGATGGGCGAGGGCGTGGACCCCAACCCGCGCTTCGTCTCCGAGAAGCTGGTCGACCAGTCCGCCCTGTTCATGGGCATGACCGCGGAGAACCTCCACGACCGCTACCCGCACATCACCAAGCGGCGCGCCGACGAGTACGCCGTGCGCAGCCAGGAGAAGGCCGCCAAGGCGTACGCCGACGGCAGGATCCAGGCCGACCTGGTGCCGGTCTCCGTACGCCGCACGAGCGAGGAGGCCATGGGGTCTCCCCAGCCCGGAGGGGGAGGGGCGGAAACGGGCTGGGGCCTGGCCACCGCCGACGAGCCGATGCGCCCGGGCACCACCCTGGAGCAGCTCGCGGGTCTGAAGACTCCCTTCCGCGCGCACGGCCGGGTCACCGCGGGCAACGCCGCCGGTCTCAACGACGGCGCCACCGCCTCCCTGCTCGCCGCCGAGGACGTGGCCCGCGAACTGGGCCTGCCGGTCAGGATGCGCCTGGTCTCCTACGCCTTCGCCGGTGTGGAGCCGGAGGTCATGGGCGTCGGCCCGATCCCCTCCACCGAGAAGGCGCTGGCCAAGGCCGGTCTGTCGATCGGCGACATCGGTCTGTTCGAGATCAACGAGGCCTTCGCCGTCCAGGTGCTGGCCCTGCTGGACCACTACGGCATCGCCGATGACGACCCGCGCGTCAACCAGTACGGCGGCGCCATCGCGTTCGGCCATCCGCTGGCTTCCTCGGGTGTGCGTCTGATGACGCAGCTCGCACGACAGTTCGAGGAGCAGCCGCACGTCCGCTACGGCCTGACCACCATGTGCGTCGGCTTCGGCATGGGCGGCACCGTGATCTGGGAGAACCCCCACTGGGAGGGCAAGTGAGCAACACCGCCGAACTGCTGAAGGGCGCGGCCGAGCTCTTCCCCGACGAGGTCGTCACCACCGCCCACGTGCGCCATCTCGACCTCCCCGGGGGCGCGGGCCGCTTCGCGCTCATCACCCTGGACAACGGCCTGGACCACACCAAGCCCACCACGCTCGGCCCGCAGTCGCTGGTCAACCTCGACAAGGCGATCGACCAGGTCGAGGCCGAGGCCGCCAGGGGCGAGATCACCGGCGTCGGTGTGACCGGCAAGCCGTTCATCTTCGCCGTGGGCGCCGACCTCAAGGGCGTGGAGGTCGTCAGGAGCCGCGAGGACGCGCTGGCCATCGGCAAGGGCGGCCACGACGTCTTCAAGCGGCTGTCCTCCCTGGCCGTGCCGACCTTCGCCTACTACAACGGCGCCTCGATGGGCGGCGGTGTCGAGGTGGGTCTGCACTGCTCCCACCGGACCGTCTCGCGGGCCGTCCCGGCCTTCTCCCTCCCCGAGGTCTTCCTCGGGCTGGTCCCCGGCTGGGGCGGCTGCACCCTGCTGCCGAACCTGATCGGCGCCGACCGCGCGGTCTCGGTGATCATCGAGAACT
The DNA here is from genome assembly GCF_022614595.1 of Streptomyces sp. CNQ085. Classification (GTDB taxonomy): domain Bacteria; phylum Actinomycetota; class Actinomycetes; order Streptomycetales; family Streptomycetaceae; genus Streptomyces. The sequence continues at coordinate 5,227 of NZ_JAJFAU010000157.1, forward strand.
CTCTCAACCAGAACAAGCAACTCAAGGGTGAGCAGGTCTTCGAGCTCGGCATCGCCGACGCGATCTTCGACGGCGCCGACTTCCTGGAGCAGTCCCTGATCTGGACCGCCTCGGTGCTCCGCGGCGAGCTCGAGGTCGAGCGCCCGGACATCGACCGCGGTGAGGCCTGGGACCAGGCCGTCGCACGCGGGCGTGCCATCGCAGACTCCAAGGTGCACGGCGCGGCCCCGGCCGCCTACCGCGCGCTGGACATCATCGCGGCGGCCAGGAACGGCGACCTGCGGCAGGGCTTCGACGCCGAGGACCGCGCCCTGGCCGACCTGATCATGGGCGACGAGCTGCGCAGCGGCCTGTACGCCTTCAACCTGGTCAACAAGCGCGCCAAGCGCCCGGCCGGCGCCCCGGACAAGAAGCTGGCCCGCCCGGTCACCAAGGTCGGCGTCGTCGGCGCCGGCCTGATGGCCTCCCAGCTGGCGCTGCTGTTCGCCCGCCGCCTGGAGGTGCCGGTCGTGCTGACCGACATCGACCAGGAGCGTGTCGACAAGGGCGTGGGCTACGTCCACGAGGAGATCGACAAGCTCCTGCTCAGGGGACGGGTCAACCAGGACAAGGCCAACCGCCTCAAGGCCCTGGTCACCGGCTCCCTGGACAAGGCCGCCGCCTTCGGCGACGCCGACTTCGTCATCGAGGCCGTCTTCGAGGAGATGGGCGTCAAGCAGCAGGTGTTCGCCGAGGTCGAGGCGGTCGTGCCCGAGCACGCGATCCTGGCCACCAACACCTCCTCGCTGTCGGTCACCGAGATGGCGAGCAAGCTCAAGCACCCCGAGCGGGTCGTGGGTTTCCACTTCTTCAACCCCGTTGCCGTGCTGCCGCTGCTGGAGATCGTCCGCGCCGAGCGGACCGACGACGCCTCGCTGGCGACGGCCTTCGCGGTCGCCAAGTCGCTGAAGAAGACAGCCGTGCTGGTCAAGGACGCCCCGGCGTTCGTCGTCAACCGCATCCTGACCCGATTCCTGGGCGAGGTGCTGCGCTCCATCGACGAGGGCACCCCCGTCGAGGTCGCCGACCGGGCGCTGGCCCCCCTGGGCCTGCCCATGTCGCCGATCGTCCTGCTGGAGCTGGTCGGCCCGGCCGTCGCCCACCATGTGGCCGGCACGCTGCACGCCGCGTTCCCCGACCGCTTCGCCGTCTCGGAGAACCTGGGCCGCGTCGTCGAGGCGGGCAAGCGCGGCCTCTACGTGTACGACTCCGGCAAGCCGGAGCTGGACCCGGAGGTCGCCGCCCTGTTCGAGACCGGCGACACGGTGCTGACCGAGGAGCAGGTCCGCGAGCGTGCGCTGAACGCGATCGCCGAGGAGATCCGTCTGATGCTCGACGAGGGCGTCGTCGCCGAGGCCCAGGACATCGACCTGTGCCTGATCACCGGCGCGGGCTGGCCCTTCCACCTGGGCGGCATCACGCCGTACCTGGACCGCGGGGGCGTCTCCGAGCGCGTTGACGGCAAGCGGTTCCTGGAGCCGGGCGTGGCGAGCGTCCCGAACTGACGCACCGGGGCGGCCCTCCGCCGCTTCCCGTCCACGGCGCCCGTCCGCACCCCGAGTGCGGGCGGGCGCCGTCGCGTGCGCGGGGGTTCGGAGCGGTGGCCGTGGCAGGCTTGGGCCATGCCCGGATGCCTTCGCCCTCTGCTCGTCGTGGACGCCGCCAACGTCGTCGGCTCGGTGCCGGACGGCTGGTGGAGGGACCGGCGCGGCGCCGCCGAGCGGCTGCGGGACCGCCTCGCGGCCCGGGCCGACGGAGACCGTGCGGGCGGCGAGGGCGGCGAGGGCGGCGAGGAAATCGTGCTCGTGGTGGAGGGCGCCGCCCGCGGAGTGGCCTCCGTCCCCGGGGTGCGGGTGGTGGACGCGCCCGGCAGCGGCGACGACCGGATCGTGGAACTGGTGGCGGCCGAGGGCCGCGGCCGGCCCTGCACGGTGGTCACCGCCGACCGCGGGCTGCGCGAGCGGGTGGCGGCGCTGGGCGCCGAGGCGGCCGGGCCGCGCTCGGTGCGCTGACCTTCCCCGGCTCCCCTCCCGGGCTTCGCCTCCCGCCGCTCAGCGGGCGTCGGCCGCGCGCCCCTCCGCCTGCTCCTCACGCTCCTCGCGCCCGCCGCGCTCCGGCCGCAGCACGTAGACCACCGCGCCGTCCACCCGCTCCGCTCGCTCGTAGTGCGCCGCGAGCAGGTAGCGCAGCGTCGGCATCCGGGAGGGCTCGTACGGCCGGCCGCGCGAGTCGTCGACGATCACCTTCGGCGGGTCCTCGGACAGCTCGGCGCGGAAGGTGTGCCAACCGCCCTCAATGCCGTACCGCTGGCCCACCCGGGGCCCGTCCCGGCCGCCGCTGAAGTTGGTGAGCAGGCCGGCGGTGAGGTAACGGCTGGCGGGACGGCGGTCGGCCAGCCAGTAGCCCTCCGGGTGCATGCCCCACAGCAGCACCTTCTCCTGCGGTCCGGCGTGCCGTCGCGCGGCGTCGGCCACCTTCCGGGCATGGTCCAGCTCCGCGCTGCCCGCGGCCGCGCTCCAGCCCAGGAACAGCGTGCACGACAGCACCGCGCACAGCGCGGCCCGGCGTGTCCACTCGTCGCCCAGCAGGTGCAGGGCGCCCGCCCCCAGCAGGGCCAGCGGCGGCAGCAGCTGGAGGTAGTAGTGGCCGAAGAAGTGGAAGCCGGAGACCACGGCGACCGCGGAGGCCGCCAGCCAGGCCCACAGATCCGCCGTCAGGACCCGCCGCCGGCGCGGCGGGCGGTGGCGCAGCGCCGCGGCCAGCGGCACCAGCAGCCCCGCGGAGCCCGCCGCCGCGATGGCGGTGTTGACCAGGCCCCGGCCGAGCACGTGCAGCTCCGAGCCGGTGAAGGAGGCGTACGCACCCGATCCGGTGACCGTCCAGAACAGGAAGCGGGACCAGCCGCAGGCCGCGGCCACCGCCGCCACCGGCAGTACGCAGCCCGCGCCCAGCCGGATCAGCGCGGCCCGCCGGGGGTCGCCGGGCGGCGCCGAGCGCCACAGCAGGAACAGCACCGGCAGCAGGACCACGCCGCCCGTCTGCTTGGCCAGGAAGGCTCCGGCGACCGCCAGGCCCGCGGCCGTCCAGTGCCTCCGGTCGGCGCACCAGACGGCCGCCGCGGTGAACGGCAGCATGAAGACCTCGAAGTTCGCCGCCTGGGCGTCCTCGGGGTTGAGGCCCACCGAGGCCAGGACGAACAGCACGCCGGCGGCCCGTCCGGCCCGCTCGCCCCAGCGGCGGCGGGCCAGCGAGGCCAGCAGCGCGGCGGTCGCCACCACCGCCGCCACCGCCGCCGCCTTGACCGGCCACAGCGAGGAGTCGCCGAAGACCGCGAAGGCGCCCTGGTACAGCCAGGGCACCAGGGGCGGTTTGCGGTCCACGACGGTGTCGTAGAGCGTCCCGCCGTCCGTGAGCATCCGGGCCTGGGTGGCGAGGAAGCCCTCGTCGGGGTTCCACAGCGGGCGCAGGAAGGACGGGAGGCGGGTGAGCACCGCCGACAGCAGGAGCACCGGGAGCAGCCACGGCCAGAACGGGCGCGGACGGCCCGGGGGTCCGGACGGCGGCCGGACGGCGGGGCCGACGGCCGGACGGCGGACGACGGGCTCCCGCACCCGCGTGGTCCCGGCCGGCGCCGTGCGGGCGCCCGGCAGCCGCACGGACCGGGGCGGGTCGGAGGCGGTCGGCATGGGTTACAACCTATCCGTCCCCGCCGCCGTCCCCGCCGCCGGTGCGGCGTGCCGGGAGGCCCGGTCGCGTCAGTCGCGGGCGGTCTGTGCGCCGAGGCCGTCCACGTCCTCGGCGCGCCGGGCGTCATCGGCGCCCCCGGTGCCGTAGCGGCCGCCGAGCTTGGCGACCAGACCGGTGACCTGGCGGGCGATGTCCGGCGCGGTCAGGCCGATCTCGGCGAGCACCTCGCCGCGGGATGCGTGGTCCAGGAACTTCGCGGGGATGCCGAAGTCGCGCAGCGGCACGTCCACGCCCGCGTCGCGCAGCGCCTGCGCGACAGCCGAACCGACACCGCCCGCCCGGACGTTGTCCTCCACGGTGACCACGACGCGGTGGCGGTCCGCCAGCGGCGGCAGCGCCTCGTCGACCGGCTTGACCCAGCGCGGGTCCACCACGGTGGTGGAGATGCCCTGCTTCCCCAGCAGGTCGGCGACCTCCAGGCACATCGGGGCCAGCGCGCCGACCGAGACGAGCAGCACGTCCGGCCGCTCGCCCTCCTCCGTCCGTGCCTCGCGCAGCACGTCCATGCCGCCGACGGTGGAGACGGCGGGCACGGACGGGCCGACGGCGCCCTTGGAGAAGCGCACCACCGTCGGGGCGTCCTTCACCTCGACGGCCTCGCGGAGCTGGGCGCGCAGCTGGTCGGCGTCGCGCGGGGCGGCGATCCGCAGTCCGGGGACGACCTGGAGGATCGACATGTCCCACATGCCGTTGTGGGAGGCGCCGTCGGTGCCGGTGACCCCGGCCCGGTCCAGCACGAACGTCACCCCGCACCTGTGCAGGGCGACGTCCATCAACACCTGGTCGAAGGCGCGGTTGAGGAAGGTGGCGTAGACGGCGAAGACCGGGTGCAGTCCGCCGGTGGCCAGCCCGGCCGCCGAGACGGCGCCGTGCTGCTCGGCGATGCCCACGTCGTAGACGCGGTCGGGGAAGGTCTCGGCGAACTTCCGCAGGCCGACGGGCTGGAGCATCGCGGCGGTGATGGCCACGACGTCCGCGCGCTCACGGCCGAGTTCGACCATCTCGTCGCCGAAGACCGAGGTCCAGTCGGCGCCGGAGGCGGCTACCGGCAGCCCGGTGTCGGGGTGGATGACGCCGACGGCGTGGAAGCGGTCGGCCTCGTGCTGGACGGCGGGCTGGTAGCCGCGGCCCTTCTCCGTCAGGCAGTGGACGATGACCGGGCCGCCGAAGCGCTTGGCGCGCGTCAGGGCGGACTCCAGGGCCGCTATGTCGTGGCCGTCGATGGGGCCGAGGTACTTCAGGCCCAGGTCCTCGAACATGCCCTGAGGGGCGATGACGTCCTTGATGCCCTTCTTGGCCCCGTGCAGGGTCTCGTACAGCGGTCTGCCGACGACCGGGGTGCGGTTGAGCAGGTCCCTGCTGCGGGCCAGGAAGCGCTCGTAGCCGTCGGTGGTGCGCAGGGTGGCCAGGTGGTTGGCCAGGCCGCCGATGGTGGGGGCGTAGGAGCGCTCGTTGTCATTGACGACGATGACCAGGGGGCGGTCCTTGGCGGCGGCGATGTTGTTGAGCGCCTCCCAGGCCATGCCGCCGGTGAGCGCGCCGTCGCCGATGACCGCGGCCACGTGGTGGTCCTCGCGGCCCAGTACCTGGTTGGCCTTGGCCAGTCCGTCGGCCCAGCCCAGCACGGTGGAGGCGTGGGAGTTCTCGATGACGTCGTGCTCGGACTCCGCCCGCGAGGGGTAGCCGGAGATGCCGCCTCTGGCCCGCAGTCCGGAGAAGTCCTGCCGCCCGGTGAGCAGCTTGTGGACGTAGCTCTGGTGTCCGGTGTCGAAGAGGACCTTGTCCCTGGGCGACTCGAAGACCCGGTGCAGGGCGATGGTCAGCTCGACCACGCCCAGGTTGGGTCCGAGGTGGCCGCCGGTCTTGGAGACCGCCTCGACGAGGAAGGCCCGGATCTCCCGGGCGAGCCGGTCGAGCTCTTCGGGGCCGAGCCGGTCGAGATCGCGCGGTCCCGTGATGCGGGTCAGCAGAGCCACCCGTGCCTCCTTGCTGGTCGAGCCGTACGGGCTTGTGCCGATCCGACGAGTCTAATGTTCCGGTCGCCCGGCCGTGCGGCGGCCACCGCGTTGCCGCCGTCCGGGTGTGTCGCGGCGTGTGAGCGGTCGCTCCCCGCGGCCCTCTGGGCCGCGG
>NZ_JAJFAU010000158.1 GCF_022614595.1 Streptomyces sp. CNQ085
TCCTGGCGGAGCTGCGCGAGCAGGGCGAGCGGGACGAGGTCGCCGCAAGTGACGCGCGCTTCGCCGCCGCCTTGCACCGGGCGGTGCCGCTGCGGCGCCCGGCCCGTACCCGCCCCACGTCCTCGGCCAGCCCCTGCGCCGGCCGCGGCTCGGGCGCGTAGAGCGTCTGCTCGACCGCGGTGGCCAGCCGGTGCACGGCCTCGGCCGCCTCGCCCTCCAGCCTCCCCAGCCGCACGACGCGCGCCGCGGCCGTGCGCGGAGTAGTGGATTCCCGCGGAGAAACACCCAGGTCCCAGGCGGAGTCGGTCATCTCCCGCCAGGCGGCGAGGGCACGGGCGTCCGGACCGCCGCCCCTCAGCCGCCGGGACCGGACCCTGCCGCGCCACAGGGCCGGCAGCGCCAGGAGCCCCGCGACGAGCAGCACCGGTGCCGCCACCAGGAGGATGCTGCCCACCGGGAGGCCGCTTCCGGAGCCCTCGCCGCCCGGTGGGACGGCCGCCGCGCCGCAGTCCTCGGTGACCTGTCCCGGAAGACACTCCCCGGTCTCCGAGGGCTCCGGAAGCGGCTCGGCGCTGTCCCGCGTCCGCGGCTCGGGGACGTCCGACCGCTCGGGGGAGGGCAGGTCGGGCCGGGTGTACTCCGGCACACTGCCCCGGCTCGGGGTGGGCTCGAAGCGTGTCCAGCCCACGCCCTCGAAGTACAGCTCGGGCCAGGCGTGTGCGTCCCGCAGCCCCACCGTCATCCCGCCGCTGCCGTCGGAGGACCCGTCCGTGAAGCCCACCGCGACCCGTGCGGGGATGTCCAGGGTGCGGGCCATGGCGGCCATGGAGAAGGCGAAGTGGACACAGAAGCCCTCCCGGTCCTCCAGGAAACGGGCGATGGCCGCGCTGCCGCTGCCGGCCTTCACCTGGGTGTCGTAGCGGAAGCCTCCTTCGGAGGAGAACCAGTCCTGGAGTCTCACCGCCCGTTCGTAGGCGCTGGACGCGCCCTCGGTGACGTCCCGCGCCGTCGCGGCCACCACGGACGGCAGTGAGTCCGGTACGTCGGTGTACTCCTCCATGATCTGCGGTGAGGGCGCGGGGGCGGCCGCCAGCTGCCGCGCGGTCGGCCGTACCACCAGGCTGTCCACCTCGTACCGCACGCCCCGGGTGGTCTGGCCTCGGTCGCCGACGACCGTCCGGCCCTCCGGCTCGAAGCGCCACCGGCCGTCGACGCGCACCTCGGCGGCCGGATACGGCATGGGCAGCCAGTTCTGGGCGTACCAGTCGGCGGCCCGCAGCGAGGTGGTGACCCGTTCGGTGCCGACGGACGGCGACAGCCCGGGCACCGGCGGGAACGGACTGGGCAGATCGGTGATCCGCCGCTCCGAGGGTTTCCAGGAGGTGCCGTCGAACCGGTCCAGCGCCACGATCCGCAGATACATCTCCGAGGTGCTCTCGGCGTCGGTGGTGTAGGTCAGCACCGTGCGGTTGCTCGGCTGGTTCAGGCTGTCCTGCAGCGCGACCAGCGGGTTGACCGCGGAGACCGTGCCGCCGCCGTTCCCCGTGCCCCGCCCCTGCCGCGCGGTGTCCAGCAGTCCGCCGCCCAGTGACGGCAGCGCCGCGGGCGCCACCAGGGCGATGCCCAGTGCCACCGCGCCGATCCGCCGCCCGGTACGCACCGGCGGCGGCGTACCGCCGGACCCGCCGCCGAACACCCGGCCCCACCGCGACAGCCGGTCCCGGCCCTCCGTCAGGAGCAGCAGCAGGTAGCCGGCCGCCGCGCACAGGAACCACAGCGGACTCCCCCCGTCCGGGGACAGTCCGGCCGCGACCGAGTACAGCGCCAGCAGCGGCAGCCCGGCGGGGGCCGCGGCACGGTAGGTCACCGCCAGCAGGTCCACCAGCAGGCCGATGACGAGCACGCCGCCGACCAGCAGCAGCCGGATGCCGTCGGTGACCGGGGCCGGGATCGAGAACCGGCCGACGTCCGCGGTGCCCTGCGCCAGCAGCGCGCCGAAGGCATCGACGGCCTCCGGGCCCGGCAGCATCCCGAGCACGGCGTCCCCGCGGACGAAGACGAAGGTGAGCAGCAGCAGCGACACCACCGCCTGTGCCGCCACGGCCGGAGCCCCGGCCGCCGTCATCCGCCGCACCGCCGCTCCCACCGCCGCCTGGACGCCCAGCAGCAGGGCGGCCTGGAGCAGCCAGCCCGCCGGGGCGACCAGCGGCAGCAGCGCGCACGCCGCCGACAGGGTGGCCGCCCAGGCACAGAACGTCAGCCGGACCTGTCCGCTCATCACCGTCCGCTCCTCGCCGCCCGCCCGGGCGCCTGGCCCGCGGACCTGTCCGCCTGCTGCCACAGACCGGCCAGCGCCTCCCCGGGTTCGTACGTCAGTACTGTCCAGCCCGCCTCGCGCAGCGGCCGTTCCCGCTGCTCCCGCGCGGCCCGCTCGTGGAACCCGCGGGGGAGGAGGGCCACCGCGCTCCCGGCGCGGCGGCGCATCCGGCAGACCAGCGCGGTCTGCTCGTCGTCCAGTGAACCGAGGAAGGCCACCAGCAGTCCCTCGTGCCCGTCGTCGCCGCGCAGCACCTCGTAAGCCCGCGCGAGGCCCGGCTCACGGGAGTGCTCCACCACCGCCAGGGCGTCCAGGACCAGACCGGCGGTGCCGGAGGCCGCGGTGCCCGCGAGGCTCCCGCCCGGCCCGGGCACCGGTTCGCCGGCGTCGGTCAGCAGCCGTACGGTGCGGCCGCGTTCCAGCAGGTGCACGGCGACCGAGGCGGCCCCCGAGACCGCCCACTCGAACGCCGACTCCGGCCCGGAGCCGGCCCAGGCTCTCCGGCGGGTGTCCAGCAGCACCGTGCAGCGCGGCCGCTGCGGCTGCTCCTCGCGGCGCACCATCAACTCACCGTGGCGCGCGGTGGAGCGCCAGTGCACCCGGCGCAGGTCGTCGCCGTGGCGGTAGCCGCGCGGGATCACGTCGTCGTCGCCCGTCGTGGCCAGGGAGCGGTGCCGCCCCTCACCCGGGCCGGCGGCCTCCCCGGCGAACCGCACGTGGGGCAGTTCCTCCGTCCGCGGTACGACGGTGAGGGTGTCGCGGGAGCTGAAGGACCGCGTCAGCTCCACCATGCCGAACGGGTCCGTCAGCCGCAGTTGCAGCGGCCCCAGCGGGTAGCGCCCCCGCAGGTCGGAGCGGACCCGGTAGGAGACCTCGCGCCGACCGCCCGCCTCCATCCGGTCCAGGACGAAGCGCGGGCGCGGGCCCAGGACGTAGGGAACCTGGTCCTGGAGCATCAGCAGGGGGACCGGCAGCCGCGAGACGCTGTCCAGCCGCAGGTGCACGCGGGCCTCCTCGCGGGCGGGCACGCGGGTGGGGGACAGCCGCCGGGAGGCCGTCACGCGGTGGCGGGTGCGGTGCAGCACGACCGCGCAGACCAGGGGGAGCGCGGCCAGCAGCACCCCCACCCGCAGCAGGTCGCCCTGGCCCAGCACGTAGGCGCACACCACCGCTGCCGCCCCCGCGGCCAGGAACGACCGCCCCCGGGTGGTGAGCCCGGCGAACGCGGTGCGCAGGGTGTCCCGCCGCACCGCCGTCCCGGGGCCCGCGTCCGCGCCCCCGCCGGTGTCCCGGACGGCTGCGCCGGGGCCGTCCATCACAGCCTCCGTCGGGAGGGCCGGTCGTACAGCGGGGGCTGTGAGGTCGCCTCCCGGTAGTTGGACGTGGGTACGGGAACGCGCCGCACGATGTCGAGGACGATCTGCTCCGAGGTGTGCCCGCCGAGCCGGACCTGGGCGGTGGGCAGCAGCCGGTGCGCCAGCACGGGCCCGGCCAGCCCCTGCACGTCGTCGGGCAGCACGAAGTTCCGGCCGGCCAGGGCCGCCGCCGCCTTCGACGCCCGCAGCAGGTGCAGGGTGGCCCGGGGCGAGGCGCCCAGCCGCAGCTCGGGATGGTCGCGGGTGCCGGCGACGAGGTCGACGGCGTACCGGCGGATCGGCTCGGAGACGTGCACGTCGCGCACCGCCTCCACCAGTTTGGCGATCTCGTGCGCGTGGGCCACCGGCTGGAGGTCCTCCAGCGGGGGGGGCCCGCCGTGCACGTCGAGCATCCGCAGTTCGGCCTCGGGGCCGGGGTAGCCGATCGATGTCCGTACCATGAAGCGGTCGCGCTGCGCCTCGGGCAGCGGGTAGGTGCCCTCCATCTCGACCGGGTTCTGGGTGGCCACGACCATGAACGGGTCGGGCAGTTCGTAGCTGCGCCCGTCGACGGTGACCTGCCGCTCCTCCATCGACTCCAGCAGGGCCGACTGGGTCTTGGGGGAGGCGCGGTTGATCTCGTCGCCGATCACGACCTGGGCGAAGATGGCGCCCGGCTTGAACTCGAACTCCCGGCGCTGCTGGTCGTAGACGCTCACCCCCGTGATGTCGGAGGGCAGCAGGTCGGGGGTGAACTGGATCCTGCGCACCGAGCAGTCCACGGACCTGGCCAGCGCCTTGGCGAGCATGGTCTTCCCCACGCCCGGTACATCCTCGATCAGCAGGTGCCCCTCGGCCAGCAGCACGGTCAGCGAGAGCCGTACGACCTCCGGCTTGCCCTCGATCACGCTCTCCACCGACCGGCGCACCCGGTCCGCCGTGGCGGTCAGATCACTGAGATCAGCCCGTTCGTCATAGGTCGTCACCTGGCCCTCCTCGGCCCGCTCACGGGCCGGTCCGCCCGCGGCGGGCCGGCCATTCCGAACAACCGGCGCCTCCACCGCGGGATACCCGCGGCGGAGGACCGTCACTCAGGCATTCTTCACTTACACAGCCCCACACGTCACGATTCCGGGCCGTCCACCGGATCGATCTCCCGGAGCAGCCCGGTGGTGACGTCGAAGACGAAGCCCCGTACGTCGCCGGTGTGCAGCAGGAACGGTGAGGTGCGTACCCGCTCCATCGACTGCCGTACGTCCTGGTCGGCGTCCTTGAAGGACTCGACGGCCCACGACGGCCGCTGGCCGACCTCCATCTCCAGCTCGTGCCGGAAGTCCTCGGTCAGATTCAGCAGGCCGCAGCCGGTGTGGTGGATCAGCACGACCGAACGCGTACCCAGGGCGCGCTGGCTGATGGTCAGCGAGCGGATGACATCGTCGGTGACCACGCCGCCGGCGTTGCGGATGGTGTGGCAGTCGCCGAGTTCGAGGCCGAGTGCGGCGTGGAGGTCCAGCCGGGCGTCCATGCAGGCGACGACGGCGACCTTCAGCACCGGCCGGGCGTCCATCCCCGGGTCGGTGAACTCGGCTGCGTAACGCTGGTTGGCTGCGACGAGACGGTCGGTGACCGGCCCTTCGGAGGAAGACAATGGCATGCCTACGACGGTAACCGTCCGCCTTCCGTCCGGCTCGGTGTGGGGCAGGCAAAGCCGGTCAACACGTATGGGGTGTGAGGTAACCCACATGAGCGGCGTGCGGCCCCCGTACGGGTGGAACCAGCGGCGCGCAGGCGTGCCGCGCCCGCGCGGGGAAGCGGCGGTGACGCGCCTGACCAGTTGGTTGACCGGGGGGACGAGTGGACTAAAGTGACGCGAAGCGGGAGCCGGGCGAACGCCGGGCTCCCCTGCCGAGTCCCCGAGATCCCATGCGCGCGGGCGCGCGTACGGCCGCGTGCGGCCCGGCCTCCTCCCGCTCCCGGCCGGCGGCGCCCTTTCCCCGGCGCCGCCGTTCTTCCCCTTCGCGAGCGGGCGGGGACCAGGCCGTACGGGCCCGCTCAAGGAGAGTCCAGTGAGCACCAACGAGCGGCACGTCCCGGTCATGCTCCGGCGTTGTCTGGACCTGCTCGCCCCCGCGCTGGGCGAACCCGGCGCCACCGTCGTGGACTGCACCCTGGGACTGGGCGGACACAGCGAGGCGATGCTGTCGCGCTTCCCGGAGGCCCGGCTGATCGGCCTGGACCGCGACCCGGCCGCGCTGGAACTGGCGGGTGAGCGTCTGGCCCGCTTCGGCGACCGCGCCGTCCTGGTGCACGCCGTCTACGACGAACTGCCCGAGGTGCTGGGGCGGTTCGGCGTGCCGCGCGTCCAGGGGGTCCTGTTCGACCTCGGCGTCTCCTCCATGCAACTGGACGAGGCCGAGCGCGGCTTCGCGTACTCCAGGGACGCGCCGCTGGACATGCGGATGGACCAGCGCAGGGGCGTCAGCGCTGCGGAGGTCCTCAACACCTACCCTCCCGGCGAGCTGGTGCGCATCCTGCGCGCCTACGGCGAGGAGAAGCAGGCCAGGCGGATCGTCTCCGCGATCGTGCGCGAGCGGGAGAAGGAGCCGTTCGCCGGGAGCGCCCGGCTGGTCGAGCTGATCCGCGAGGCGCTGCCGCAGGCCGCCAAACGGACCGGAGGCAACCCCGCCAAGCGCACCTTCCAGGCGCTGCGCATCGAGGTCAACGGCGAACTGGCCGTGCTGGAGCGGGCGCTGCCGACGGCCGTCGCCGCGCTGGCGGTGGGCGGCAGGATCGCCGTTCTGTCCTACCACTCGCTGGAGGACCGCCTGGTCAAGCAGGTGCTCGCCGCGGGAGCCGCCGGCACCGCGCCGCCGGGGCTGCCGGTGGTCCCCGAGCGGTACCAGCCCCGGCTGAGACTGCTGACCCGGGGCGCGGAGCTCCCGGGCGAGGAAGAGGTCGCCGAGAACCGCCGCGCCGCCCCCGCCCGGCTGCGCGGTGCCGAGCGCATCCGGGAGGAGCCTTGAGGGCCGCGCCGAAAGCCATGTCCGGCGCCACCGGGAAACCGGCCTCCCCCACGCCCCAGCAGCGGCTGGCGAGGCTGGCACGGCTGGTCCCCGCGGGCGCCCCCTCCGGGCCGGCCCGCACCCCCTTCGTGCTGCTGGTGGTCCTGCTGCTCGGCTCCGGGCTGCTGGCCCTGCTGCTGCTCAACGCGGCCGTGAACCAGGGGTCCTTCGAACTGAGGGAGCTGGAGAAACAGGCCGAGGAACTGGCCGAGGAGGAACAGGCGCTCCAGCAGGACCTGGACTCCTTCTCCGCTCCGGACGCGCTGGCCGAACAGGCCCGGGAGCTGGGCATGGTGCCCGGCGGGAACCCCGTCTTCATCCTTCCCGACGGCACCGTCCGGGGCCGGCCCGAACCGGCCCCCGCCGTATCCGGGGGGCCGGAGGGGGAGGACGCCCCGTGAGCGAGAGCCCCCGGCGCCCCCGTCGTGCGCGGCCCGCCTCGCGTTCCGCCGCCCCGCGTTCCGCCGCCGCGTCCCGCTCCTCCCGCGCGCCCCGGCCCGCCGCCCGCACGCCCCGCCCGAGGGCGGGCACCGTAGGGCAGGGCAGCCACCGGCCCCGGCTGAGGCTGTTCGGCGTCCTGCTGACCCTGGTCACACTGGCCTTCACCGTGCGGCTGTTCCAGGTGCAGGCCGTGGACGCGAGCACCTACGCGGCCAAGGCCGATGTCAACCGCTACATCACCGTCCCGCTCGCCGCCGAGCGCGGCACCGTCACCGACCGCGACGGCGTCGCCCTGGCCACCACGGTCGACGCGTACGACATCACGGCCGACCCCTATCTGTTCACCCCCGAGCAGACGAAGGTCCCCGACGCGCCCGCCCGGGCGGCCGAACTGCTCGCCCCCGTCCTCGGCGTGGACGAGGAGACGCTCACCGAGCGGCTCTCCCGGAAGGAGACCCGCTACGTCCTGCTGGCCCGGCAGCGGCCCCCGCAGGTCTGGCGGCAGATCACCGACCTCAAGCGCGTGCTGGCCGGCCGGCAGCGCGCCGGCGGAGGCCACCACGTGCTGGCCGGGGTGTACTCCGAGGAGCACGCCAAACGCGTCTACCCGGGTGGGGGACTCGCGGCCGCGGTGCTCGGCTTCGTCAACTCCGAGGGCAGGGGCGGCGGCGGCCTGGAGGCGAAGTTCGACAAAGTGCTGGCCGGGAAGGACGGGAAGATCACCTATGCCCAGTCCGGCGGCCGCCAGGTGCCCACCGCGGACGAGCACGAGCAGCCCGCCCGCCCCGGTTCGGACGTGGAACTGACCCTCGACCGTGATATCCAGTGGGCCGCGCAGAGCGCCATCGAGGAACAGGTCGAGCGGTCCGACGCCGACGGCGGATACGTGATCGTCCAGGACGTCCGCACCGGCGAGATCCTGGCCCTGGCCGACGCGCCCGGCTACGACCCGGGCGACCTGTCCACGGCCAGCGCCTCCGCGCTGCGCAACGGCGCGGTGGAGGACGCGTACGAGCCCGGCTCCACCAGCAAGCTGATGTCCATGGCCGCGGTCCTGGAAGAGGGCGCGGCCACCCCGGGCACCCATGTCGTGGTCCCCAACCGGCTGCCGCGCGCGGACCGCAGCTTCGCCGACGACGTCGACCACCCCACCTGGTACCTCACCCTCAACGGGGTGCTCGCCAAGTCCAGCAACATCGGCACCATCCTGGCCGTCGAGCAGATCGGCGACACCCGAGCGGAGACCAACCGGGTGCTCCACTCCTACCTGCGCAAGTTCGGGCTCGGGCAGAAGACCGGTCTGGACTTCCCCGGCGAGACGCCCGGCATCCTCGCCGACCCCGGGGACTGGAACGCCTCGCAGCAGTACACCATCCCCTTCGGCCAGGGCGTGTCGATCAACGCCGTCCAGGCGGCCTCGGTCTACTCCACCGTCGCCAACAAGGGCGTGCGCGTCGAGCCGTCCCTGGTGCGCGGCACCACCGGGCCCGGCGGGGAGTGGAAGCCCGCGCCGGAACCGGAGCGGACCCGCGTCGTCAGCGAGAAGACCGCCACGACGCTCGCCACCATGCTGGAGTCGGTGGTGGAGGACATGGAGGGCACCGGCACCACCGCGCAGATCCCCGGCTACCGGGTGGCGGGCAAGACCGGCACGGCCAACCGGGTGGACCCCGAGACGGGCCGCTACAACGGCTACACCTCCTCCTTCGCCGGGTTCGCCCCCGCCGACGCCCCCCGCGTCACCGTCTACTGCGCCGTGCAGAATCCCAAGAGGGGCAGCTACTTCGGCAGCGATGTGTGCGGCCCGGTGTACCAGCAGGTCATGAAGTACGCGCTCAAGGCCCTGCGGATCCCCCCGACCGGCTCCGAGCCCCCGCGCCTGCCCGTCACCTTCGACCCCCGGGACTGACCCGGGAACCGACCGGAAAGCGACCGTGAGAACCATCGACGACCTCCCCCGCGACAATCCCGGCGCCAACGGCGGCGCGCCCGGCGCACCCGGCCCCTCGCTTCGCGGCGGGCCCGGCACGGCGGGTACGCTCACCGCCGTGCCACACGCTGATCAGACCCCATCCCTGCCCGCCCCGCCCCGCCCGGAGCGGGTCCGTCCCGTGCCGCTGGCGGAGCTGGCCCGGCGGCTGGGGGTCGCGGCCCCCGAGGGCGACGCGGCCGTCACCGGCATCACCCACGACTCGCGCGCCGTACGCCCCGGCGACATCTACATCGCGCGTCCGGGAGCCCGCTTCCACGGCGCGGACTTCGCTGTCCAGGCCGCCCGTCTGGGCGCCGTCGCGGTGCTCACCGATCCGACGGGCGCCGAGCGGGCAGCCGCGACCGGCCTGCCGGTGCTGACGGTGGCCGAGCCGCGCGAGGTGACGGGCGATCTGGCCGCCGCCATCTACGGCGACCCGGGCAGGGACCTGCTGCAGATCGGCATCACCGGCACCTCCGGCAAGACCACCACCGCCTACCTCATCGAGGGCGGGCTGCGCGCGGCGGCGAAGGAGGGGGAGCCGACCGGGCTGATCGGCACGGTCGAGTCCCGCATCGGCGACGAGCGGATCAAGTCCGAGCGCACCACCCCCGAGGCCACCGAACTCCAGGCGCTGTTCGCCGTGATGCGCGAGCGCGGGGTGCGCTCCGTGGCCATGGAGGTCTCCAGCCACGCGCTGGTGCTGGGCCGGGTGGACGGCTGCGTCTTCGACATCGCGGTCTTCAACAACCTCAGCCCCGAGCACCTGGACTTCCACCCGGACATGGAGGACTACTTCCGGGCGAAGGCGCAGCTGTTCACCAAGGCGCGCTCCCGCGCCGGTGTGGTCAACATCGACGACGAGTACGGACAGCGGCTGGCCGCGGGCGAGAGCGAGGTCCCCGTGACCACCTTCTCCGCCGAGGGCCACCCGGACGCCGACTGGCGCGCGAGCGACGTGGAGATCGGCCCGCTCGGCTCCGCCTTCACCGTCATCGGACCGGACGGCGAGACGGTCCGGGCAGCCGCCCCCCTGCCCGGCCCGTTCAACGTGGCCAACGCGCTCGCGGCCATCACCGCCCTGGTCGCCGCCGGGATCGACCTGAAGACCGCGGCCGAGGGCGTCGCCGCGGTACCCGGAGTACCGGGCCGGCTGGAGCGCGTGGACGCCGGCCAGCCGTACCTGGCGGTCGTGGACTACGCGCACAAGCCCGACGCCGTCGACTCCGTGCTGCGCGCCCTGCGCAAGGTCACCGAGGGCCGGGTGCACGCGGTGCTCGGCTGCGGCGGCGACCGCGACCCGCACAAGCGCCCCGCCATGGGCGCCGCACTGGCCCGGCTGGCCGACACCGCCGTCCTGACCTCCGACAACCCGCGCTCGGAGGACCCGCTGGCCATCCTCGCGGTCATGCTCGCGGGCGCGGCCGAGGTCCCGGTCCACGAGCGCGGCACCGTGCTGCTGGAGGAGGACCGGGCCGCCGCCATCGCGGCGGCCGTCGCCCGGGCCGAGCCAGGGGACACGGTGCTGGTGGCCGGCAAGGGCCACGAGCTGGGCCAGGACGTCGCCGGGGTGGTCCGCCCCTTCGATGACCGCGAGGTGCTGCGGGAGGCCGTCGAGCGCACCATGGCCGCCCGGCGGGACGCCGCGGACGACGGGCGTGACGGGAACACCGGGGAGAGCACGTCGTGATCCCGCTGACCCCCGCAGAGATCGCCGGCATCGTCTCCGGCCGGGTCCACGACATACGGGAACCGCAGTCGACCGTCACCGGCCCTGTGGTCAAGGACTCCCGGGAGGTGCGCCCCGGCTCGCTGTTCGTCGCCTTCGGCGGCGCCCGGGTGGACGGCCACGACCTCCTCGACCTTCTCGGTGAGGGTGACGCGCGCGCCGGTGGTCTGCGCCAGGGAGCGGGCCGCGGCCACCACGGACTCCTCCGG
>NZ_JAJFAU010000159.1:0-4219 GCF_022614595.1 Streptomyces sp. CNQ085
GCCGCCGCCCGGCCGCCCGCCGTCAGCGCGCGCTCCAGGGCCTGTTCGCGGTCGGCCGCGTGCCGCTGCTCGCGCAGTGTCCGCACCAGCACCTCCCGCAGTTCGGCGGCCCGCCTCCGCCGATCGCCGGCCGCCTCGTCGCAGGCGGCGAGCGAGGCCAGGTACAGCGTCCTCAGCCATGCGGCCCGGGGGCGCGCCCGCCGGGGGCCCCGGCGGACGGTGAGGTCGTCCAGCAGGGAGGCGACCACGTCCCACGGCGGGATACGGCGGCCCGCCAGACAGGCGGCCAGCCCTTCGGGGTCGCTCCGGGCGAAGACCCCGTACCATCCGGCGGCCGGGTCGAGTTCGGCGGTGAGCGCGGTGAGCGCGGCGGCGAACTCGGCGGCCTCGGGCAGGTCCGGACCACCGGGCACGTCGAGGCCGGCAGCGGCCCGGTGCATGCTGCCGGTCGGTTGCGGCACTGGCATGGGGCCATGGCACACCAGCCGTGTTTCATCGAATGTCACCGCCGTGCTACGAACAGTTTTCGCGCCCCTCCCCACCCCCTCTCCCTTGTCATGCTTCGAACAGAGTCACCATCCGGCGATACGCTTCCGCTCCATGGACGACAACCTGCGCGACATCGTGCTGGGCGTGCTCGCGGCCGGCATCACCACCTCGCTCGGCTGGTTCGGACGCGCCTTCCTGTGGCGCCGCGCGCTCCGCCGCGAGCAGCGCTTCTTCGGCCTGCCGGAGCACTCCGAGTGCCTGCTGGTGGTCGGGCACAAGGCCGCCGCGGAAGAGGGCGCCGTCTCCCGCGACGACGTGTTCGCCCTGCTGGAGCTGTCCGCCCTGGTCAAGGAGTGCGGCGCGAACGCGCGGGTGCTGTCGCACGAGAACGTCCGCCAGGGCTTCGGCGAGCGGACCGAGTTCTGCGTGGGGGGACCGGTGGCGAACCGGCGGACAGCGGCCCATCTCCACTCCCTGCTACCGGGGGTGCGGATCGACGCGGACGTCACCCGGGCCGCCCTCACCGCGCCGCCGGAGGCCGCACCCGTGCCCCCACCCGCCCGCCCGCCAGCACCGGGCACGTGGCCGGACCGGGAGCTGACCCGGTCAAACAGCGGATCGCGCAAGGAGTTTGCAGAACCGGGTACCGATGTCGCCGAGGTGTTCCCGATGATGTTGCCCACGACGCCTCGTGCGGCAATGGCCCCCTCCTAACCTGTTGGACCAGGCGAGGAGAGTGTTCCCACCCCGCAGGCGACAGCACGGAGAGGAGTCCCGGATGGGCGACAGCAGACCGGTCTACCAGCGGATCGCCGACGATCTGCGGCAGCAGATCGACGAGGGGATCCTGGCCGTGGGCTCCCGCATCCCCTCGCGTTCGGAGCTGAAACGCACCTACGCCGCCAGCGACCAGACCGTGGACCGGGCGGTGCGCGTACTGAAGGCCGCCGGCTACGCGGAGGGGCAGTTCGGACGCGGGGTCTTCGTCACCGACCGCAGCCCCGTCGGCAGTCTGCTGCGCACCGGCGAGACGGCGGACTCCCCGTTCGCGGCCCGGCTGCTCACCGACTCCCCGGCCACCCGCTCGCTGCTGTGGGAGGCCACCTCCACCACCACCGGGGCCCCGCCGCGGATAGCCGAGCGGCTGGGAATCGACGCGGACGACCGGGTGATGTGCACGCGGTACGAGTACCTCGCCGACCGGCGCCCGCTCCAGCTCGCCACCAGCTGGGAGCCACTGGCCCTCACCGAGGCCACCGAGGTTGTCTTCCCCGAGCGCGGCCCGTACGCCCGGCGCGGGGTGCGCGAGCGGTTCGCGGCCATCGGCCTCCCCGTGGCGCGGGCCACCGAGCTGGTCGGCTCACGGTCGGCAACCAGCGCGGAGTCGCGGGCTCTGGGGTGCTCCCCCGGGCAGTGCGTGACGGTCATCGAGCGCACCCACCACACGGCGGACGGCCGGGCCGTGGAAACCTCCGACATCGTGGTGCGCGCGGACCGGTGGCGGCTGGAGTACCGCATCGACTTCCCCGGCTGACGGCCCGGCACTCGACCGGGCGGGTCGGACCGGCCGGCGGCCGTCACGCCTCGGATGCCTCCGCGTACATCTGCGACAGCTCCGGTGTGCCGCCGAGCGCCCACTCGTGGCCCGCCGCCACCACGTCCAGCTCGCGACCGGAGGCCAGCCGCACCACCGGCCGGCCGTTCGGCCACACCTGCCACCGCGCGCCCGGCACCGTGCGGACGACGACGGTGCCCAGGTACAGGCCCGCGTCGTTGCCCAGCCAGGTCAGCGCCTCGGGGTCCTCGTCGCGCCAGCGCGGCAGCAGCTGGTCGAGGGCCGCCAGCGCCCCGGGCGTGTCCTCCAGCTCGATCCCCGCCGACTCGGCCTGTCTGCGCAGCAGTTCGCACTCGGACAGCAGTTGCGCCACTCCCTCGGCGTCATGGGGGGCGGACCGCATCACCGCCACTGCGCGGGACATGCCGTGCCGCTTGCGCCAGTTGTCCAGGAAGGGGATGTTCATACGCCTCAGCGTGACATCAACGGCGCGGTGAACGGCACTAGGCACGCGGGCGGACGCTCACACCTCCAGGTCGACGACGACCGGGGCGTGATCCGAGGCGCCCTTGCCCTTGCGCTCCTCGCGGTCGACGTAGGCGTCCTTCACCGCTGACTCGAAGGCCGGGTCGCCGTAGACCAGGTCGATGCGCATGCCCTTGTTCTTGGGGAAGCCGAGCTGGCGGTAGTCCCAGTAGGTGTAGGGGCGGTCGTACTTCAGCGGGCGCGGCACGACGTCGGCCAGGCCCGCCTCGCGCAGCCCGGCCAGCGCCTCGCGCTCGGCCGGGGTGACGTGTGTGGAGCCCTCGAAGACGGCGGGGTCGTAGACATCCTCGTCGGTCGGCGCGACGTTGTAGTCGCCGAGGACGGCGAAGGGCCGCTCCCCCTGCCCCGACTCCCTCGCCGCCAGCTCCCGCAGCGCGGCGAACCACCGGAGCTTGTACTCGAAGTGCGGGTGGCCCACCTCGCGGCCGTTGGGCACGTACACCGACCACACACGCACCCCGCCGCAGGTGGCGCCCGCCGCGCGGGGCTCGGTGACGCCCTCGTAGTCGGGCCCTCCGGGCAGGCCGATCACCGGATCCTCCAGGCCCACCCGGGACAGCACCGCCACCCCGTTCCACCGGCCCGAGGCGTTGACCGCGGCCTCGTAGCCCAGTTCGCGCAGCGGTTCGGCCGGGAACGCCTCCGCCGTGCACTTCAGCTCCTGCAGGCACAGCACGTCCGTGCCGCTGCTCTCCAGCCAGGCCAGCAGCCGCTCCAGTCGTGAGGTGATCGAGTTGACGTTCCAGGTGGCGATACGCATGGCAGCGAATCTACCGCCCGGCGCCGACAACCGGCGGGCGGCGACCGGCCGTCGGCGGGGCGCTCCTTCCGGTGGGGCTCAGCCCTGCCGCAGTACGACGCTCTGCCCGGGCTCCAGCCGGGTGTGCTCCGCGCCGGCGGTGCCGGGACCGTCCGGGCCGAGGAGGCGGCCGTAGGTCAGATGCCCGAAGTCCGACAGCAGCCCGTCGTGGACGTCGTACGCCACGCGCGGCCGTACCTCGCGCACGTAGTCGACGACCTCGGCGACCTTGCTCCAGGGGGCGTGCACCGGCAGCAGCAGGGTGTCCACCGGGCGGCCGGGGACGGTCAGGGCGTCGCCGGGGTGGAAGACGGTGCCGACGCCGTCCGCGGTGACGGCGTAGCCGATGTTGGTGACGCGCCGGATGTCGGGATGGATGACGGCGTGCAGCTCGCCGTGCGCCTCCACCTCGAAGCCGGCGGCGGTGAAGGCGTCGCCGCCGCCGACGGTGTGGACGCGTCCGGGGAAGGCGGCCGAGATCCGTTCGGCGACGCTGCGCGGGGTCCAGATCTCCGCGGCCGGGTTCGCCTCCAGCGCGGCGCGCAGCCGGCTCTCGTCGAAGTGGTCGGGGTGCTCGTGGGTGACCAGGATCGCGTCGGCGCCGACGGCGGCGTCCGCCTCGCTGAAGCCGCCCGGGTCGATGACGAGCGTGCGTCCTTCGCGGTGCAGGGCGACGCAGGCGTGGCCCTTCTTGGTGAGCTCCATGGGGCCATTGTGCTGCCCGGTCGCGGTGCCGCCCGCGCCGCCGCGAGCGGTTCGCGGAGCTGACCGGACGGGCCGCATCCCCGCGGTGAGGCACCGCGGGGGCGTTCCCGGCGGTGCCTCACCGC
>NZ_JAJFAU010000159.1:4229-11017 GCF_022614595.1 Streptomyces sp. CNQ085
CCCCCCCCCCCCTCCGCCCGCTCCCGTGCGGTTCTCCCGGGCCGGGCGGAGCGGTTCGTCAGAACTCGACCGTGGAGACCGCGTAGACCCGCAGGCGGTCCTCGCTGGTGACGTCCACGGTGACCGCCAGGTCGGGCCGCTCGCCGGGCCGCTCGATCCTGGCGCCCGCGTAGCGGCGGCCGGGGGCGTCGAGTTCCCAGCCCACCGTCCGCGCCTGCCGCCCGGTGACCCCGGGGGCGCCCTCGCGCAGGGCGCCCGGCTCCCCCCCGGCCTCCTCGATGAACTTTTCCAGGCCCTGCCGGGAGGTGCGGAACTGCACGTAGAAGGAGCTGCGCTGCCAGCTGTTGGCCTCGTAGTGCGCCACGTAGCTGGACCCGCCGGGCACGGGCATCTCGTAGACGCGGCTCTCCAGCTTGCTGGGCCACTGCCACACCAGTCCGGTGGCGGCGGCGGCGCGCTGCTTGTCCTTGCCGCTGTCGCGGCTCTGGTGGGCGGAGAGCACCAGGTAGCCGGCGGGTACGGCGATCAGCAGCACCACGATGACCGCGGCCAGCCAGCGGTGTCTGGGCCGGTGCGGCGGGGTACCTGGCTGCGGCGGGGGCACGGCGGCGGTCAACGGCCCGCTCCCCATCCGCGCGAGGGCAGCAGGCCCGCCCCGGCCCGCTCGTACCGCTCCACCCGGCGGCGGTTGGCGCGGCGGAAGCGGCGGGCGACCAGCCGGGCGAGGTCGGCGGCCCCGACCATGCCGGCCTCCGGGCCGAGTTCGGCGCGCGCGATACGGGCCTCGGGGCGGTAGCCGCGGCCGGTGAGGTGGCGGCGGAAGGCGTCCCGGGCGGGGCCGATCAGCAGTTCGTCGGCGGCGCTGACCCCGCCGCCGACGACGAAGCAGGAGGGGTCCAGCGCGGCGGCCAGGTTGGCGATGCCCACGCCGAGCCACTCGCCGATCTCCTGGAGGAGCTCGGTGCACATCGCGTCGCCCTCGCGGGCCAGCTCAGTGATCAGCGGCCCGGTGATCTCGCGGACGTTGCCGCCGACGCGGTCGGTGATCCCGTACGCGACCGGCGACTCGGCCGCCGCCAGCTCGCGGGCCTCGCGCACCAGGGCGTTGCCGGAGCTGTACTGCTCCCAGCAGCCGCGGTTGCCGCAGGGACAGCGGTGGCCTCCGGGTACGACCTGCATGTGGCCGAACTCCCCGGCCACCCCGTACTTGCCCCGCTTGACCTGACCGTCCTCGAGTATGGCGCCGCCGATGCCGGTGCCCAGGGTGATCATGACGAGGTGGTCCTCGCCGCGGCCGGCGCCGAAGCGCCACTCGCCCCAGGCGGCGGTGTTGGCGTCGTTGTCGACCATGACGGGCACGGCCAGACGGGCGGTCAGCGCGTCGCGCAGCGGCTCGTCGCGCCAGGCCAGATGGGGGGCGAACAGCACCCGGGAGCGGTCGGCGTCCACCCAGCCGGCCGCGCCGATGCCGACGGCGTGCACGTCGTGGCGGTCGGAGAGGTCCAGGACCAGCTCGGCGATGGTGTCCTCGACGACCTGCGGGCTCTTGGACTTGTCGGGGGTCTCGGCCCGGACCTTCTCCAGGATGCGGCCGTCGGCGTCGACGACGCCCGCCATCACCTTGGTGCCGCCGATGTCGATGCCCACCGTGGGCACGCGGGGGGCGGAGACGTAGGAGCGCCGCTCGCGCGTGGCCACGGCCCTGAACACCGTCGCTCTGGCGGTCGCCCTGGCACTCGTCCCGGCGGCAGTCGATCCGGCAGTCGATCCGGCAGGGCCCCGGTGCACCCGGTCACGGTACGTACTCATCACCGTCGATTGTGCCCTACGGGGCCCCGCCGCCCGGTTCCGAGGGACGGGTGCGCGCCAGTTCGTGGCCGAGCCGGTCCAGCTCGCCGCCGCCCGCCATCTGGCGGGTCGGTTCGTCCGGACCGGTCTCCTCGCGGGCATGGCTGCCAGCCATGGAGCCGCGCTTGACAGGACGAACCGGTCGCCGGCCAGATGGGCGTGGTGGGGGTTGTGTGCGACCAGCACGGATGCCCAGAGCCTGGTCGGGCCCCGGCCGCACAGGTATCCGTCACCGCAGCTCACGCGGGGAGCAGGGGCGCGCGGGAGGGCGGAGGGGCCGTGCGGGGTGCGTGGGACGAGCCCCCGTGAGCCCTCAGAAGCGCACCGGCAGACGGTGCGGGCCGCGGATGAGCACGCCCTGCCGCCAGGAGACGGCCGCGGGGTGGATGTCGAGGGCCAGGTCCGGGCAGCGCTCCAGCAGCGCGCGGACGGCGACGCGGCCCTCCAACCGGGCCAGCGGGGCGCCCAGGCAGTGGTGGATGCCGTGCCCGAAGGCGAGGTGGCCGCGGGATTCGCGGCGGATGTCGAAGCGTCCGGGCTCCGCGAAGCGCCCCGGGTCGCGGTTGGCGTCGGCGAGGGCCGCCAGCACCAGTTTCCCGCCGCCGGGGATCACCGTCCCGCCGATCTCGACGGGCCCGGTGGTGAAGCGGTAGGTGGGCGTCTCGACCGGGCCGTCGTAGCGCAGCATCTCCTCGACCGCGCCCTCGGCCAGGGAGGGGTCCGAGCGCAGCAGCGCGAGCTGGTCGGGGTGGGTGAGCAGGGCGAGGGTGCCGTTCGCGATCAGGTTGACGGTGGTCTCGTGGCCCGCGACGAGCAGCAGCCAGGCCATGCCGAGCAGTTCCTCGGGCGACAGCCGGTCTCCGTCCTCGTCGGCGGTGTGCAGCAGGGCGCTCAGCAGGTCCTCGCCGGGCCGCCGCCGCTTCTTCTCCAGCAGCTCGGTCAGGTACGTGGTGACGGCCTCGTTCGCGGCCCGCTTCTCCTTAAGGTCCGCGTCCCCGACGGCGGTGGCCGACCAGGCCCGGAAGGCGTCCCGGTCCAGGAACGGCACGCCCAGCAGCTCGCAGATGACCGTGATGGGCAGCGGGAAGGCGTAGGCGTCCACCAGGTCGGCCCGCCGGTCCGGCTCCTTCAGCATCACGTCCAGCAGGCCGTCGGCGATCTCCTGCACCCTCGGCTCCAGGGAGGCCGTGCGCCGCGCGGTGAACTCGCGGGCGACCAGCCTGCGCAGCCTGGTGTGGTCCGGCGGATCGGTGCTGAGCATGCTGACCCCGGCCGCCGGGGAGCCCGCCGGCAGGGCGGGCGAGGCGTTGCTCCAGTGCTTGGACAGACGCGGGTCGGCCAGAACGGCCCGCGCCTCCTCGTATCCGACGACCAGCCACGCCTCCAGGCCCTCGGGCAACCGCACCCGGTGGACCGGGCCGCGGGCCCGCAGCTCGGCGTAGACGGGGTAGGGGTCGCGGGCGAAGTCCTCGCCCAGGGAGGCCAGATCGACCGGTGCCCGCTCCCGCGTACTCATCCGCGCCTCCTCCTGTACGGCCCTCCGTGTATGCGGCCCGCCGCCGATGATGCCAGCGGGAGGTCTTCCGGCGACACCGTTATCCGGCCAGGCGGGCCGGTGGGCCGCGGATGGGCCGAAAGGGGCCGCGAGAGCCGTACGGGACCGCCCGGCGGCGCGCCGGCCCGCTCCCGCGGCCGCCGGGGCACAGGGGCGTGCCCCCCTCAGGGCGTCGGCCCGCCGAACAGCTCGACGGCCTTGCGCACCTCCGCCAGCGCCCCGGCCAGCGCACTGACCGAACCGATCGCCCCCGCGATCAGGAGCAGCGACTGGCGCAGCCGGACAACCTCGGGGGCATCCGCGCGGAGCGCGGCGTCCACAGCGGCCAGTTCGTCCTCGGCTATCTGCCGGTCCGTCAGTTGTGCTCGGTAACCGGCGAGCTCCCGGTGCAGGCGGGCCACGGCCCGCCGCAGTGCGATGACCCGCGGGTCGTCCTGTCCGTGGACGACCGTCCGGCGTCCTACCGCTTCTTTCCGCAACGCAGCTCCCCCCACACGGATGCTGTGTTCTTTGTTTGTCGTCGTTCGCCGTCGTACTCCGTCTTGCCGTTCCTGATCCCCCGCGGCGTCACCGCGCCGTCCCGCCGCCGCTCCGCGGCCGTACGGACTCGTGACCCGGCCCCTCCCGGCGGCGTGCGTCCGGGGAAGGGTGCGCACAGTAAACGCCACTCTCCGCACATCGCGCTACACGGAGGGCGAGACTCAGGGCATGGTTCAGGCCGACGGGATCGGCCGGGTCCGGCGCACGAACCGCAGGCGGCGGCGGGCCCTGCGGCCCGGCCGCGTGCCGCCCGGTGGTGGACGCGGGGCGGATCACCGGACGAACATGACCGGAATTCGTTCCTCCGCTCCGCCGTCTCCACCGGCTCTCCGCCCGCGCTGCGGGCGCGCTCCACCGCCGAAGGGGGCAGCGGACCGGCCGCCCGGCCCGCTCGTCCGCCTGGAGTTGGTACGGCGGGCGCCGTGCCGGCTCACCCCTGCGCCCCTCCCGTGCCGTCCACCGCGAAGTGGACGAGGAAGACCCCCGTCAGCAGCCACATCAGCGGCCCCGGCTCCCGCCAGCGCCCCACAGCCGTCCGCACGGCGGTGTAGGCGATGACGCCGGCGCCGATGCCGGTGGTGATGGAGTAGGTGAAGGGCATCAGGACGACGGTGAGGAAGACGGGGATCGCCGTGGTGCGGTCGGTCCAGTCCACGTACCGCGAGTTCTGCATCATCATCGCGCCGATGACGACCAGCGCGGCGGAGGCCACCTGGCCGGGCACGATCAGCGCCAGCGGGGTGAACAGCAGCGCCGCCGCGAACAGCAGCCCGGTGACGACGGCGGAGAGCCCCGTACGCGCGCCCTCGCCCACCCCTGTGGCCGACTCGATGAAGACCGTCTGGCCCGACGCGCTCGCCACGCCGCCGACCACCCCGCCCGCGCCGTCCACCAGCAGCGCCCGGCCCAG
Source organism: Streptomyces sp. CNQ085 (assembly GCF_022614595.1). Lineage (GTDB taxonomy): Bacteria > Actinomycetota > Actinomycetes > Streptomycetales > Streptomycetaceae > Streptomyces. The sequence continues at coordinate 9,083 of NZ_JAJFAU010000159.1, forward strand.
CCCCGGCATCCGCTCCCGCTCGTCGGTGAGGCCCGTCTCGTGGCCGACGGCGATGATGGTGGCCATCGCGTCGAAGAAGCCGGCCAGCACCAGAGTGAAGACGATCATGGTGAAGCCGGTCACGCCCAGCCCCGCCAGGCCGCCGATCTCCACGTCCCCCAGCAGGCCGAAGTCGGGGGCGGATACCAGCCGCTCGGGTGGTGCGGGGACGGCACCGCCCCACTCCTCGTCGCCGATACCGAAGGCCGCGGTGGCGGCCATCGAGACGGCGGTGCCGGCGGCGATGCCGATGAGGAGCGCGCCGGGCACCCCGCGGGCCAGCAGCATGAAGATCAGCAGCAGGGTGACGCAGAAGGCCAGCACCGGCCACCCGGCCAGCCGGCCGCCCTGGCCGAGGGTGACCGGGGAACCCGGTTCGCCCAGGCCGACGAAACCCGCGTTGACCAGGCCGACCATCGCGATGAACAGGCCGATGCCGATGGTGATGGCGTGTTTGAGCGCCGTCGGGATCGCGTTCATGATCCGCTCGCGCGTCCCGGTGACCACCAGCAGGATGATCACCGAGCCGTAGACCACGCACATCCCCATCGCCTGCGGCCAGCTCACCTCGGGTGCCACCTGGGTGGCCAGCACGCCCGAGACCCCCAGCCCGGCGGCCAGGGCCAGCGGAGCGCGGCCGACAACACCCATGGCGACGGTGGTGACGGCCGCGGCCAGCGCGGTCGCGGTGATCACCTCGGCGGTCTCCAGCCGGTTCCCGTAGCGGTCGGGGACGGACAGCAGCACGGGGTTGAGCAGCAGGATGTACGCCATCGCCATGAAGGTGGTGACGCCGCCGCGCACCTCCCGCGCGACCGTGGAGCCACGGCGGGAGATGTGGAACCAGCGGTCCACGGGCGAGCCCCCGGACGCCGGGGGACCGACCACCCGGGGGTCCTCGGGAGGCTTGGGCCCCTCGGGGCCTTCGGGGCCTTCGGGGCCTCTTCGGCTCATCGGCCGCTCCGGCGCTCGGCGCCGGCGGCGAGCGCCGCCTCCCGGTCGGCGGGGCACGGGGAGTCCATCTCGTCGGCTCTTCTCGGTCGGTCGCGGGGCTCCCGCCGCCCGCGGCGGAATCCGGTGCCGGGCGGACGTACGGAGATCGGGCGGCTGCGCCCGTGTCACACCGCGCGTTCCCGCCGGCCCGGCTCGTCTCCCGGCCGGTGCGGCCACCGGCGGCGCGAAGCACCCGTACGGCCCACGACCGGGTCTTGTAGATTCGAACGAAAGCCAGTGCGGGCCACGGGGCGCGACACGCGCGCCCCGCGCCGGCGGTACGGAAAGATCGGCGGACGACGATGCGTTTGCGCGCACTCCTGGACAGCCCCTGGCTGGGGCTGCGGCTCCTGAGCGGCGGGGAGGGACTCGACCGGCCGGTGCGGGGCGTGATGACCACCGACCTGCGCGACCCGAGCCGCTATCTGTCGGGCGGCGAGCTGGTCCTGACGGGGCTGGCCTGGCGGCGCGGCCCCGAGGAATCCGAACCGTTCGTCCGCATCCTGGCCGCCGCGGGCGTGGCCGCGCTGGCGGCGGGCGAGGCGGAGCTGGGCCCGGTGCCCGGGGATCTGGTGGCGGCCTGCGCACGGCACCGGATGCCGCTGTTCTCGGTGGACGAGAAGGTCGCCTTCGCCACCGTCACCGAGCATGTGGTGCGGCAGGTCTCCGGCGAGCGGGCCGGCGATCTGGCCGCCTTGGTGGAGCGGCACCGGCGGCTGATGTCCCCGGGCCCGGCGGGCGGCGGCCCGGACGCGGTGCTGGACCTGCTGGAATCCGACCTGGACCTGCGGGCGTGGGTGCTCTCCCCCGCCGGCCGCCCGGTCGCCGGGGCCGGCGCGGACCGGCTGCCTGCCTCCGTCCGCACCCGCCTGGCGGGCGAGCACCTGGCGGCGCTGCGGGCCG
>NZ_JAJFAU010000160.1 GCF_022614595.1 Streptomyces sp. CNQ085
GGCCCGGAATCGAAGATTCCGGGCCCGGCCCTCTGGTTTGTCCGTCCAACGGCCGCCCGGTCCGGGCTGCGGCGTACCGGTGTCCCGGGCCGGCGGGCGGCCCGGGACACCGGAGGGGGCCGACCGCCTACACGCGGCGCAGTCGGAAGGTCAGGGACAGCGACTCGTCCTCGAACGGCTCGCCGAAGGAGTCGTCGCCCCCGTCCTCCGTGTAATCCGTCGCCAGGACCTCGTCCGCGATCAGGGCCTGGTGCTCTGTCAGAGCCCGGGCGACCTCCTCGTCCTCCGACCGCCACCGCAGAGCGATCCGGTCGGCGACGTCCAGACCGCTGTTCTTGCGCGCCTCCTGGATCAGCCGGATCGCGTCACGGGCGAGCCCCGCCCGCCGCAGCTCCGGGGTGATCTCCAGGTCCAGGGCGACAGTGGCGCCGGTGTCGGAGGCCACCGACCAGCCCTCGCGCGGGGTCTCGGTGATGATGACCTCCTCCGGGGAGAGCGCGATGGTCTCGCCGTCGACCTCCACCGCCGCCGTGCCGGCGCGCAGCGCCGCCGACAGAGCCGCCGCGTCCGCCTCGGCGATGGCCTTGGCGACCGGCTGGGTGCGCTTGCCGAACCGGCGGCCCAGCTCCCGGAAGTTGGCCTTGGCGGTGGTGTCCACCAGGGAGCCGCCGACCTCGGACAGGGAAGCGAGCGAGGTGACGTTCAGCTCCTCGGCGATCTGCTCGCGCAGGTCGTCGCTGAGCAGCTCGAAGCCCTGCGCCGCCAGCAGCGCGCGGGAGAGCGGCTGCCGGGTCTTGACCCCCGACTCCGCGCGTGTGGCCCGGCCCAGCTCCACCAGCCGCCGTACCAGCAGCATGTCGCGGGACAGGTCCGGGTCGACGGCCGACAGGTCCGCCTCGGGCCAGGCGGCCAGATGCACGGAGTCCGGCGCGCCGGGAGTGACGGGGAGCACCAGATCCTGCCAGACCCGCTCGGTGATGAACGGCACCAGCGGGGCCATCAGCCGGGTGACGGTCTCCAGCACGTCGTGCAGGGTGCGCAGCGCCGCCGTGTCACCCTGCCAGAAGCGGCGCCGGGAGCGGCGCACGTACCAGTTGGACAGATCGTCCACGAAGGTGGACAGCAGCTTGCCCGTGCGCTGGGTGTCGTAGGCCTCCATGGCCCGGGTGCACTGGTCGACCAGGGCGTGCAGCTCGCTGAGCAGCCAGCGGTCCAGCAGCGGCCGGTCGGCGGGAGCCGGGTCGGCCCCGGACGGCGCCCAGCCCGAGGTGCGGGCGTACAGGGCCTGGAAGGCGACGGTGTTCCAGTAGGTCAGCAGGGTCTTGCGGACGACCTCCTGGATCGTGCCGTGCCCGACGCGCCGCGCGCTCCACGGGGAGCCGCCGGCGGCCATGAACCAGCGGACCGCGTCGGCGCCGTGCCGGTCCATCAGCGGGATGGGCTCCAGGATGTTGCCCAGGTGTTTGGACATCTTCCGGCCGTCCTCGGCGAGGATGTGGCCCAGGCAGACCACGTTCCTGTAGGACGAGCGGTCGAAGACGAGCGTGCCGACCGCCATCAGGGTGTAGAACCAGCCGCGGGTCTGGTCGATGGCCTCGGAGATGAACTGCGCCGGATAGCGCTTCTCGAAGACGTCCTTGTTGCGGTACGGGTAGCCCCACTGGGCGAAGGGCATCGAGCCCGAGTCGTACCAGGCGTCGATGACCTCCGGGACGCGGACGGCCGTCAGCGCGCAGTCCTCGGCGGTGCAGCCGAAGACGACGTCGTCGATGTACGGGCGGTGCGGGTCCAGGCCGGACTGGTCGGTGCCGGTCAGCTCTGACAGCTCCGTCAGCGAGCCGACGCAGGTCAGGTGCCCCTCCTCGCAGCGCCAGATGGGCAGCGGGGTGCCCCAGTAGCGGTTGCGGGACAGGGCCCAGTCGATGTTGTTGTCCAGCCAGTCGCCGTAGCGGCCGTGCTTGACCGACTCCGGGAACCAGTTGGTCCGCTCGTTCTCCCGCAGCAGCTCGTCCTTGATCGCGGTGGTGCGGATGTACCAGGACGGCTGCGCGTAGTAGAGCAGTGCGGTGTGGCAGCGCCAGCAGTGCGGGTAGCTGTGCTCGTAGGGCAGGTGGCGGAAGAGCAGGCCGCGGGCGTCGAGGTCGGCGACCAGCACCTCGTCGGCCTTCTTGAAGAACTGTCCGCCGACCAGCCCCAGGTCCTCCTCGAAGGTGCCGTCGGGCCGGACGGGGTTGACCACCGGGAGTCCGTAGGCCCGGCAGGTGAGCAGGTCGTCCTCGCCGAAGGCGGGGGACTGGTGGACCAGACCGGTGCCGTCCTCGGTGGTGACGTACTCGGCGCCCAGGACGAAGTGGGCGCCCTCGATCTCCACCAGGTCGAACGGGCGGCGGTAGGCCCAGCGCTCCATCTCGCGGCCGGTGAAAGTCTGTCCCGTCGCGCTCCAGCCCTCACCCAGCGCCTTGGCCAGCAGCGGCTCGGCCACCACCAGCTTCTCGGCGCCGTCGGTGGCCACCGCGTAGGTGACATCGGGGTGCGCGGCCACGGCGGTGTTGGACACCAGCGTCCAGGGCGTGGTCGTCCACACCAGCAGTGAGGCCTCGTCGGCCAGCGGACCGGAGGTCAGCGGGAAGCGGACGTAGACCGACGGGTCCACGACGGTCTCGTAGCCCTGCGCCAGCTCGTGGTCGGACAGGCCGGTGCCGCAGCGCGGGCACCAGGGCGCCACGCGGTGGTCCTGGACGAGCAGGCCCCTGCCGAAGATCTCCTTCAGCGACCACCACACGGACTCGATGTAGCCCGGGTCCATCGTCCGGTAGGCGTCGTCCATGTCGACCCAGTAGCCCATCCGGGTCGTCAGCTCGGTGAACGCGTCGGTGTGCCGGGTCACCGACTCGCGGCACTTCGCGTTGAACTCCGCGATGCCGTAGGCCTCGATGTCCTGCTTGCCGTTGAAGCCCAGCTCCTTCTCCACCGCCAGCTCCACGGGCAGGCCGTGGCAGTCCCAGCCGGCCTTGCGCGCCACGTGGTAGCCGCGCATGGTGCGGAAGCGGGGGAAGACGTCCTTGAAGACGCGGGCCTCGATGTGGTGTGCGCCGGGCATGCCGTTCGCGGTCGGCGGGCCCTCGTAGAACACCCATTCGGGGCGGCCCTCGGACTGCTCCAGGCTGCGGGCGAAGACCTTGTTCTCGCGCCAGAGGTCCAGCACGGCGCGCTCCAGGGCGGGAAGGTCCACCTGGGCGGGCACCGGACGGTACTGGGGCGGGGGCTGCGGGCTCATGGTGAGCTTCCTCCAACGGACGTGGTGACTTCCGCCGGAGGGACGAGACCGCCGCCAGTCGGCGCCGGTGCCCGCGGTACCACCCTCCTTGGCGCCGGACGCGTACGCGGGTACGTGTCCACCGCCCTCTCATTGGTGCGGCGACGCCGGTTCTACTCGCCACCCCCTCGCACCGCGTGCCGTCGGCGCACGTGCGTGGGTGGCTTTCTTCCGGCGGCTCCGGGGTGATCTTCGCGCCGCGCTCGCCCCCGGGCTCACACCGTCCCCGGGTCGCTCTTGGCCGCATACGGACGCTACTCGTCCCCTTCGACGCCTCTCGCTCAGCCCAAGTGTAAGGGTGCCCCCGATGGGGGCGGACCGGTTTTCGGACCGCGGTGCCGGGCAGAACGCTTCGCGAGGGGACGGGCCGAGTCCCGGCAAGAGGGAGCGGACCGGCGTGCCCTGTTGCCGCACGGTCGGCACCGATTTATCGTTCCGGTCACGATTCATGCACAAGATAACAATATGTGAAGGGGTCGCGGCCATGGTGGCGAGGGAATCCGCAGCGGGGAGGGCGGAAGCCGCACGGGAGTCCGCCGGGGGGAAGGACGCCGGGCACGCCGAGGACCCCGCGAGCGCCCGGGGGAAGATCTCCGGGGAGGAGTCCGCTGCGAAGAGGGCGGCGGTGAGCACGGGCGCCGGAAGGGCGGCCGGCAGGAAGACAGGAGCCGAGACGGTGGTTGCCAAGAAGCCCACGACGGGAGCGCGGTCCGCCGAGCACACGCCCCCGGTCTCTCCGGCGCGTACGGCAGCGGCCACCGCCGCCCCCGACGAGCTGGCCGTACGTCCCGGAGAGGAGCCCTGGACCGCGCAGGAGGTGGAGGAGGCGCGCGCGGAGCTGTCCTCGGAGTCCGGGCGGCTGCGCGTGGAGATCCACGCCGCGGAGGAGGCCCTCAACGGTCTGATGCGGGACTCGGCCGACGGAGCCGGGGACGACCAGGCCGACACGGGGACGAAGAACATCACGCGCGAGCACGAGATGGCCCTGGCGGAGAACGCCCGCGAGATGCTCTATCAGACCGAGCGCGCCCTGGACCGCCTGGAGGCCGGGACGTACGGCGTCTGCGAGAACTGCGGCAAGCCGATCGGCAAGGCGCGGATGCAGGCGTTCCCCCGGGCCACGCTCTGCGTCGAGTGCAAGCAGCGGCAGGAACGCCGCTGAGCTCTGCCGTCCGCCGCCGCCAGGGTGTGACGTACCCTGCATCACGTGACAGAGGTGGAACGGGCCGGCGGGCAGCCGGGCGAGGCGCAGACCGAGACCGAGACCGTGGACGCAGCCGTTGGCCGGGCCGCGACCGAGGCCGTCGGGCCCGTGAGTGACGGCGGGCCGGCTCCCCGGGAGCGGCGGCGGACGGCGGAACTCGCCATCGTGGCGGCCGTCGCCTACGCCCTGGACCTGATCAGCAAGATCATCGTGGTCGAGAAACTGGAGGGCCACGACCCGATCGAGGTGATCGGCACCTGGCTGCGCTTCCAGGCCGTGCGCAACCCGGGTGCGGCCTTCGGTATCGGCGAGGCCCTCACCGTCGTCTTCACCGTCATCGCGGCGGCCGTGATCGTGGTGATCGCGCGGATCGCCCGCAAGCTCTACAGCACGCCCTGGGCCATCGCGCTCGGACTGCTGCTCGGCGGGGCCCTGGGCAATCTCACCGACCGGATCTTCCGCTCGCCCGGGATCTTCCAGGGCCACGTGGTGGACTTCATCGCACCCGCCCACTTCGCCGTCTTCAACCTGGCCGACTCGGCGATCGTCTGCGGCGGGGTGCTGATCGTGCTGCTGTCCTTCCGCGGGCTGGACCCGGACGGCACCGTCCACAAGGACTGACCGGGGCCGACCGCGGCCGGTCCGGGACCGGGGGCGGGACCGGTCCCCGCACCGGACGCGTGCCTCCGCCCGCCGGGCGGAGGCACCGCGCGCTTCCGGCATACTCGACCGGGTGAGCCAGCTTCCCGAGATCCGCACCCTGCCCGTACCCGACGGCCTGGAGGGCGAGCGTATAGACGCGGCCCTGGCCAGGATGTTCGGCTTCTCCCGTACGAAGGCGGCCGAACTGGCCGCCACGGGGAAGGTCCGGCTCGACGGCGGCGAGGTCGGCAAGTCCGAGCGGGTGCGCGGCGGGGCCTGGATCGAGGTCGAGATGCCCGCGCCGCCCGCACCGGTGCGGGCGGTGGCCGAGCCGGTGGAGGGCATGGAAGTCGTGCACGACGACGACGACGTCGTGGTCGTCGCCAAGCCGATCGGCGTGGCCGCCCACCCGAGCCCCGGCTGGAGCGGTCCCACCGTGATCGGAGGGCTGGCCGCCGCCGGCTTCCGCGTCTCCACCTCAGGCGCGGCCGAGCGGCAGGGCATCGTGCACCGGCTGGATGTAGGCACGTCCGGCCTGATGGTGGTCGCCAAGTCCGAGCGCGCCTACACCCTGCTCAAGCAGCAGTTCCGCGAGCGCACCGTCGACAAGCGCTACCACGCGCTCGTCCAGGGCCATCCCGACCCGCTCAGCGGCACGATCGACGCGCCCATCGGGAGGCACCCCGTCCACGACTACAAATGGGCCGTCACCGCCGATGGCAAGCCGTCGGTCACCCACTACGACCTCATCGAGGCGTTCCGGGCCGCCAGCCTGCTCGACATCAAGCTGGAGACCGGCCGCACCCACCAGATCCGCGTTCACATGGCCGCCCACCGGCACCCGTGCGTCGGCGACACCACCTACGGCGCCGACCCGACGCTGGCCAAGCGCCTGGGACTGGCCCGGCAGTGGCTGCACGCGGTACGGCTGGGCTTCGAGCACCCGGCGGACGGCCGCTGGGCGGAGTTCTCCAGCGAATACCCCGACGACCTGCAGACCGCTCTGGAGCGGATCCGGGCCGAGAGCGCGTAGGCGCCCGCCGCGGGGCCGCGGCGGGCAGGCTGCCCTAATCCGGCTTCCGCGCGTCCGGTATCCCCGGCCGTCCGCCGTTCACCCGGCCGTCCGCACTCGTCTCCTCCCGCTCCGGCCCCCGCCCGAAGGCCGGGGCCGGAGCCGCCTGCGCGGTGGTGACGCGGGGCAGGGCGTAGGGGTGCTCCCGGTGGAGCCAGGTGATCAGCCCCTCGCGGACCTGGCAGCGCAGCGTCCAGATGTCGTCGGGGGTGCGCGCCGTCATCGTCGCGCGGACCTCGACCGTGGTGGGCGTGGAGTCGGTCACCACCAGGCCGTGGCTGCGGCCGTCCCAGGCGTCGCTGGCGCGCACGATCTCCTCGGTCTTCCGCCGGATCTCGGCGATCGGCGCCGAGTGGTCGAGGTGGAGGTAGACGGTGCCGGTCATCCGGGGGTTGCCGCGGGTCCAGTTCTCGAAGGGCTTGCTGGTGAAGTAGGACACCGGCATGGTGACCCTGCGCTCGTCCCAGGTGAGGACCACCAGATAGGAGGTGGTGATCTCCTCGACCGTCCCCCACTCGCCGTCCACGATGACCGTGTCGCCGATGCGCACCATGTCACCGAAGGCGATCTGCAGGCCGGCGAAGAGATTGCCCAGCGTGGACTGGGCGGCGATACCGGCGACTATGCCCAGCACACCGGCGGAGGCCAGCATGGAGGCGCCCAGCTTCTCCATCGCGGGGAACTGCAGCAGCATCGCCGCGCCGGCGATCACCGTGACCACCGCCGTGGCCAGCCGCCTGATCAGCGTCAGCTGGGTGCGTACCCGCCGCACCCGCGCGGCGTCGTGGGCGAGCCCGGCGTACCGGGAGTAGGCCGTCTCCACGACGGCGGTCAGCACTCGCAGCATCAGCCACGCGGCGGCCCCGATCAGTATCAGGTTCAGCCAGAGGTCGACGGCCCTCTGGTGGTCCCTGGCCAGGTGCGTCTCGTCGGAGAAGGCGTTGAGCAGCCCGACGAAGACCACTGCCTGCAGTGGGACCCGGCCGCTGCGCAGCAGACCCCACAGCGGGGTCTCCGGGTGCCGGGCGTCCATGCGCCGCAGCGCGCGGTCCACCGCCCAGCCGACGGCGAACGCCAGGATGAGGGCGCCGCCGAAGACGATCAGCGGCCGCAGCACGTTCTCCATGGTGGTGTGAACTCCTCGGAAGACTCCTGGGCACGGAAAAAGAACCCCACCGACCGTACCTGGCACCATGGGAGGACTCCGCCTCCCGGCGCGGCGCCGTGATGTGGATCATGAGGCTGACCTGCTAAGGAAGTGACACCGTGCCCACCGTTGTGATGTTCCACTCCGCCTACGGGCCGCGCCCCGCCGTCGAGGAGGCGGCCGTCAGGCTGAGGGAGGCCGGGCACGAGGTCCACACCCCCGACCTGTACGGCGGGCGTACCGCCCGGACGGTCGAGGAGAGCGTGGAGATCAAGGACGGGATCGGCCGCGACGAACTGCTGAGGAGGGCTGTCGCCGCCACCGCCCCGTTCTCCGAGCGCGGGGTGGTGTACGCCGGGTTCTCCCTGGGCGGTGCGATCGCCCAGAACCTCGCGCTCGCCGACACCCGCGCCCGCGGACTGCTGCTCCTGCACGGCACCTCCGACATTCCCGAGGACGCGGCCGTCGACGACCTGCCCGTGCAGCTCCACGTCGCCGACCCCGACCCCTTCGAGCCGCACGACTGGCTGAACGCCTGGTACCTGCGGATGCGGCGGGCGGGCGCGGACGTCGAGGTGCACCGCTACCCCGGGGCCGGACACCTGTACACCGACTCCGGCCTGCCGGACCACGACGAGGACGCGGCCGGGCGGACCTGGCGGACCGCACTCGGCTTCCTGGCGGAACTGGAGGATCCGGCGGGGCGCTGAACCGGGCGGAGCGCTGAACCGTGTGCGGGAGGTCCGGGAAACGCGCCTCCCGCACACGGCGAACCTCAGCGCACGGGACCGTCCGCGCGTTCCACCCGCTGCGTGCCCGAGCGGGTCCGGTAGGAGCGCACGTGGACGGCGGACGCCCGCGGGTCGGTCTTGTCCGACAGCGCGTAGTAGTCCATCTGCGTCCGCTCGGCGTCCACGTCGAGGACGCCGTAGCCGTGCGAGTCCATGTCGAGCCACTTGGTGTGCCGGTTGGCGGCGCGTACGGCCGTCTCCGCGATGGAGGAGACGGTGTGCGGCGGCACTCTCAGGATGTCGTCGATGTTGTCGGAGGTGACGGAGGCGACCACGAACTCCGTGGCGACCGGATGCTGGAGCGGGTACGTCGCGGCCCGGACGGGGACGTCGTTGGCGAAGGCCATGTGGATGTCGCCCGTGAGGAAGACGGTGTTGCCGATGCCGCTCTCGCGCAGGTGCGTCAGCAACTCCCGGCGGTCGTCGGTGTAGCCGTCCCACTGGTCGACGTTGACGGCCAGTCCCTCGCGGGGCACGCCGAGCAGATCGGCCAGCGGCCCGAGCAGGTACGCCGGCACGGACCCGAAGGCCATGGGCGAGATCATCACCGAGGTGCCCACCAGGTGCCACCGGGCGCCGGAGGACGCCAGGGAGGACTTCAGCCAGTCCAGCTGCGCGCGGCCGGTGATGGTGCGGCCGGGGTCGTCCACGTCGTCGCTGCCGATGTCCGCCTGGCGGTCGCGGAAGGAGCGCAGGTCGAGCAGGTGGAGATCGGCGAGGTCGCCGAAGCGCAGCCGCCGGTAGACGGTGCCCTCGACGGAGGGGCGGACCGGCATCCACTCGAAGTACGCCCGGCGCGCGGCTGAAGCGCGCGCCTCCCAGTCGCCCTCCACGCCGGGTGTGTGATTCTCCGCGCCGCCGGACCAGGCGTCGTTGGCTGTCTCGTGGTCGTCCCAGATCGCGATCACCGGGTGCGCGGCGTGCAGTGCCTGAAGATCGCTGTCGCCCTTGTAGTGTGCGTGACGCTGCCGGTAGTCGGCCAGGGTGACCGTCTCGTGGACAGGGTGCATCTCGCGGACGGCCCCGTCCTTGAGCGGGTACTCGCCCTTGCCGTACTCGTATATGTAGTCGCCCAGGTGGAGGACGGCGTCGAGGTCGGACCGGGCGGCGAGGTGGCGGTAGGCGGAGAAGAAACCGCTCTCGTAGTGGGAGCAGGAGACCACCCCGAAGCGGACGCGGTCCGCGGCCGTTCCGTCGGCGGGCGCGGTGCGGGTGCGGCCGACGGGGGAGAGGACGCCTCCGGCCGAGAAGCGGTAGTGGTACCCGGTGGCCGGGCGCAGTCCGCGCACGTCGGCCTTGACGGTGTGGTCGGCCTCCGCGGTGGCGGTGGTGCGGCCGGACGCGACGACGCGGGTGAAGGCGCGGTCCTCGGCGACCTCCCAGGCGACCTCGACGGGCGCGCCCAGTCCGGAGCCGGGCACCGCGTCGGGGGTGGGGGTGATCCGGGTCCACAGCAGGACGCCGTCGGGCAGCGGGTCGCCGGAGGCGACTCCGTGGACGAAGCCCGGGCCGTCCGAGGCCCGGGCGCGCTGCGGTGCGGCCAGGGGCAGCATCGCGGCGCCGGCGGTCGCGGCGGTGGCCGCGACGACCGTGCGCCGCGTGGGGGCAGGGGCATGGGATGCGGTGTGGGTGTCGGTCACGGCCGCAGATGCTACGTGCCGGTAGGGCTACGGGACAGGGGGCCGGAAAGAGTTCGCCCACTGGTCGAACGGTGTTGTCCCGAAAGCGCTGTGAGCCGCGCCGGCGGGCCGGGGAGGCCCGGCGCCGGCGGCACCGGGAGGGGGCCGCCGGGCCGTGCGCCGGTCACTTGACGCCGAGCTTCTCCAGTTCGGCGGGCAGCTTGCTGACCTCGACGTCCTTGCCGTCGATCCGGACGGTCGGGGTGCCCTGGATCCCGGCCTCGTTGAAGCTGTCGATCATCTCGAGCGCCCACTTGTCGTAGGTGCCCTTCTCCACGGCCGTCTCGAACTCCTGGTTGCCCTTGAGCGCGTCGACGTTCTCGGCGACCTTCAGCAGGTAGTCGTTGTCGGCGAACTTGTCCTGGTTCTCCGGCGGGTGGTGCTCGGCGGAGTACAGCAGGGAGTGGTACTCGCTGAACGCCTCGGTGCTCACGTCGAGCGCGGCGCCCAGGGCGCTGGCGGCGTTCTTGGAGCCGTCGCCGCCGAAGTTGCCGTCGATGATGCTGCCGAGGTGGACCCGCAGCTTGTACTTGCCGTCCTCCGCGCCCTTCTTGAGCGTCCCGCCGAGGGCCTGCTCGAAGTTGGCGCAGGCGGGGCAGCGCATGTCCTCGTAGACGTCGATCGTCTTCTCGGCGCCCTCGTCGCCGATGAGGACGGTCGTGCCGTTCTCCCCGGCGGCGTTGGCCGGCTCGACCAGCTTCTTGTCCGCCGCGGCGGCCCAGGACTTCTCGCTGCCGCCCTCGTCCATGTTGGCGACGGCGAAGCCGACGCCGCCCGCGACCGCGAGGATCGCCAGCACCGAGCCGCCGACGACCGCCTGGCGGCGCAGCTTGTCCTTCTTGGCCTGCTTCTCCCGCTCGGCTCGCAGCCGCTCGCGGGCGGCGCGCTTGGCTTCCTGGCTGTTGCGCTTGCTCATGGGTGTGTTCTCCGTGTCCGGTGCGTGATGTGTGGGGGCGGTGGTGCTCAGGCGGCGAGGGCCACGGAGCACGGGGGTCCGCGCCGTACGACGGAATGGGTCAGCAGGGGGAGCGCACGGTGTGCGCGAGCGCGGTGGGCGGGGAGGTGATGTCGCCGACCGGCTTGGTCCCGGGGCGCTCGGCATGGAAGTCGCGGCCGATGAGGTCCGGGGCCGGCTTCGCCTTCTTG
>NZ_JAJFAU010000017.1 GCF_022614595.1 Streptomyces sp. CNQ085
GGCGTGGCCGGTGTGCGGGCAGCCCCCGGCGGCCGGTACGGACGCCTCCGGCGGGACGGGGGCTTCCCCTGGCATGGCGGCCGCCAGGTCCGACGCACCCGGCTCGTCCCGGGGATCGGGAAGCGCGGCCTGCGCGGCGGCGGCGCGCCCGGCCGTTCGTTCCGGCGCGGGCGCGGCCGTACGAGCACCGCCGCCCGTCGGCCGGGCAGCGGACTGTCGGGGGGTCGGATACTCCGTCACGCGTTGGGTTTCCATCCGTCCGGGGCCGCGCCGTGCATCGGGCGGGCCCAGCGCTTGAGGACTCAGGGGCGTCGGCAGTTCAGGAAGACCTGTATCTCGGGAGAGACGTCCGTGCTGGCCGGCGCGTACGCGAACGTCTCCTCTCCGTCGATCTCGAAGCCCGCGTCGGACACCACCTGGCGCAGCTCCTCCCGCAGGTAACCGGATACCCGGATCGTGTGCCCCAGGAACGGGATGGCGAAGTCGTCCACGTCCGCCTCGACCATGCCGAGTGCCAGCAGCCCGCCGGGGCGCAGCTGGGCGTGCAGCATCCGCAGGGCGACGGGGATCTCCTTGCGCGGCAGCATCAGCAGCGAGAAGAAGGCGGCGACGCCGTCGAAGGGCCCCAGACCGGCGTGCTCCAGGTCGGCGAGGTCCATCAGGCGGAAGTCGGCACCGGGGACGCTGGCCCGGCCGAGCTCGATCATGCAGGGCGAGATGTCGATGCCGGTGACCCGGTGCCCGGCGTCGGCGAGCTGGCGGGCGGTGGGGACCCCGGTGCCGCATCCGATGTCGAGCACCCGCGAACCGGCGGGCAGCCCCTCCGCCAGCCAGGCGCCCGCGGCCATCTGCCCCTCCTTGTGGGGAAAGACCTCGTCATATCGGTCGCCGATCGCGTCGAACGCGTCGGCCTGTCCGGCGCGGTCGATCGCCGCCCTGTCGTAGCCCGTGTACACCTGGTGGCCTTCCGTGTCGCTCACGCTGGGGGGCTCCTCTCGCGGCAGTTCGCCAAATCCCTTGCATGGACGGGGAGTTCGCCATGACGAGCTTTCCGCCGAGTCCGGGGGTGATCCTACTTTCGACGCCCCGGGGCACAACAAGGAACCGCGGAACGTCCTCCGCCATCATGCGAGACGCACGGCGACCCCACCAGCCCTTTCAGCCGATCCGTGCGGGTTCGCGGTCCCAGTCGCGCGGCAGCCGGGGAACCCGCCAGGCGGGATCGGGTCGCCAGTCCTCCCAGCCGTCGCGGAACGGACTGCCCCAGGCGCGGACCACCTCCACCGCGCGCCGCCCGGCGGCCCGTACGCGCTCGGCCTGGGCGGCGTCCATCAGGCCGGTGCGCTGCGCCTGCTCGAACTCGTCCTCGTCCCGCCACTGCCAGGTGCGGTCGGGGTGGACGGTGATGTCCAGGAAGTGGTCCTCTGAATCCACACCGCCCCTCCAGCGGCGCAGGGGCTCCTCCAGGTTGACGTACCAGTTCCGGAACCGCCAGCCACGGTCCCAGAACAGCCACACCGACCAGGGTTCGCCGGCCCGCGCGACCTTGAGGACCCCGGTCCCGAACCACCGTGACCGCGCCACCCGGCGCGGTTTGGTGTAGCGGGTGGCGAGCGGCTCGCGGTGCACGGGAGTGCCGTCGGCGAGCTCCGGCTTGACGCAGACGGTCCCCGGCGCCATCCACACGGCGAGCAGTTCGGGGGTGTCGCGGACGACGGTCACGGGACGGCAGATGTGCAGGGCATCCCCGCCGTTGGCCCGGTACCGCCACAGAATGTGCTCGCCGGCCTTCCAATGGGTGCCGCCCGCCGCCCGTGTGTGATCCGCCGTGTCCGCCGTCATGCACGGATTTTAGGCCCGGTCCGGGGGCCGGGCCCAGGATCCCGCGCCCCGGCCCCGTGCCCCGGGTCAGGGGCGGGTCATGCGCAGCACGTCCAGGGCCTGGTCGAGCTGCTCCAGGGTGAGCATGCCGCGCTCGACGTAGCCGGCCTCCAGGACGACCTCGCGGATCGTCCTGCGCTCGGCCAGGGAGCGCTTGGCGACCTTCGCGGCCTCCTCGTAGCCGATGTAGCGGTTGAGCGGGGTCACCACGGACGGGGAGGACTCGGCGTACTCGCGGGCCCGCTCCGCGTCGGCCTCGATGCCGTCGACCGTGCGGTCGGCCAGCAGCCGGGAGGAGTTCGCCAGCAGCCGGATCGACTCCAGCAGGTTCCGGGCGATGACGGGGAGCATGACGTTCAGCTCGAAGTTGCCCGACGCCCCGGCCACCGCGACCGTGGCGTCGTTGCCCATCACCTGCGCGGCGACCATCAGGACCGCCTCGGGGACCACCGGATTGACCTTGCCGGGCATGATCGAGGAGCCGGGCTGGAGGTCGGGCAGGCGGATCTCGGCCAGCCCGGTGCGCGGGCCCGAGGACATCCAGCGCAGATCGTTGCAGATCTTGGTCAGGCTCACGGCGATGGTGCGCAGCTGCCCGGAGGTCTCCACCAGGGCGTCCCTGGCCCCCTGGGCCTCGAAGTGGTCGCGGGCCTCGGTCAGCGGCAGCCCGGTGGCACGGGCGACCTCGGCGATGACGGCCGCGGAGAAACCCGGGGGGGTGTTGATTCCGGTGCCCACCGCGGTGCCGCCCAGCGGCAGCTCGGCCAGGCGCGGCAGGCAGGCGCGCAGCCGCTCCACCCCGTGGCGCACCTGCGCCGCGTAGCCGCCGAACTCCTGGCCGAGTGTGACGGGCGTGGCGTCCATCAGATGGGTGCGGCCGGACTTGACGACCTCGGCGAACTCCTCCGCCTTGCGCTCCAGCGCTCCCGCCAGGTGCTCCAGCGCGGGGATCAGGTCCCCGGTGACGGCGGCGGTGGCCGCGACGTGGATGGAGGAGGGGAAGACGTCGTTGGAGGACTGGCTGGCGTTGACGTGGTCGTTGGGGTGCACCGGCGCGCCCAGCCGCTCGCTCGCGAGCGTGGCCAGCACCTCGTTCATGTTCATGTTGGAGGAGGTGCCGGAGCCGGTCTGGAAGACGTCCACGGGGAAGTGGTCGTCCCAACGGCCCTCGGCTACCTCATCGGCGGCCTGTCCGAGGGCCCGGGCCAGACCCGCGTCCAGGACGCCGAGCTCGGCGTTGACCCGGGCCGCGGCGGCCTTGATCCGGGCCAGCGCCTGGATGTGCGCGCGTTCCAGGCGCCGGCCCGACAGAGGGAAGTTCTCCACGGCGCGCTGCGTCTGCGCCCGCCACCTGGCGTGGGCGGGCACCCGCACCTCGCCCATGGAGTCGTGTTCGATCCGGTATTGCTGCTCGTCGTCGCTCGTCCCGGTCATGGAACGAATCTAACCGGGCGGACCGGTCAGTCCTCGGAACGCACCGGGATGGAGGTGACGAACGGCTGGGCCGGGCCGGGGTCGGTGAAGAAGTCGTTGCCCTTGTCGTCGACGACGACGAAGGCGGGGAAGTCCTCGACCTCGATCCGCCAGACCGCCTCCATGCCCAGCTCCTCGTACTCCAGGACCTCCACCTTCCTGATGCAGTCCTGGGCCAGGCGCGCGGCCGGGCCGCCGATGGAGCCGAGGTAGAAGCCGCCGTACTTCGCGCAGGCGTCGGTGACCTGCTTGCTGCGGTTGCCCTTGGCCAGCATGACGAAGGAGCCGCCCGCGGCCTGGAACTGCTCGACGTAGGCGTCCATACGGCCGGCGGTGGTCGGGCCGAAGGAGCCCGAGGCGTAACCCTGCGGGGTCTTGGCCGGACCCGCGTAGTACACGGCGTGGTCGCGCAGGTAGGCCGGCATCCCCTCGCCCGCGTCCAGCCGCTCCTTGATCCTGGCGTGGGCGATGTCGCGGGCGACGACCAGCGGGCCGCTCAGGGACAGCCGGGTCTTGACCGGGTACTTGGACAGCTCGGCGCGGATCTCCTCCATCGGCCGGCTGAGGTCGATCCGCACCACGTCCGAGTCGAGGTCGGCGTCGGTGGTGTCGGGCAGGAAGCGCGCCGGGTCCCTCTCCAGCTCCTCCAGGAAGACACCTTCGGCGGTGATCTTCGCCAGGGCCTGGCGGTCGGCGGAGCAGGAGACGGCGATGGCCACCGGGCAGGAGGCGCCGTGACGGGGCAGGCGGACCACGCGCACGTCGTGGCAGAAGTACTTGCCGCCGAACTGGGCACCGATGCCCAGCTTCTGGGTGAGCTCGAAGACCTTCTCCTCCAGCTGAAGGTCCCGGAAGCCGTGGCCGGCCGGGGAGCCTTCGGTGGGCAGGGAGTCCAGGTAGTGCGCGGAGGCGTACTTGGCGGTCTTGAGCGCGTACTCGGCCGAGGTGCCGCCGACGACGATCGCCAGGTGGTACGGCGGGCAGGCGGCCGTGCCCAGGGAGCGGATCTTCTCCTCCAGGAAGCGCATCATGGCGCCCTCGTTCAGGACGGCCTTGGTCTCCTGGTAGAGGAAGGACTTGTTGGCACTGCCGCCGCCCTTGGCCATGAACAGGAACTTGTAGGCGTCGCCGTCGGTGGCGTACAGCTCGATCTGCGCGGGCAGGTTGGTGCCGGTGTTCCTCTCCTCCCACATGGTCAGCGGGGCCATCTGGGAGTAGCGCAGGTTGAGCTGGTGGTAGGCGTCGAAGACGCCGCCGGACAGGGCCCTTTCGTCGTCGCCCCCGGTCAGCACGTTCTGGCCGCGCTTGCCCATCACGATCGCGGTGCCAGTGTCCTGGCACATCGGCAGGACGCCGGCGGCGGCGATGTTGGCGTTCCTCAGCAGGTCCAGCGCCACGAAGCGGTCGTTGGGGGAGGCCTCGGGATCGTCCAGGATGCGGCGGAGCTGGGCCAGGTGGGCCGGGCGCAGGTAGTGGGAGATGTCGTGCATCGCCTCGGCCGCGAGCTTGCGCAGTGCCTCCGGCTCGACCTTGAGGAAGGTGCGCCCGCCCGCCCCGAAGGTGCTGACACCCTCGGCGGTGACCAGGCGGTAGGGGGTGGTGTCCTCACCCAGGGGAAGGAGTTCGGTGTGGTCGAACTCCTCGGAGGCCGGGCGGGAGGCGGCCGCGCGGGACGGTCGGGGGTCGGCAGGCATGGACGGTCTCTTCCTCTCGACGGTGGCGCATCACAGGGTATGACCCCCGAACGGGTGGCGGTGGTGTGAGGTGCGGCTCAGCCGCCGGGCCGGCCGCACCCCGGCCGACGCGGCACTGGTCGCGATGTATCGCGTTCGCTAGGGTGGCGGTGTGGACGAGAAGACCTCCCCGCGCAAGCGGCCCGCGGAACGGCCCCCCGCCGCGCCCCCGGCGGCCGGGGCGGACGTACGCGCCTCCGACGCCGACCGCGACCGGGTGCTGGAGATCCTCCGCGAGGCACTCGCGGAGGGACGGCTGGACGCCGGCGAGCACGCCGAGCGGATCGACGCGGCGTGCCGGGCCGGGACGGTGGGCGAACTGCGGCCGCTGGTCCGCGATCTGCCGGACGGACGGGAGACGGCTGCCCGCTCGGGCCGCCCGGCGTCCGGCGGGTGCGGCGACGACGTGATCGCGGTCTTCGGCGGGGCCTCGCGCAAGGGGCGCCGCCGGGCGGGGGCGAGGACCAACGCCTTCGCGCTGTTCGGCGGGGTCGAGATCGACCTGACCGAGGCGCTCTTCGAGCGGCGGGAACTCGTCGTCAACGCCACGGCCGTCTTCGGCGGCATCAAGATCAAGGTCCCGGAGAACGTGACCCTGCGCGGCTCGGGCAGCGGCATCCTGGGCGGCTACGACGTGGAGGCCAGGGAGTCGGCGGATCCCGACGCACCGGTGGTCGTGGTGCGCGGCGCGGCGGTCTTCGGCGGGGTCGAGGCGAAGGCGGAGCGTGGCAAGCGCCTGCGGAACCTGCGCCGCTGACGCCTGTCCTCGACGGCGCCTCCCCCACGGCCTGCCGGGCGGGCGGTCACTCCGTGCGCAGTCCGTCCAGGCGCATCATCCGCCACAGCGGCGGCGGACTGAGACAGGTCACCAGCACCACCCCGGCGCCGATGCCCGCCATCGCGCCCAGGCTCGTCCAGTGGACGGTGACCGGCACGGAGGCCAGCTTCAGCAGCACCGCACCCAGCCCGATCCCGCCGAGGACCGACAGCGCCAGCCCGAGGAACACGGGCAGCGCGGTCTGCCACAGCACCGACCAGCCCAGCGTGGAGCGCCGGGTACCGAAGGCGACCAGCACCGGCAGCGGCTTCCTGCGCTCGCGCAACTGCTCCAGGGTGGAGACGACCATGCTGGCGCCGATCAGGAGCATCGCCCCGGCCGCCCCGCGTACAGTGCCCGCTGGACGGCGGCGAACCCGTCCGACTGGTCCATGCCGCTGAGCGTCATGACGTGGGTCTCGGGCGAGCCGACCCCCACGAGGTTGCGGACGTACTCGCGCGCGTCCGGCACCGCGGGGTCGGTCTTGACGGAGAACTCGGCCCGGGGCCCCGGCAGCCGGGCGGGGTCGAGCGCCCCGGGGGTGGCGAGGATCCACGGGGTGAAGGCGCCGCGGTCGGAACGCTCGACCTGCCCGAAACCGAGGTTCTCCCGGGCCTCGCCGCGCGACTCGCGGGCGCCCATCGCCAGGTCGGCGGCCGCCCACCGGGTTCCTCGGGAAAGGGGGGTGCGGAGACGCCCGGGCCCCGCCGTGCGGCGGAGCGCCGTGCGTTCGGGACGCCTCCGGGACGCCTCCGGAAGGAGGTCTACCGTCCCTCGTCCCGCGACGGGCCGCCGGACTCCCCGTTCTCCTCCGGCTCCGGAGGCGGCACGGTCACGGGTGACTTGGGCGACCTGGGCTTCTCGGCGGCGGGCGGCGGCGCGACCGACGCCGGGTCGGGGGTGCCCACGGGCACGGCGTGGCCCGTCGCGTACCGCCGCAGGGAGATGACGACGGACTTGAGCACCGCCACCAGCGGCACCGCCGTCACCGCGCCGGGAATGCCCGCGACCAGGCCTCCGGCGGTCACCGCCAGCGCCACGCCCAGGGGGTGGATCCGCACCATCCGGCCGAGGATGAGCGGCTGGAGCACATGCCCCTCCAACTGCTGCACGCCCAGCACCACCGCCAGGACGAGCAGCGCGGTGATCACGCCGTTGGCCACGAAGGCGACGAGGACCGCCAGCGCCCCGGAGACCACCGCACCGACGAGCGGCACGAAGGCGAACAGGAAGACGAACACGGCCAGCGGCACGGCCATCGGAACGTCCAGGAAGTACAGCCCGAGACCGATGAAGAAGCCGTCGATGAAGGCCACGATCACCGTGCCGCGCACATAGCTGGTGAGCGTCGCCCATGCCATGGGCCCGGCGCCCGCGACGGCGTCGCGCGCCACCCGGGGTACGAAGTTGAGCGTCCAGTTCCACACGGTCCGGCCGTCGTAGAGCAGGAAGATCGTCACGAACAGCGCCAGCACCGCGCCGGAGAGGAACTCCAGGACGACGGTCACGCCCTGCAGCCCCGCGCTGGTGATCTCCTGGCTGTTGCTGCCGAGCCAGTCGTTGATGGTGTCGGCGACATTGTTGATCTGCGCCTCGGTGACGTGGAAGGAGCTGTTGAGCAGCCAGGTCTTCAGCTCCTCGATGCCGTCCTGGACCTGCCGGGTGAGGTTGTCCAGGTTCTCCATCACCTGCCAGACCACGAACCAGCCCACCAGGCCCAGCAGTGCCACACCGGTGACGAACGTGATCGCCGCGGCC
The DNA here is from genome assembly GCF_022614595.1 of Streptomyces sp. CNQ085. Taxonomy (GTDB): domain Bacteria; phylum Actinomycetota; class Actinomycetes; order Streptomycetales; family Streptomycetaceae; genus Streptomyces. The sequence continues at coordinate 7,663 of NZ_JAJFAU010000017.1, forward strand.
AGACCGCGTCCTACGCCCAGCATCCGCAGCCGGGCGGCCGTCGGCTGGAGCAGCGCGGTGAACAGCAGACCGATGACGAAGGCCAGCACGAGCAGGCTGACGGTGCTGATCACCTTCATCAGGACGTAGATGACCCCGGCCAGGACCAGCAGCCGCCACCCGGCCTCGGCCGCCACCCTCATCCCCCACGGCACCATGGTCGCGGGCGGGGGTGGCCCGGCGGGAGCCGCGGGATCGTAGGCGCCGAAGGGCGGCCCGGCCGGCGGAGCGGCCGGGGGAGGCGCCATGACGCCTTCGTCGTTGCCCTCTTCGCGAGCCAACCGCTCGGACAGCCGGGTGGCAGCACGCGACACCCCCGTCTTAAGACCCCGAAGTCTCGACATGCCGCTTCCTTCGCCCCCGTGTCCTGTTCGACCGGATCCAGTATGGCCCGTTCCACCCCGACCCGGCGTGTCCGCCGTATCGGCCCGTCCCATCCGGGGACGACGCTACTGGGGTAAAGGGTTGCTCCCCGGCAGACATGCCAAACCCCCCGCCGGCGGGCAGGAGGCTTGGAGAGGGAACCGGGGCAGCCGCGGGAGCGGCTCGGCGCGGAGGCTCAGTACCAGTGATTGGCCTGCCAGAACTCCCAGGCGCCACAGGGGCTGCCGTAGCGGTCGTTCATGTAGTTCACGCCCCACTTGATCTGCGTGGCCGGGTTGGTCTGCCAGTCGGCTCCGGCCGAGGCCATCTTAGAGCCGGGCAGCGCCTGGACGAGGCCGTACGCGCCGGAGGACGGGTTCTGGGCCTTGTAGTTCCAGCCGCTCTCGCGCTCGATGATGCTGGAGAAGCACTGGAACTGGCCCGCGCCCACGATCTGCTGGGCCATCGCCTTGACCTGGGCGACGGTGTAGGAGCTCTGCACCGCGAAGTCGGTGCGCTCCGCGGAGCGGCTGGCGGCCTGCTGCTCGGCCTCCTCCCGCTTCTTCGCCTCCTCGGCGGCCTCGGCAGCCTTCTCCGCCGCCTCCCTCTTGGCCTGGGCGTCCTTGGCGGCCTGCTTGCGGGCCGCCTCCTCGGCTGCCTTCTTCGCCTCGGCGTCGGCCGCCACGGCGGCGTTGTCCGCCTGCTGTGTGAGGGAAGCGGTCTGGGCCTGCTGGCCTGCGGGTATGTCGGCGAGGAGCGTCGCGTCAGCGGCAGTGGCCTCGACCGGTTCGGCCGTTCCCTGCTCACTGCCCGAGGCCACACCGACGACGGCGCCGACGGTGGTGACCGCGGTGGCGGACGCCACCGCGAACCCCCGGACCGAGATCCGAGTCACACGGTTTCCTTCCACACTGCCCGCTCAGGTGACCTCGCGGGCGCGATCGTGCCCCTGGCACGGGCCTCCCCACGTGCTGGCCACGGGAGGCACTGGCCCGGCCGGACCCCCGAAGAGGAGGGCCTCGCGGCGCTTCGGGCGGCATACGGCGCGCTGCTGTTGACTTGTGGGGCCGCACCCGGTCGGTGCGGATGGTGCCTGAGTGCCGTATGCGGGGCCTGACAGGACTCACACACTGCCGGAGGCGGAACGGTGGATGCAATTCCGTGACATGTGGGAAAACTCACATCCTGTTTCGCGCACCGATTGAGTGGAAAAGAGCGCGCGAAAAGCCCCGCACGGCTATGCTGCCCGATCTCGCCGCACGGAGCCGTTCACCGACCGGGTCAGATCCGGCCGTCCTCCAGCATCTCGGTCACCAGCGCCGCGATCGGCGACCGTTCGGACCGGTTGAGGGTGATGTGCGCGAAGAGCGGGTGCCCCTTGAGCCGTTCGACCACCGCGGCCACCCCGTCGTACCGCCCCACGCGCAGGTTGTCGCGCTGGGCGATGTCGTGGGTGAGGACGACCCGCGAGTCCTGCCCGATCCTGGAGAGGACCGTCAGCAGCACGTTCCGCTCCAGCGACTGGGCCTCGTCGACGATCACGAAGGCGTCGTGCAGGGAACGGCCGCGGATGTGCGTGAGCGGCAGCACCTCCAGCATGCCGCGGGCCGTGATCTCCTCGACCACCTCACGTGTCGTCACCGCCGAGAGGGTGTCGAAGACCGCCTGCGCCCAGGGGTTCATCTTCTCGTCGGCGGTGCCCGGCAGATAGCCCAGGTCCTGGCCGCCGACCGCGTACAGCGGCCGGAACACCATCACCTTGCCGTGCTGCCGCCTCTCCAGCACGGCCTCCAGCCCGGCGCACAGCGCCAGCGCGGACTTGCCGGTGCCGGCCCGGCCGCCCATCGAGACGATGCCGACCTCCGGGTCGAGCAGCAGGTCCAGCGCGATGCGCTGCTCGGCGCTGCGCCCGTGGATGCCGAACGCCTCACGGTCCCCGCGCACCAGCCTGACCCGCCCCTCGGACGTGACCCGACCCAGCGCACTGCCGCGCTCGGACTGCAGGACCAGGCCGGTGTGAACCGGCAGTTCGGCCGCCTCGGGCACGTACACGCTCTCCGCGGCGAACAGCTCGTCCACGTCCTCGGCCGCCAGGGTCAGCTCCGTCACCCCCGTCCAGCCGGACTCGGTGACGGCCAGTTCGGCCCGGTACTCCTCGGCCAGCAGACCGACGGAGGAGGCCTTGATGCGCAGCGGCAGGTCCTTGGAGACGACCGTGACGTCGTACCCCTCGGCCTGGAGGTTCCTGGCCACCGCCAGGATGCGCGAGTCGTTGTCGAGCGGCCTGCCGTGATCGCCGCGCATGGTGGCGGGCAGCACGGCCGGATCCGAGTGGTTGAGTTCGACTCTGAGCGTGCCGCCCAGCTCGCCGATCGGGATCGGGGCGTCCAGCCGCCCGTGCAGGACGCGGTACTCGTCCAGCCGTCTGAGGGCCTGGCGGGCGAAGTAGCCCAGCTCCGGATGGTGGCGCTTGGCCTCCAACTCCGTGACCACGACCACCGGGAGCACGACCTCGTGCTCGTCGAAGCGGGTCACGGCCGCCGGATCGGCGAGCAGGACGCTGGTGTCGATGACATAGGTGCGCCGGTCTTCCCGGCGCTTGGTGCTGGTCACCACGGATGGACCTACCCCCTCGGAAGAGGTCGGGTGCGACGGCGTCGCGGGGGATGAGGCCGGGCTCCGGTCCCGTGCACGGGCCGGGCACCGGCCCTCCGCCGCGTCCTCGCGTGCGTCTGCCCGCACGGTCGTCCGTGGTGTGCAAGGGGCCTCCCGGGGCCGCCTCCCTGCGCCGGGAGCCGGCCTGGAGGGGATATTCCCTGCCGGGGCCGCCGCCATGCCCCGGCATATGCCTACGGTGCGGTGAACGGCCGGTATCCCCTGGGAGGGGGGTGCCGGCCGCCGCCGGGAGCACGTCCGTCAGGATCCGTAGCGGCGGTGGCGGGCCGCGTAGTCGCGCAGGGCGCGCAGGAAGTCCACCTTCCGGAAGGCGGGCCAGAACACGTCGCAGAAGTAGTACTCGGAGTGGGCGCTCTGCCAGAGCATGAAGCCCGACAGTCGCTGCTCGCCACTGGTGCGGATCACCAGGTCCGGGTCGGGCTGCCCGCGCGTGTACAGGTGCTCGGCGATGTCCTCCAGGGCGAGCTCCTCCGCGAGATCCTCCAGGGTCGCGCCCCGTGCGGCCCGGTCGGCGAGCAGGGAACGCACCGCGTCCACGATCTCCTGCCGGCCGCCGTAGCCGACGGCGACGTTGACCAGGATGCCCCGGTTGCCCCGGGTGCTCTCCTCGGCCTCCTTCAGCACACGCTGGGTGTGGCCGGGCAGCAGGTCCGGCGTGCCGACGTGGTGCACCCGCCAGCGGCCGTCCGAGGCCAGGTCGCGCACCGCGTCCTCGATGATGCCCAGCAGCGGCTCCAGCTCCCCGGCCGGCCGGCTGAGGTTGTCGGTGGACAGCAGCCACAGGGTTACCACCTCGACGTCCGTCTCGGCGCACCAGCCCAGCATCTCGCGGATCTTCTCGGCCCCCGCCTGGTGGCCCTGCTCGGTCGTACCCCCGGAGGCCCGCGCCCAGCGGCGATTGCCGTCGAGGATGACGCCGATGTGCTTGGGCACCTGCTCGTGGTCGAGACGCCCTTCCACCCGGTGGGCGTAGAGCCTGTAGACCAGGCGGCGCAGCCACCGGGGATACCGGGTGCGTCCCCGGGAAGATTGCAGCATCGGTTTGTTCAGCCCCTCCATGCAGGTCCCGAGCGCCGGATCCCGTCCGGTCGCGTCTTCGCGGGTCGGCCCGCGGCACCCTGTGACCCCTCCCCCGGCTCCGCCCCGCCGGAGGCGCTTTCGCCCGGACGGGCCCGGGAGTGGGAAGTGGGGGGGACCGCGGTTCGCTCCGACCGTACCCGCACGGCGCCCTGGCGCCGTGCGGAGCCCGGGCCGGGACGGGCCGTGAAGACCGGAACGGACAGGTCCTCAGCACCTTACTGCTCCGCCGTACGGCCGCACGAGCCGGGAATGTCACAGAACGGCGATAAGACAGTGATAGGCAGGAACCCATGAACGACGCATCCCCGTACCGCCCGGACGGCTCCCGCTACGACGCCATGCGCTACCGCCGTACCGGCCGCAGCGGACTGCTGCTCCCGGAGATCTCCCTGGGTCTGTGGCACAACTTCGGCGACGACCGGCCGCTCCGGACCCAGCGGGCGATCCTGCGCCGCGCCTTCGACCTGGGTGTCACCCACTTCGACCTGGCCAACAACTACGGCCCGCCCCCCGGCGCGGCCGAGGCCAACTTCGGCCGCCTGCTCGCCCGGGACTTCCTCCCCCACCGCGACGAACTGGTGATCTCCACCAAGGCGGGCTACCTGATGCACCCCGGGCCGTACGGCGAGTGGGGTTCGCGCAAGTACCTGCTGTCCTCCCTGGACGCCTCGCTGAGGCGCACGGGCCTGGAGTACGTCGACATCTTCTACTCGCACCGCTACGACCCCGAGACCCCGCTGGAGGAGACGATGGGCGCGCTGGCGTCCGCCGTCCACCAGGGCAAGGCGCTCCACGTGGGCGTCTCCTCCTACAGCGCACGGCGCACCCGCGAGGCGGCGCGGATCCTGCGTGAGATGGGGGTGCGGCCGCTGATCCACCAGCCGTCCTACTCCATGATCAACCGCTGGACGGAGGACGACCATCTGCTGGACGCCCTGGAGGCGGAGGGCATGGGCTGCGTCTGCTTCGCCCCGCTGGCACAGGGGCTGCTCACCGACAAGTACCTGGGCGGCGTCCCGGAGGACTCCCGCGCGGCCCGGGGCACCTCCCTCGATCCCGGCCTGCTGACCGAGGAGGTCGTCGGGCGGCTGCGCGCCCTGTCCGCCATCGCCGAGCGGCGCGGGCAGACCCTGGCCCAGCTGGCACTGAGCTGGGTGCTGCGTGACCCGCGGATGACGTCGGCGCTGATCGGCGCGAGCAGCGTGGCGCAGCTGGAGGCGAACGTGGCGGCGCTGCGGAGTCCGGGGCTGACCGACGAGGAGCTGGCGGAGATCGACACCTACGCCGTCTCGGCGCCCGGCGCGAACATCTGGGCCCTCAGCAGCGAGAGCTGAAGGCGGCACGGGGGGCGCGCGGCCGGTCGAGGAGCGGGGACGCGAAGCGGGCCGGTCCGTGGGGGGGATACGGACCGGCCCGAGGGGGGGCTTCCACCATATCCCCTGCCGTGCCCCACCGCGCGCAGCCGCGGGCCGGTTCACACGGTCAGCCCTCCTGCGAGCAGGCCCACGAAGGCCCCCGCCACCATGAACGGGCCGAACGGTATGGCCGCCTTGCGGCTCGCCCGCCGCGCCAGGAGCAGCGACATCCCGTAGACCGCCCCGAACAGGAAGCCCGCGAACGCTCCGCCCAGGAGCACGCCCCAGCCGTACCACCCAAGGGCTACCCCCACCGGGACCGCCAGCTTGACGTCCCCGAAGCCCATGCCGCGCGGGTTGACCAGGAACAGCACCAGATACACCCCGCCCAGCACCGCCCCGCCCAGCAGGGCGCGCGCCCAGCTGCCGCCCGCCCCGGGCAGCAGGGCCGCGATCCCGAGCAGGACGGCGCCGCACACGGCGAGCGGCAGGGTCACCACGTCCGGCAGCCGGTGGACCCTGCGGTCCACGAGCGCCAGCAGCACCGCGCACGGCGCCAGCAGCAGCCACACACCCAGCTCCGGCCGCCCCCCGACGGCCGCGGCCACCAGTGCGCACGCCACCGCCGTGACGGCGGCCGTCGACGCGGCACCCGGCCCGTACAGCCCCTCCCGCCCGCCCCCGCACCCCCCGCACCTGGCGGGCCCGAGCCATCCCGGCAGGCTGTGCCCGGCGGGGCAGTGCGCACGCCACGGCGTCCCCGCCTCCACGGCGAGACGGTAGACGGCACGCGGCACGAGCAGCCCGGCGGCGGTGCCGTGGACGGCGGCGAGGACGATCAGGGCGAGGCGCACTCGGTGAGCGTACGGCGGACGGGCCGGGCGGGCACGGCCCTGTGGACAGAGCCTGTGGACGGACCATGCCACCGCCTCACCGGTGCCGTCCCTCTGGTAGAACGGCGCCGAGGAGGCGGTGGCATGGGGCGCTGGCGGGACGGGACGGGAACTCTGAGCGTCGGGGGCGGCGCGGCCGGCGTGCCGCTTGAGACGGCCACGTCCCACCGCACACGCGTACGCGGCCTGCTGGGGCGCGACGGCATCGACGGGGCGATCCTGCTGACTCCCGCGAGCAGCGTGCACACCTTCGGGATGCGGTTCGCGATCGACGTGGCCTACCTCGACCGTCGGCTGAACGTACTGGCCGTACGGACGATGCGGCCCGGCCGCCTCGGTCTCCCTCGGCCGCGTGCCCGCCACGTACTGGAGGCGGAGGCGGGCGCCATGGCCCGCTGGGGGCTGCGGCCGGGGGTGCGGGTCGCACTGGTAGTACCGGACGCGGCGGGAGGGCCGAAACCGCCGGCGGCATGACCGCCGAGGCGGGTCCGGAGGCCGCGCGCCGCTTGCCGCGGATCAGCCGTCGCGCGGGAAGGAGACCTCGACTCGGCGGTTCTTCTCGCGGCCCTCCTCCGTGGAGTTGTCGGCGATCGGGTAGTCCTCGCTGTAGCCGCGGATGTTGAAGGTGACGTCGGAGGCGAGCTCCCTCACCAGCTGCCGGTGGACGGCGGTCGCCCGCTTCTTGGAGAGCTCCAAGCCGTGCTCGTAGGAGCCCAGGTTGTCGGTGAAGCCGAAGACGTTGACCTCCGCGGCGCCCTGCTCGTCGATCTCCCCGGCGATGGCCGAGATCCGCGAGTGCGCCTCGCCGTTCAGCCGGGCGCTGTCCTTGCCGAAGAGCACCTCGGCCTGGAGCGTGAACTTTGTCTGGGAGTTGGTGTCCTCGCGCCGCTCCGCGCCGCTCTGCTCCTCGATGATGGAGCGGATGTCGAGGACCTTGGGCTCCTTGAGGGTGCCCCCGTCCTTCATCATCAGGCCGGGCGCGTTCCGGTCCACCTCCACCGGCGGCGGCGGGGAGGGCGCGAAGTCGGGAGGCGCGCTGGGGCCGGGGTCGGCGAACGCGGCGCCCGCCGCCGTCGCCGTCAGGCCGGAAGCGACCAGCAGGGCGGCGGCACCCGCCGCCGCGGTGCGCCGCACCGCGAGGGAGCGCGGTCTGTCGGTCATCGCTGCGCGCTCCTCATTTGTCGGTGATCCGGATGGTCACGCTGCTCATGGTGGGCACCTGCAGGTCGACCTCGGTCGTCTCGGCCGGAGGGGCGGGGAACTGCGCGAAGAAATCGGCGATCTCGCCCGCTCCCAGACCGCCGGGGAACATCGTGCACAGACAGTTGTTGTCAGTGTCACGGAGGATGTAGTAGCGCTTCTTCCCCTCCTTGTCGACGAGCGTCATGCCGCCGACCGAGGCACCTTTACCGCTGAAGTCCTGGTCTCCCGCCGACCAACGGTCGAAGAGATACGCCCGGTCTCCGGTGTTCTCGATCTTCCCTTTGACCGTGACGAACCCCCCCTGGTCGCGGATCGCGGAGGTCACGGCGATGTTCACGCCGTTCGTCCCATTGAGCGTAGCCATGACCTCTCCGTCCTCGGAGGCGGAATCCGGGACACCCTCCCCGTCCATGTCTCCCCCCTCACCGGGCGGCTGCGAGGACGAGCCGGTGTCCGGCGCCCTGTCCCCCCCGCCGCACGCGGTCAGGGTGAAAGCCATCGCCGCCGTCATCGCTGCGGCGGTAACAGTCCGCAACAGCTTCCCGTTCTCGCGTGTGCCCATGAATCGCGTTCCCTCTGCTCGTCGTTCGCTCACCGGTCCGCCAGGCGGACGGAGAACAGATCCTCGGGGTCGGGAAGGAGGTCGGCGAGGCGGTCGGGGTCGATCTCGATGGGATCGTCGATCCCCTCACAGAACAACTCGTGCTCCTTCTCCGCCTCCTCGCTGCCCTCCCTCTCCTCGTCCTCGCCGTCCCCGGGTTCCCCGGGGGGATCCTCCGGTTCCCTCTCGGCCTCCCTGACTCCGCAACGGGGTTCGATCACGGCGGTGGCTGCGGCCTCGGCGTACCGGTTCTCGGTGCCGGGGATCAGCGACTCCCCGATCGGCCTGGCGTTCCTGACCTCCACCGTGAACCCCGCCGGGAAGGAAACCGGTTCGCACGAGACCGTCTCGGCGCGGTTCTTCCGCGCGAACTCCGACGCCTCGCCGCAGGGACCGCTCGTGCCGCCCGGCCGGTCGCCGTCGAGCAGGTCCTCCCAGGCATCCGGATCGAAGAGGTCCAGCAGGTCCTCCCGTATCCCGTCCCTGGCGTCCTGCGCCGCGGCCAGAGCGGCGGCGTCCGCCGCGCCCTGGGCGTCGTTCCGGCCGGCGGAGGCCATCCCGACCGCGAAGTACGCGAACGCGAGGAAGAGCAGGCCCGCCACCGCCGTGACGTAGACGGGTGCGGCCTGCCCCGCCTCGGCTCCTCTCCTGGTCACCCGGAGGTGATGCTGTCGATCTGGTTGGAGATCTCCGCGGCGATCCGGTCCCCGAAGTTGGTGCTGAGCAGCACGACGATGATCGCCACGACCACCACGATGATGCCCATGTACTCCACCGCGGACTGCCCCTCGTCCGAGCGGCGCCGCATGGCGTCGGCCGTGGTGTTCCGCCAGCCGTGCAGGCGGGTCTGGGTGTCGACGGCGGTCTTCAGCAGTTTGTCGCTCACGGTGTTCCCCTCCGAGTCCGGCCGGCCGTCCGCCGGCCGACACATACGATTCTGTGCCTCTGACGCCGTCCCCGTAACCGGCCCGCACGGGGCCGGTCCTGTCGGCGACACGAGAAACGTACGCGGGTTCACCCGGCTCGTCCCGGAATCCTCGGTTCCAACTCCCTTTTCCCCGGATCTGTTCACCCGCACGCGGCCCGGATGTGACGTGGCGTCCACCACCGAGGGCGCGACGGCCGACCGCTTCCGCTTCCATCGGCTTCGCCTCCCGCCGCCACCCCGGAACGTCTCCACCCGGGAAGCCCCGGGATCATTTCTGACTGTGCCACATCAAGTTGCGGATGCGAAGACTCTCCACGAATTGTGGCGCATTCGAGACCGGCCGCGTTCCCGCGCCGGGACGCCCGCCCGGACGGAAGCCCGACCGGGCGGGCGGGGACGGACGACCAGGGTCGGACGGCCATGCCTAGTCACCCATGATGGAACCGAAGTCGGTTCCGGAACCGAGCAGTAGTCCGGCGCCCATCAGGATGATGGTGGCCGGCACCATGAAGGTGGTGACGATCATGGTGGCCTTGGGAATCGCCCTGGCCGCCCGGCGCCGCGCGTTCTGCGCGTCGGCGCGCCGCATGTCGTTCGCTATGGCGATCAGTGTGTCGACGATCGGGGCGCCCAGCTCCTCGCCCTGCTGCAACGTGCTGACGAACATCGCGACCTGTTCGGAGTCGTTGCGCCGGCGCAGCTCGTCGAAGGCCTGGCGGCGGCTGACCCCCATGTCCATCTGGCGCAGCGTGATGCGCAGTTCGTCCGCCCAGGGGCCCTCGTAGCGCTCCGCCACCCTCTCCAGTGCCTGCCGGAAGCCGAGCCCGGCGCTGACGACGACGGCGAGGACGTCCAGGAAGTCGGGGAGGGTTCGCTCGATGTCCTCACGGCGCTGGCGGACGGCCACCCACAGCCCCACCTCGGCCCACAGCAGCCCGAAGGCGACCAGCAGTCCGGCCGCGACCGGCTGCCCGTCGGCCAGCATCACCAGCGCGCCGAAGAACCCCAGGAAGCCGTAGACGGCGCGGCGGGCCGCGTAGCGGTCGATGGTGAGGCCGCCCGGGTTGCCGGCCATGCTGATCCGGCGGCGCTTGCGGTCCACGCGGGCCGGGCCCAACATGCGCAGCACCAGCGGCGCCCAGCGCATGCCCAGCCGGTCGACGACCGATCCAACGGCGCCGGCGCGTGTGGAGCCGACCTCCAGGGCGACGGCCAGGTCCCCCGGGAGCTCGGTCTCGCTGCGGTACATGCGGACGCCGGCGAAGATCCCGTAGACACCGAGCCCCAGGAGGAGCGCGAGCAGCAGGCCCATGACTTCTCCTCCCTCAGACGTCGATCTTGGAGATGCGGCGGATGGCGACGAACCCCAGGACGTACAGCCCCAGCGAGACGATCACCGCGACCTGTCCGGGCAGGCTCCCGGTGACCCGGTCCAGGGCACCGGGCTCGATGGCGTTGATCAGCAGCATGGCGCCCAGGCCGATGGCGGGCACGGTGTAGGCCGTGACACTCACCTGGGAGAGCTGGGTGCGGACCTCGCGCCTGGTCTCCTTGCGCTCTTCCAGGGTCCGGGTGAGGTTCTGCAGGGAGCCGACGACCGTGCCGCCGGCCCGGTTGGAGAGCACCAGGGTCGTGACCAGGACGGCCAGTTCGCGCGAGGGAAGCCGCTCGGCGAGCTCGTTCAGAGCGTCGTCGACGGAGTGCCCGACCGCCAGCTGGGCGGCGACCTTGGCGAGTTCGTCGCCCGCCGGCGCCTCCATCTCCTCCGCGGCCATGGCCAGGGCGGTGCGGAGGGCGAGCCCGGCGCGGGTGGCGTTGGCCAGCACCCGGGACAACTCCGGGAGTTGTCCGATGAAAGCCTCGTTGCGCCTGTTGCGCTGCCAGTTGAGAAAGGCGTTGGCGCTCCAGACGCCGATGAACCCGGCGATCGGACCGAAGAAGGGCGCCAGGACCGAGGAGGCCAGCAGCCACAGCCCGGCCGCCACCGCGGTCAGATGGACGAGGAACTCGCCCGGTGTCAGGTCCAGGCCGGTGGCGGCGAGCTTCAGCTCGACCCTCCTGCCCAGCCCGGTCCCGCGCAGCCGCCGGTCGATGCCGGCGAACCTGCGGGGACGCCCGGCGCCCGCGGACGGCCCGGCCTGCGAGAGCCGGTCGATCAGTGCCCGGTGCTGCGCCCTCCCGGAGGAGTAGGCGTGCACGCCCGCGACCGCGAGCACACCGCCGAGCAGTGTGGCGCCGATCGTCGGCAACACGAGATTGTCCATGTCGGATGGGCTTTCCTCGGTGGTTAGACGGCTTCCCTGGTGAGGAGCTGGCTGTCGTCCCGGGCCACCCCGAAGGCGGGCGGGACCGACTCCCCCTTCAGGTGGAGGCGTTCGGCTACGCGGCGGGGCAGGGGCAGGTGACGGAAGACGCCGCGCACCGCGCCATCCGCCCCCACGGGCAGGGGGTCGAAGCGGCACACGGTCGCGATGCGGTACTCCTCCCGGCCGCGCGAGTCGAGCACGGCGATCTCGCTGACGCGGCGCGTCCCGTCGGGGTAGCGGCCGAGCTGGACGATGACATCCAGGGCGCTGTTGATCTGGTCGCGCAGGGCCTCGAAGGGCACCTTCACCTCCGACATGGAGGCGAGGGTCTGCAGTCGCGTCAGGGCATCCTCGGCGGTGTTGGCGTGGACGGTGGCAAGCGATCCGTCGTGCCCGGTGGACATCGCCTGGAGCATGTCGAGGGTCTCCCCGCCGCGGACCTCGCCGACGATGATCCGGTCGGGGCGCATGCGCAGTGAGTTGCGCACCAGGTCGCGGATGGTGACCTGGCCCTTCCCCTCGACGTTGGGCGGGCGGCTCTCCAGGCTGATGACATGGCTCTGCTGGAGCTGGAGTTCGGCGGCGTCCTCGATGGTGATGATGCGCTCCCCGTCGGGGATCAACCCGGACAGGGCGTTGAGCAGGGTCGTCTTGCCGGAGCCGGTGGAACCGGAGACGACGATGTTGAACCTGGCGCGCACCAGGCCCGACAGCAGCACGAGCGTCTGCTCGTCGAGGGAGCCCAGGCCGATCATCTCGCGCAGGGTGTAGGCGCGGGGGAAGCGGCGGATGGTGAGGGCGGGGCCGGACAGCGACAGCGGCGGGATGATGACGTTGACGCGCTCGCCGGAGGGCAGGCGCGCGTCGACCATGGGGTTGGACTCGTCGACCCGGCGGTTGACGGTGGAGACGATGCGCTCGATGGTCTGCATCAGCTGCTCGGCGGAGGCGAAGCGCAACGGGAGCCGTTCGACGCGTCCGGCCCGCTCGACGAAGATCCGGTCGGGGCCGTTGACCATGATCTCGGTGATGGAGGCGTCCTCCAGCAGCGGTTCCAGGATGCCCAGCCCCAGCGCCTCGTCCACCACGCGGCGGATGAGCAGGGAGCGCTCCTGGGTGGACAGCACCGGGCCCTCACGGCTGATGATGTGGCCCAGCACCCGTTCCAGGCGCACCCGGCGCTCGGCCGCGGCGAGCGCCGACATCTCCGCGAGGTCGATCTCCTCCAGCAGTTTGGCCCGGTAGACCGTGACGAGACGGCTCTCCTCCTGCCGGTCGGCGGCCGTCTCGGGAGCGTTGATGCGCGCCCTCAGACTCATGTGCCAACTCCTCCTGGTCGTGCGGGTGGTACGGGAAGCCGGGCGGCGTACCGGGCGGTGCGGGCACGGCCGCGTCAGCCTCGCGGCATGGTGGACGTCCTCCTCACCGGTCCGAAGTCGAAGCCGGGGAGGACCGACGGGACGTCCACGGTCGCGGTGGCGGTCACCTCCTCGCGCGAGACCCGCACCGCGAAGTCGGCGTCGAGCCATTCGCTGACGGCCGCGCTTCCGGCCCGTTCGCCGCCCGTCTCCACCTCCTCGGCCGACTCGGCGCGGGCGGCGGCGCGGGCTCCCGTACCGGCCTGCTGGGCGGCGTAGGCCACGAGGCCGAGCTGGATCGCGGCGAGGCCGACCAGCAGCAGCAGCGGGAGGAACCCGACGAACTCCAGGGCGACCTGACCCCGGTCGGAGTGCGGCCGGCGGCTCGCGGCACGGCGGCGGCTCGTTCCCGTCATTCCCGGCTCTCCTCCACCGCTCCGGCCTTCCCGGTGATCGTCATGGGCATGCTCGCTCCCCCGGGGAAGAGCACCGGCACCTTCAGCCCGACCGTGACCTCGACCATGCCGGGAGCCGGGGAGCCGCGGCCGACCCGCGACGATCCCCGCCACGCGTCCGGCAGGTCCTCCCGGGCCGCTCCCACCCAGTCCCCGTCCACGGCCGCCGCGCGGGCGCCCTCGTCGGCCGCGTTGCCGGCCAGGGTGAAGGTGTAGCCGATCAGGACGAACTGCCACATCAGGGCCAGGACGACCAGGATGAGCGGCAGTGTGCCCGTGAACTCGACGGTCACCTGCCCCCTGTCCCGGCCGCCGCCGTCCGCGGCGCCCCGTGCCCGTACACCACTCATCGTCCGTCCCTCCCCGGTCCCGTCCGTGCGGTCCCACTGGTGTGCCGCCGCTCCTACGCGCGCCCGCCCGAGCCTCCCCGGCGGCGGCGGAGACCGGCCAGGCCGCGGTCGCCGCGCTGCCCTCCGCCGCGGCTCCTGTCCGCCGGGGCCGTCCCGTCGCTGCCGGCCAGTCCCAGTTCCCCGGCCAGTCCCCACATCGCCTGTTTGACGGTGCTGCGGCTGTCGAGGTCCTGCATCCGGCCGGAGTCCACGGCCGCCTGGAGCTCCTTGAAGTTCGCCGGGACCGTGCCCCGGGCGACCTTGGTGCGGACGATCTGGGCGATGAGCTGCGGGTGGATCTCCGCGTTGCGGCTGTGGCGGTTGACGACCGTCACCGTCTCCTCCGCCTTGCGGACCTGCAGACGTTCCCACAGCCGGACCATGCGCTTGGCCGCCCGGACAGCGACGACGTCCGGGGTGGTGACCAGGACGGCGGTGTCCGCCATCTCCACGGCGGCGGCGTTGGCGCCGTTCATGTGCGTGCCGCAGTCGACGACCACGACCTCGTGGCGCGAGCGCAGCGCGCCGGTGATCTGCCGGGCGGCGCGGTCGTCGACCTCCTCTCCGCGTTCGCCCTCGGCCGGGGCGAGCAGCAGCGCCGGTCCGGCGGGGTGGGCGAAGACGGCTTCCTGCACGACGCGCGGGGAGAGGTCGGCGATGCCGGCGAGGTCGGCGATCGAACGGCGGAACCGGACGTCGAGGTAGGAGGCGATGTCGCCCGCCTGGAGGTCCATGTCCACCAGCGCGGTGGAGCGGCCCGCGGCGCAGGCGGCGAGCGCCATCTGGACGGCGAGGAGTGTGGTGCCGACCCCGCCCTTGGCGCCGGTGACGGTGACGACGGTGCCGCCGGGGCCCGTCGCGGCCTCCGGTCCGGTGCCCAGGTGCCGCCGCACCCCCGCCGCCCACTGCGCCGCGGCGCCCACCCGGGTGGCCAGCTCCTCGTACGACAGGGGCAGGCCGACCACGCCGCGTGCGCCGGCGTCCATGGCCGCCGAGTACAGCACCGGGGTGGTGTCAGCGGTCGCCAGGACCACCCCGGTCGCCGGGAACCGTAGCGCGATCTCCCGGATGAGTTCCAGCGCGGGCCGCGGTCCGATGCGCTCGTGGACGAGGACGACCTCGGGCAGGGACGCGACCGACTCGGCCGCGAGCGCCCCGAGGGCGTCCAGCAGCGACGCGGAGTCGCCGGCCGGTGGTGCGGCCTCGGTGTCGGGGAGCCGGCTCAGCAGCGCCGTGACGGAGCGGGCGGCGTCGGCGTCGCCGACGGCCGGAAGGACGCGCATGACCATCGGCCGCCTCACCTGTCCCCGTCGAGGGTGTAGGTGCGCTGGTCCTCGGGGATGGCGGTGTCGTCGCCCGGCGCCACCAGTGCCAGCCGGACGTTGACGGCGAAGGACTCGGCGAAGGCCACCCGCTGGGCGTCCGCGGTGCTCAGCGCGAAGGTGATCGGCACCGCCTCGGAGTCGCCGTCGCCGCGCTCGCCCCTCTGGGAGATGGGGGTGAGACTGCCGACATCGATGACGCGGGCGTTGTCGACGATCACCCTGGAGACGGCGTTCCGGGCGTCACCTCCGTCCCCGTCCGAGCCGCGGAAGGTGGCGTAGATGTTGACCCGGGAGCCGGAGCGGATCTTGCCCGCCACACCGGTCGCCGCGTCGATCATGATGGCGATCTCCTGCTCCCCCTTACGCAGTTCGGGCCGGTCGCCCACCATGTCGGCCTGGAGCAGCGACCCCTCCTCCAGGGAGGTGACGGCGATCTTCCCCTCCAGGTCGCGCAGATCGGTGATCGCGGTCCCGGGCAGCCAGCGCTCCGGTATCGCGACCTTCTCCACCGCGCCCTCGTCCACCGCCCGGTAGGCCGGCACATCCTTCGCCATCCGGTACGCGGTCACCTCCGGGCCCACCTTCGACTCCACGTCGCTGATCACCGAGAGCACCCCCGCGAAGGCGCCCAGGGCGCAAAGGACGGACAGGAGCAGCAGGATGACGCCGCGGCGCTGGCGTGAGTTCATGGTTGCGGCCACCTCGTTCGGGGACGTCGTTGGCGGGCGGGGCGCGTGGAGCGGGCGGGCTCCTCCGGGTGGCTGCGGTTCACCTCAGCGCGCCCCGCCGATCGCGGGGATCGTACGAGCGGTGCCTGCCGGGAGAGCCCCGCGCTCCTCCGTCGGCACGGGGGCGGAACAGAACGCGCAGCGGTCCCCGATCAGTTCCAGGCCGCACCAGTGGCACTCCTCGCGCCGTACCGAGCCGACGAGCCGGTACAGGACGGAGACGTCCCAGATGGCCGCGGCGAACTCGACCAGCCGGCCCGTCCCCCACCAGCGCGTCGACTCGGCCGGCAGCGGCGCCTCCCGTACGTCCCGCACCCGCCAGCGCGGGGCGAGGGTGCCGGTCACCCAGCCGGGGGCGAGGCTGCCGGCGGCGAAGGTGAGCTGCGTGCCGAACTCGGGCCCGGCGGGGACCTCTTCGCCGCCGACCCTGACCAGCTGGGGAGCGGGGCCGGCGAGTACGGCGAACTGCGAGCCGGGCATCCAGGACCTGGCGTGCGCGGTAAGGGGCACGGGCACCCGGTCCAGCCGGGCGACGGAGTTCAGCAGGGCACCCGCGTAGACGTAGTGCGCCAGCAGCCGGACGGCCGCGCCCAGGACCCCGGGGCTGAAGTCGCAGACGGACAACTGGCAGATCTGGCGGGCCAGTACTGCGGTCCCCAGCGGGGGCAGGTCGACACCGAGCAGCGCGATGCGGTCGCTCTCCAGCACGGAGCGGACGGTGTGCAGTCTGCGGACGAAGGCGGCGGGGGCGGACGAGGGGTACAGGACGACAAGACAACCGTGCTGTTCGACGAGGAGGCGCGTCTCGTGGACCGCCGCGTCCAGGGGCTGCCGGTCGGGCGGTGTCAGCACGTGCGCCGTCGGCGTGTGCGCGTCGGGTGGGGGGAGCACCAGGTCGGCGCTGGTGACGGCTATCGCGGTGAGCACGTGGGTGTTCCCCTGTCCAAGAACTGTCCTGCGGTGCTGCTCTGCTCTGCGGGGTCCTGCGGTCCTGCCGGCTCAGCAGCTTATCGGCGCCTCGAGCCGCAGAGAACACCTGCCGGAAACCGCTGTTCGCGGAACCACCGCCGACTCCCTGGCCAAACAGGGTAATTGATGACATGTCACAGGCCGAACCGGTCGCTTCGCGCCCCCGGACGAGAGGGGTGGACGCGGAGGCCCGGCTGTGTGCGGCGCACGGCGCGGGGACGCTCCAGCGCCCGCGGGGATACCGGCCCCCTTGACATCCTTATTGGTCTGAACCATTCTTCCGGCTCAGCACGGTGGCCACCGTCTCCCCACGCGCGCTCACCCCCAACGCTCGGAGGCAGTAGTGGAACACAGGACGCGAAGAGGCACCACGGACGGCGGGAGAGGCGAGGCATCCGGCGCGCGCCGCACCGCACGCGCCCGCACCAGGATCACCGCGGCGCTCGGTGCGGGGGCGGTCGCGGTCGGAGCGATGGCGTTCGGCGGGCTCTCGGGCAGCGCCGGGGCCGCCGAGGCGAATCTGGTGCGCAACGCCGGCTTCGAGTCCGGCCTGAACGGCTGGACCTGCTCCGCCGGCAGCGGCACGACCGTCTCCTCCCCCGTCCACGGCGGCACCGCCGCACTCAAGGCCACCCCCACCGGCAGCGACCACGCCAGGTGCGCCCAGACCGTGACCGTCCGGCCCGACTCCCAGTACGAACTCAGCGCCTGGGTACAGGGCTCCTACGTCTACCTCGGCGCATCCGGCACCGGCACCACCGACGTCTCCACCTGGACCCCCGGCACCTCCGGCTGGCAGCGGCTGAACACCTCCTTCACCACCGGCCCCCACACCACCTCCGTCACCGTCCACACCCACGGCTGGTACGGCCAGAACGCCTACCACGTGGACGACGTCGCCCTCACCGGCCCCGGCGGCGACCCCGGCGAACCCGACCCCCAGCCCCCGGCCGCACCCGGCGCCCCCACCGTCGGTGCGACCACCTCCTCCTCGGTCACCCTGAACTGGAACGCCGTCGACGGCGCCACCGGCTACACCGTCCACCGGGACGGAACCAGAGCACTGTCGGTACAGGGCACCTCCGCGACCGTCACCGGCCTGGCGGCCGCCACCACCTACGAGTTCCGCGTCAGCGCCGTCAACGGCGCCGGCGAGTCCGCCAAGTCCGCCCCCGTCACCGCCACCACCGACCGGACCGGCGACGGCGGCGGCCCCGGCACGGGTGTGCCGAAGCACGCCGTCACCGGCTACTGGCAGAACTTCGACAACGGCGCGCGGGTGCAGAAGCTGCGCGAGGTGCGGGACCAGTACGACATCATCGCCGTCTCCTTCGCCGACTCCACGGCCAGGACGGGCGAGATCACCTTCAACCTCGACCCGGCGCTCGGCTACTCCTCCGTCCAGGAGTTCAAGGACGACATCGCCGCCAGGCAGGCGGACGGCAAGAAGGTGATCATCTCGGTGGGCGGTGAGAAGGGCAACGTCATCGTCAACGACTCCGCCTCCGCCGCGCGCTTCGCCGACAGCGCCCACCGGCTGATGGAGGAGTACGGCTTCGACGGCGTGGACATCGACCTGGAGCACGGCATCGACTCCACCTGGCTGACGCAGGCGCTGCGCTCGCTGTCGGCGAAGGCCGGCCCCTCCATGGTGCTCACGATGGCCCCGCAGACCATCGACATGCAGTCCACGTCCACGGAGTACTTCAAGCTGGCGCTGAACGTGAAGGACATCCTCACGGTCGTCAACATGCAGTACTACAACAGCGGTTCGATGCTGGGCTGCGACAACGAGGTGTACTCGCAGGGCTCGGTGGACTTCCTCACCGCGCTCGCCTGCATCCAGCTCGAAGGCGGCCTCGACCCCTCCCAGGTCGGTCTGGGCACCCCCGCCTCCACACGCGGCGCCGGCTCCGGCTACGTGGATCCCTCCGTGGTGAACGCGGCCCTGGACTGCCTGGCCAGGGGTACGAGGTGCGGCTCGTTCAAGCCCGCGCGGACCTACCCGGGCATCCGCGGCGCGATGACCTGGTCCACCAACTGGGACGCGCTCAACGGCAACCGGTGGTCGGACGCCGTCGGCCCGCACGTCCACTCGCTGCCGTAAGCACCGGCGAAACGCCGGGGCGGTGCCCGGACCGCGTCCGTCACGGTCCGGGCCCCGCGCCGTTCTCGCACGGGCGCCCTCCGGGGCGCCGTGCGGGAACGGTCACCAGGGCAGTTCGCGCACCTGCTGGACGCACAGCACGACGAAGAGCAGTCCGGCCGCCGCCAGCATCGCGTTGCTCAGCGGTCCGTTGCGCCACTGGCGGGGGGTGCGTCCGGAGTTGAGCAGCCACAGCAGCGTTCCGGCGAGGAAGGGCATGAAGAAGGCGCCCAGCACGCCGTAGGCGATGACCAGCCCGAAGGGCTTGTCCAGCCACAGCAGACCCATCGGCGGGAACGTCAGCCACAGCAGGTAGCCGCGGAACGGCCGGGAGCGCTCGCGCCGCCCCCTCGCGACCTCGATGACGGGGGGCTCGCCGCCGGCGCCCCGCGCCCGTGCCGCGCGCGTACGCTCCACGAAGTCGGCGAACAGCAGGCTGACGCCGTGCCAGACACCCACGAGGGAGGAGAAGGAGGCGGCGAGGAAGCCGATCAGGAAGAGCTTGGCGGTGACGGCCCCGAAGCGGTCCTCCAGGATCCGGCCCAGGTCCAGCAGCCCCTGGTCGCCGGAGCCGACGGCGGTGCCGGCCGCGTGCAGCAGCTCGGCGCCGACGACCAGCATCGCCACCACGAAGACGCCGGTGGTCAGATAGGCGACCCGGTTGTCCAGGCGCATCATCCGCATCCAGCCGCTGTCGGTCCAGCCCTTGGCATTGACCCAGTAGCCGTACGCGGCCATGGTGATCGTCCCGCCGACGCCGCCGACCAGGCCGAGGGTGTAGAGCAGCGAGCCGTCCGGCAGCACCGGAAGCAGTCCGGCGACGGCGTCGCCGAGGTGCGGCGTGACGCGGACCGCCACGTAGAGGACGACCACGAACATCACGCCGACGAAGACCATCATGATCTTCTCGACGATCGCGTAGCGGTTGAACCAGACGAACGCCAGACCCGCCAGCCCGCACAGGACCGCCCAGGTCTTCAGTTCCAGGACGCCCGGGAAGAGGGCGACCAGCGGAAGCGCGCTGGAGGACATGGCGGCGGCTCCGTAGACGAAGCCCCACACGGTGACGTAGACCGCGAAGTAGACGGTGGTCCACGCTCCCAGGCTGCGCCAGCCGTCGAAGATCGTCCGTCCGGTGGCCAGATGCCAGCGGCCGGTGGCCTCCGCCAGCGCGATCTTCACCAGGCAGCCGATGACGGCCGCCCACAGCAGCGTGTAGCCGAACCTGCTGCCGGCCACGAGGGTGGCCACCAGGTCTCCGGCACCGACGCCGGTGGCCGCCACCACGATGCCGGGGCCGACCAGCCGCCAGCTCGCCTTCCGCTCGGGAGGGGCCGCGGCACTCTCCGCGGCGGCCCCCGCTCCGCTCCCGGACCGTTCCGCGCCGTCCGCCGCGCCCTTCTCACCCGTACTGGCCATGTACGACCTCCGCTCTCGTCCCCGTGACCGGCGTGGCGCATACAACAGCGCGCCGCCGGACGGCACAAGAGGGCGCATTGGCGCACGCGAACGCGCGGGCGGACCGCCGGGCCTCAGTCCACGACGGCCATGGCGTCGATCTCGACCAGCAGCCCGGCGGGCAGGCCGACGTAAACGGTCGTCCGCGCCGCCGGGGGGCCGGTGAGGCCCGCCGGGCCGGCGAGGTACTCGTCGTAGATCTCGTTGAACTCGGCGAAGTGGCCGGTGTCGGTGAGATAGACGCGGACCATCACCACGTCCTCCCAGCTCGCACCGCCCTCCCTCAGGACCGCCTCCACGTTGGCGAGGGTCTGAAGGGTCTGCTCACGCAGGGACGGGCCCGCCGGGGTGGGCGGCTGCCCGGGGACGGCGGGCAGGAAGCCGACCTGTCCGGCCACCTGGAGGATGTTCCCCTTGCGCACGCCGTGCGAGAAGCGGGCGGGCGGGACGGTGTGGGTCGGCGGGGTGAACGCGGTCCTGGAGGGGGTGCCGGCGGGGTTCTTCGCGGGGGTGTCGCTCACGGTCGTCCTTCCGGGTGAGGCTGAGTTCACGGGGGTTCACGGGGGTTCACGGGGGTTCACGGGGGTTCACGGGGGTTCACGGGGGTTCACGGGGGTTCACGGGGGTTCGCAGGGTCAGGTGGCGGGGGGCCTGCCCGAGTACTCGGCGCCGGCGGCGTCGGCCGTACGCCGTACCAGGGGCAGCAGGCGCATGAGTTCGCCCGGGCCCGCCACGGCCGCGGGCGCGGAGACCGACAGTGCGGCGGCGACCCGGCCGTCCGCGCCGCGTACGGGGGCCGCGACGCAGTTGACCGTCTCCTCGTAGCCGCCGAGGTCGGTGGCCCAGCCCTGTTCGCGCACCCGGGCCAGCTCCCTCAGGAAGGCGTCCGGGCCCGGTGTGGAGCGGGGCGTGTGGCGCGGGTAGTCCAGGCGTTCGGCGAGCGCGCGCCGCTCGGCCTCGGGCAGGTCGGCGAGGATGACCTTGGCGACCGCGGCGACGGTGACCGCCACCGGTCTGCCGATGCGCGAGTACATCCGCACCGGGTAGCGGCTCTCGACCTTGTCGATGTAGAGGACCTCGTCCTCCTGCCGTACCGCCAGGTGGACGGTGTGGCCGCACGCCTCGTTCAGCTCCGCCAGGTACGGGTGGGCGACGGCACGCACATCGATGTTCTCCACGGCCTCCTGAGCCAGCGCGATCAGCCGCGCTCCCAGGCGGTAACGCTGGTCGGCCTGGCGGTGGACCATACCGTGCTCGTGCAGGGTGCGCAGCAACCGCAGGGCGGTGGACTTGTGGACGTCCAGGTGCCGGGCGACCTGTTCGAGGCCTGCCGGCCCGCGCGCGAGCAGGGGGAGGATGCTCAGCGCCCGGCCGACGGTCTGGCTCATCTGTCTCACGCCTTCCGTGTGGTCCAGCCGGGGGTGAGCCGCAGTCTGCCCCAGGCGGCGTCGTCGAGCGCGGCCAGCCGGTCGGCCAGGGCCCGGCCGGGCGGTTCGGCGAGGTCGCCGGGCAGGTGAGCGCGGCGGCGGCCGGATGGCCGTGCCGCAGCCCCCTCCAGCGGACCCGGTGCCCGGCGCGGGCAAGCAGGCAGGCGGTGTTGGACTCGGCGCCGCCGACGCCGCGGACGAAGACCGGGGACTCGGCGAGCCGGCCGGGGCCGGCGGGCCGGAAGGCCGCCATGGTTTCCCCCCGGGCAGACCACGCCGAAGGGGAGCCCGGCGCGGGGGCCGTGGGCCGCGACGGGTGCGGAGGTCCCGGGACGCACCGTCACGGTCGCCCCTCCCCGCTTCCGTCCCCGTTTCCGTCCCCGCTGTCCGTTGACCGGGCGTTCGCGGGGATGCTAGACAGCGAAGAGCACTATGCGCAACAGGTGTTGCACATATCGCAATCACTCTTCCGGGGTCCGCCCCGGAGTCCGGAGTTCACCGTGGCCGACGAGCACGCCGAGCAACCAGAGCACCCCGAGCGCCTCCGGCACACCGGGGGGCCCGGGTCCGCGGACCCCGTCGCCCGTCTCGCCGGCGAGATCGTCGACCACCGCTTCAAGGGGCTGCCCCCAAACGCGGCGGGACTGACCGTGGGCGCGCTGGCGGCCCAGCGGCGCTCCCTGTTCACCGGCGGCTTCACCACCCCGGTGCTGACGCTGGCCGCCGGGGCGCTGGAGCACAATCTGCGGCAGCTGGGCGCCTTCGCCGCCCGGCACGGCCTCGCCTTCGCCCCGCACGGCAAGACGTCGATGTCCCCCCGGCTCTTCAGGCGCCAGCTCGACCACGGCGCCTGGGGCATCACGGTCGCGGTGCCCTCCCAGGTGCGCGTGTGCCGGGCCTTCGGAGTGCGGCGGGTCTTCGTGGCCAACGAGGTGGTGGACGCCGCCGCGCTGCGCTGGATCTCCGCGGAGCTGGTGGCGGACCCGGAGGCGGCGGTCGTCTGCTATGCGGACTCGGTGCGCGGCGTGGAGCTGATGGACGCCGCCCTGGCCCCGGCCACCGGCGCCTCCCCCTCCCCGCGTCCCCTCGACGTCGTCGTCGAGCTGGGCGTGACGGGCGGCCGTACCGGTGTGCGCACGGCCGGTGAGGCGGTGCGGGTGGCTCGGGCGGTGGCGGAGGCGGCCTCGCTGCGGCTGGTCGGCGTCGCCGGTTACGAGGGGGAGGTGCCGGACGCCGACGCCGGACGGGTGCGGGCCTGGCTGGAGGAACTGGTCGCGCTGGCCGCCGGCCTGGACGCGGCGGGCCTCTTCGCCGCCCTGGGGCCCGGGGAGGAGATCGTGGTGAGCGCGGGCGGCAGCGCCTGGTTCGACGTGGTGGCCGAGGTCTTCGGGCGCGTGCCGGAACTCTCGCGCCCGGTGCTGAAGCTGCTGCGCTCGGGCGCGTACATCTCGCACGACGACGGCCACTACCGGCGCGCGACCCCGTTCAACCGCGTACCCGGGCAGGGCTCGCTGCTGCCGGCGTTCCGGCTGTGGGCACAGGTGGTCTCCCGTCCCGAGCCGCACCTGGCGTTCCTCAACGCGGGCAAGCGCGACACCTCCTACGACCTGGGCCTGCCCCAGCCGGTGACCGTCCGCACGGCCGGCGGCGCGGAGCGGGCCGCGGAGGGGATGGAGGTGGTGAAGCTGGCCGACCAGCACGCGTTCGTCCGCCTCGCGCCGGGCACGGAGCTGGAGGTGGGCGACTGGGTGGCGCTGGGCCTGTCGCATCCGTGCACCGTCTTCGACCGGTGGCAGCTCATCCCCGTCGCCGAGGCCGACGGTACCGTCACCGACTTCGTCCGCACGTTCTTCTGACCCCTCCCCCACCCCTCCCCGTCCCCGAGAACCGGAGTCCGGCGTGGAACTCGTCCTGCGCGGCGCGCGCGTCGCCGACGGCACCCCAGCCCCCGCCCGCCGGGCCGATGTCGGCGTCGACGGCGGCCGGATCGCCGTGGTCCACCGCGAGGGGGACGCCGGGCCGCGCCCCGGCGCACGGCGCGTGCTGGAGGCGGACGGCCTGGTCCTCGCACCCGGCTTCATCGACATGCACGCCCACAGCGATCTGGCGCTGCTGCGCGACCCCGCCCACATCGCCAAGGTCGCCCAGGGCGTGACCCTGGAGGTGCTCGGGCAGGACGGCCTGTCGTACGCGCCGGTGGACGACCGCACGCTGGCGCGGGTGCGGCAGGCGATCACCGGCTGGAACGGCGACGGCTCGGACGTCGACTTCGACTGGCGGACCGTCGGGGAGTACCTGGACCGGCTCGACCGCGGCATCGCCGTCAACGCCGCCTATCTCGTCCCCCACGGCACGGTGCGGGCGATGGCGGTCGGCTGGGAGGACCGGCCCGCCGCGGACGGGGAGCTGGAGCGGATGCGGCGCCTGGTGGCCGAGGGCCTGGAACAGGGCGCGGTGGGGATGTCGTCCGGCCTGACGTACACCCCGGGGATGTACGCCCCCGACTCCGAGCTGACCGAGCTGTGCCGGGTGGTGGCGTCCTACGGCGGCTACCACTGCCCCCACCACCGCTCCTACGGCGCCGGCGCGCTGGATGCGTACGCGCAGATGATCGAGGTCGCCCGCGCCTCCGGATGCGCCCTGCACCTGGCGCACGCCACCGTGAACTTCTCCGTCAACGCCAAACGCGCCCCCGAGCTGCTGGCCCTGCTGGACGCGGCTCTGGAGGAGGGCATGGATCTGACGCTGGACAGCTATCCCTACCTGCCCGGCTGCACCAGCCTGGCCGCGCTGCTGCCGAGCTGGGCGGCCGAGGGCGGCCCCGGGGCGACCCTCGCCCGGCTGCGTGACCCGGAGGCCTGCGCCCGGATCCGGTACGTGATGGAGACCGAGGGCTCGGACGGCTGCCACGGGGTGCCGGTCGACTGGGACACCGTGGAGGTCTCCGGGGTGACCGACCCCGCCCTGGCCGGACACGTGGGCCGCACGATCGCGCGGACGGCGGCCGAACGCGGAGAGGAGCCGTTCACGGTGGCGCGGCGGCTGCTGCTGGCGGACCGGCTGGGCACCACCGTCCTCCAGCACGTCGGGCACGAGGAGAACGTCCGGGCGATCATGCGGCACCGGGCCCACACCGGCGGAAGCGACGGCATCCTCGTCGGCGGCCGGCCCCATCCGCGGGCGTGGGGCGCCTTCCCGCACTACCTGGGGCGCTATGTGCGCGAACTGGGCGTGCTGTCGCTGGAGGAGTGCGTGGCGCGTCTGACCGGCCGCCCGGCCGCCCGGCTGCGGCTGCCGGACCGGGGGCTGGTCCGCGAGGGGTACCACGCCGACCTGGTTCTGTTCGATCCGGAGACGGTGGCGGCGGAGGCGACCTTCGAGGCGCCGCGCACCCCGCCGCGGGGCATCCCGCACGTGCTGGTCGGCGGCCGGTTCGCCGTCGAGGACGGCCGCCGCACCGGGGTGCTCGCCGGCCGCTCGGTGCGGCGCGGCCGCTGACCGCCCGCCGGGGGCGGGGGCCGGGACCGGGTGTCAGGCGTTGTAGGCCACCAGGGAGATTCCCACGTAGTGGACGGCGAAGGCGGCCAGGGTGAGGGAGTGGAAGACCTCGTGGAAGCCGAACCAGCGCGGTGAGGGGTTGGGCCGCTTGATGCCGTAGACGAGGCCGCCCACGCTGTAGAGGAGGCCGCCCACGATCACGCACACCAGGACGGCGACACCGCCCGCGCGCAGGAAGTCGGGCAGGAAGAACACCGCGGCCCAGCCCATCGCGACGTAGCAGGGGGTGTAGAGCCAGCGCGGCGCGCCGACCCAGAAGACGCGGAAGGCGATGCCCGCGGCGGCGGCGGCCCAGACGCCCCACAGCAGCAACTGACCGCGGCCTCCGGGGACCAGCAGGATCGTCAGGGGCGTGTAGGTGCCCGCGATGATCAGGAAGATGTTCGCGTGGTCGAGGCGGCGGAGCACCGCGTTGGCGCGCGGGCCCCAGTCGCCGCGGTGGTACAGGGCGCTGACGCCGAACAGCAGGCAGGCGGTCAGCGTGTAGACCGCGCAGGCCAGACGGCCGCGCGGGGTCTGCGCCAGAGCGGTGAGGAAGATCCCCGAGGTCAGCACGGCCGGGAACATCCCGGCGTGCAGCCACCCCCGCAGGCGGGGTTTGACGGGGTGGACGGCCCCCCGGGCACCGTGGTCCTCGCGGCCGTCGCCATCCTCGGCGGGCAGGGTCCTGGGGGATTCGGGCACTGCGGCGGTCATGCGTCTCATCGTACCTACGTGACCGTCGGCTTCGCCGCCGCGTGGCCATGCTCACCATGCGGCCGTCTGGACAGAATCGCCCCGAAGGCGGAGTATCAAATGAGCATGGTCGGCACCGGATGAGCAAGGCCGCAGCGTCCGGGTCGCAGCCCCCACGGGGTCGAATCTGAAGCACGGATGAACAAAACGGATACATGTGCGGTATCCGCATGAAACCCTCGACATCTGGAGCGATTGTGACGCGCAGTACTGCGGCTCCCGGCAACACCACCCCCACCCGTCACCGGGGACTGGCCGCCTGGGTCGACGAGATCGCGGCTCTCACCCGGCCCGACCGCGTCGTCTGGTGCGACGGTTCCGAGGCGGAGTACGACAGGCTCTGCGAGGAACTGGTCGAGAAGGGCACTTTCACCAGGCTCGACCCGGTCAAACGCCCCAACTCGTACTACGCCGCCTCCGACCCGTCCGACGTGGCGCGCGTGGAGGACCGCACCTTCATCTGCTCCGGCGGGGAGGAGGACGCGGGCCCCACCAACCACTGGATGGACCCCGCGAGGATGCGCGAGGTCTTCACCGGGTCCGGCGGCGAGGGCGGCATCTTCCGCGGCGCGATGCGCGGCCGCACGATGTACGTCGTCCCCTTCTGCATGGGACCGCTGGGCTCCCCGCTCTCCGCGCTGGGCGTGGAGATCACCGACTCCGCCTACGTGGCCGTCTCCATGCGGACGATGACCCGCATGGGCAGCGCCGTGCTGGAGGAGCTGGGCGAGGACGGGGCGTTCGTCAGGGCGGTCCACACCGTCGGCGCCCCGCTCGAACCGGGCCGGGAGGACGTCCCCTGGCCGTGCAGCTCCACCAAGTACATCTCCCACTTCCCCGAGACCCGCGAGATCTGGTCCTACGGCTCGGGCTACGGCGGCAACGCCCTGCTGGGCAAGAAGTGCTACGCGCTGCGCATCGCCTCGGTGATGGCGCGCGACGAGGGCTGGCTCGCCGAGCACATGCTGATCCTCAAGCTGACGCCTCCCCGCGGTGAGTCGAAGTACGTCGCCGCCGCCTTCCCCAGCGCCTGCGGCAAGACCAACCTGGCGATGCTGGAGCCGACGATCCCGGGCTGGACGGTCGAGACGATCGGCGACGACATCGCCTGGATGCGCTTCGGCGAGGACGGCCGCCTCTACGCGATCAACCCCGAGGCCGGCTTCTTCGGCGTGGCGCCGGGCACCGGTGAGCACACCAACGCCAACGCGATGAAGACCCTCTGGGGCAACGCGATCTTCACCAACGTCGCGCTCACCGACGACGGCGACGTGTGGTGGGAGGGCATGACCGAGGAGCCCCCGGCCCATCTGACCGACTGGCGGGGCGAGGACTGGACGCCCGACTCCGGCACCCCGGCCGCGCACCCCAACGCCCGCTTCACCGTGCCCGCCTCGCAGTGCCCGATCATCGCGCCGGAGTGGGAGGACCCCAGGGGCGTGCCGATCTCGGCGATCCTCTTCGGCGGGCGCCGCGCCAGCGCGGTGCCGCTGGTGACGGAGTCCTTCGACTGGCAGCACGGCGTCTTCCTCGGCGCCAACGTGGCCTCGGAGAAGACCGCCGCGGCCGAGGGCAGGGTCGGCGAGCTGCGCCGCGACCCGTTCGCCATGCTGCCGTTCTGCGGCTACAACATGGGCGACTACATGGGCCACTGGCTGGAGGTCGGCGCCAAGGCGGACCCGGCGAAGCTGCCGAGGATCTACTACGTGAACTGGTTCCGCAAGGACGAGGGCGGCCGGTTCGTGTGGCCGGGCTTCGGCGAGAACGGCCGGGTGCTCAAGTGGATCGTCGGCCGCCTGAACGGCGAGGCGGAGGGCGCCGAGACGCCCATCGGCATCGTCCCGGCCAGGAGCGCCCTGGACACCGACGGTCTGGCGCTTCCCGAGGCGGACCTGGAGTTCCTGCTCAAGGTGGACGAGAAGGCCTGGCGCGAGGAGGCCGCGCTCATCCCCGAGCACCTGAACACCTTCGGCGACCACACCCCGAAGGCGATGTGGGACGAGTACCACGCCCTGGTCGAGCGCCTGGGCTGAGCGGGCGGCCGCCCGAGGCCGCGCCGAGAGCCCGCGGTCCCCGTCCCGGCATCCTGTGCCGGGACGGGGACCGCGGGCTTCGTGGACTTCCCGTCCCCGGCCGGCGCCGGTCAGCCGACCTCGGCCAGGCCGAGCGCCCGGGCGTGGGTCTCCATCCGCTCGGCGGCCAGGGAGACGGCCGCCGTGTCCGAGCGGGAGGTGGCCACGACCAGGGCCTGCCCGGCGAGCGTGTGGGCCCGCTGGTGGAGCGCCGCGACGCGGGAGGCGTCGGCCCCGGCCGCGGACGGCTCGGCCCGCAGCGGGGCGCGCCCTCCGCACAACCGGGCGACCTGGGCGTCGAGCCGCTGTGCTGCGTCGTCCAGCTCCACGTCCGGGGCGTGGGCGCGGAGCTCGTCGGTCACGGTCAGCAGCGCGGTGAGATGGCCGGCGAGCCTGTCGTCCAGCTCCTCCTCGCGGGAGCGGCGCGGGAGGGGTCCCCCGGTCCTGGCCCGATCGGCCATGGTGTGGACCGACGGCGTGCGAATCGGTTCGTACATGGGATGGCCTCCTGGCTGATACAGGAGTCCATCCTAACTTAGACTCTGTCTAAAGTTGTGACGGGTGCAGAAAGTTCTCCGGCGTCCTCGCCCGCTCCCGCCGGGCGCGGACGGGGCCCCGGTGCCGCCCCGGTGCCGCGCTGTCCCGGCGGCTCCTCAGTGCTGGCCGTAGCCCTCCAGGAACTTCCCGATCCGCTGCACCGCGTCCGCCAGATCCTGTACCGGAGGCAGCGTGACGATGCGGAAGTGATCCGGCTCCGGCCAGTTGAAGCCCGTGCCGTGGACGACCATGATCTTCTCGGTCCGCAGCAGGTCCAGGACCATCTGCCGGTCGTCCTTGATCCGGTGGACCTGCGGATCCAGCCGGGGGAAGAGGTACAGCGCCCCCCTGGGCTTCACGCACGTCACGCCCGGGATGGACGTCAGCAGGTCGTACGCGGTGTCGCGCTGTTCCAGCAGCCGCCCGCCCGGCAGCACCAGATCGTTGATCGACTGCCGCCCGCCCAGGGCCGTGGCCACCGCGTACTGGGACGGCATGTTGGCGCACAGCCGCATGTTCGCCAGGATCGTCAGGCCCTCGATGTAGCTGGCGGCGTGCGTCTTCGGCCCGCAGACGGCCATCCAGCCGCAGCGGTACCCGGCCACCCGGTAGGACTTGGAGAGACCGTTGAAGGTGACGGTCAGCAGGTCGGGGGCGACGGCGGCGGTGGGGGTGTGGGTGGCGCCGTCATAGAGGATCCTGTCGTAGATCTCGTCGGAGTAGACGATCAGGCCGTGGCGGCGGGCGATGTCCGTCAGACCGCGCAGCACCTCTTCGCCGTAGACGGCGCCGGTGGGGTTGTTGGGGTTGATGACGACGATCGCCTTGGTGCGGTCGGTCACCTTGCGCTCGATGTCGGCGAGGTCCGGCATCCAGTCGGAGTGCTCGTCACAGCGGTAGTGCACGGCGGTGCCGCCCGAGAGCGAGACCGAGGCCGTCCACAGCGGGTAGTCCGGCGCCGGCACCAGCACCTCATCGCCGTCGTCCAGCAGCGCCTGCATCGACATCTGGATCAGCTCGGAGACACCGTTGCCGATGTAGATGTCCTCGACGTCCAGCTCGATGCCCTTGGTCTGGTAGTACTGCATCACCGCGCGCCGGGCCGCCGGCAGCCCCTTGGCGTCGCCGTAGCCGTGGGCCGACCCGACGTTGCGCAGCATGTCCTCGAGGATCTCCGGCGGGCACTCGAAGCCGAAGGGCGCGGGATTGCCGGTGTTGAGCTTGAGGATGCGGTGACCCGCCGCCTCCAGCCGCATGGCCTCCTCGAGAACCGGGCCCCGGATCTCGTAGCAGACATTGGCGAGTTTCGTCGACTGGATCACCTGCATGACGGCCACTGTACGGACACCCCGGGCCGGGCGCTCCGTGTTTTTCCCCACGTGGGTGACGCGCGGGCGGCACACGGGTGGCCCGCGGGCGCCGCCTCACTCCCCGGCGGACGCCCCCACCATCCGCGCCAGCCGCTCCGGATCGGCCGTGGGGGCGTCGCACACGAAGTGCCGGCACACGTACGCGGCCGGGCGGCCCTCCAGTAGCGGCCGGCCGCGCAGCAGCGCGGGCGTCTCCCCGTCCGCGCCGTCCGCACTCGCGTCCGCCGACGGCTCGCCCACGGCCACCACCGCGCCGGGCGCGGTGGCCAGCAGCGCGGTGCGGTGCAGCACGGCGGTGGCCGGGTCGCCGGCCGGGCCGACCACGGCGATCTCGCGCGGCCCGTCCAGCGCCGCCTCGGCGGCGGCCAGCCCCCAGCCGGTGAAGCGCGGCACGCGCGGGGCCAGCGCCGTCACCACGCCCAGCGCCCGCTCGGCGGCCTCGCGGTGGCGGGAGGACCCGGTGTGGGCCGCGTAGGACAGCAGGGCCGCGGCGGCGGCCGTCCAGCCGGAGGGCGCGGCGTTGTCGGTGGGGTCCTGGGGGCGGCGGATGAGCCGCTCGGCGTCGTCGGCGGTGTCGTACAGGGTGCCGTCGGCGGCGGTGAAGCGCGTCAGCACGATCTCCAGCAGGGTGCCGGCCAGCTCCAGCCGGCGGCTCTCGCCGGTCACCGAGTACAGGGCGAGGAAGCCCTCGGCCACGTCGCCGTAGTCCTCCAGCACCCCGGCTCCGGGACCGGCGACGCCGTCGCGGGAGGTGCGCGCCAGACGTCCGCCCGTATCGAGGTGGACGGCGACCAGCAGATCGGCGGCGGCGGTGGCCGCCTCCACCAGGTCGGGACGGTCGAAGTAGGCGCCGGTCTCGGCCAGCGCGGCGACCGCCAGCCCGTTCCAGGCGGCGACGGCCTTGTCGTCCCGGCCGGGGCGCGGACGCGCGGACCGGGCGTCCAGCAGCCTGCGGCGCACCGACTCGATCCGCCCGGCGTCCGCGGGGCCGTCGGTGTCCGGGAGCCGCAGGACGGAGGCCCCCTCCTCGAAGGTGCCCTCCCCGGTCACCCCGAAGTGGGCGGCGGCCAGCTCCGCGTCCTGATCGCCGAGGACCTCGCGCAGTTCGGCGGGCGTCCACACGTAGTACGCGCCCTCCCGGTGCCGCCCGGTGCCGTCGTCGCTGTCGGCGTCCAGCGCGGATGCGAAGGCGCCCTGGGGGGTGCGCAGTTCGCGGACCATGAAGTCGGCCGTCTCCAGCGCGACCCGCCGTGCCCGCTCGCTGCCGGTGGCACGCCACAGATGCGCGTACACCCGGCACAGCAGGGCGTTGTCGTAGAGCATCTTCTCGAAGTGGGGCACCGTCCACGCGGCGTCCACCGAGTAGCGGGCGAAGCCGCCGCCGAGCTGGTCGTAGAGACCG
This sequence comes from Streptomyces sp. CNQ085, assembly GCF_022614595.1. Lineage (GTDB taxonomy): Bacteria > Actinomycetota > Actinomycetes > Streptomycetales > Streptomycetaceae > Streptomyces. The sequence continues at coordinate 39,036 of NZ_JAJFAU010000017.1, forward strand.
CCGCGCGCCATCGCCCCGCAGGTCGCCTCCACCATCTGCAGCGCGCCCTCGGAGCCGGTGCGGGCGTGGTGGCGCAGCAGGAACTCCAGCACCATCGACGGCGGGAACTTCGGCGCGCCGCCGAAGCCGCCGTGCCGCGCGTCGAACTCGCGGGTCAGCGCGAGCAGTGCCGCGCCCAGTTCCTCCGGCCGGGGCGGGCGGGGGGCGTCCCCGCCGTCGCCGTAGCCGATGCTCCGACCCGCCAGGTCCGCCACGATCCGCCCGGCCACCTCGGCGACCTCCTCGCGCCGGTCGGCCCAGGCGGCGCGCACCCCTTCCAGCACCTGGCGGAAGGAGGGCATCCCGTGCCGGGGCCCGGGCGGGAAGTAGGTGCCGAAGTAGAACGGCTCACCCTCCGGGGTCAGGAAGACGGTCATGGGCCAGCCGCCCTGCCCGGTGGCAGCCTGGACCGCCTCCATGTAGACGGCGTCGACGTCCGGGCGCTCCTCACGGTCCACCTTGACGGACACGTAGTGGGCGTTGAGGTACTCGGCGGTGGCCCCGTCCTCGAAGGACTCCTCGGCCATCACATGGCACCAGTGGCAGGAGCTGTAGCCGACGCTGAGCAGCACCGGGACGTCCCGCCGCCGGGCCTCGTCGAACGCCTGCGGCGACCAGGGCCACCAGTCGACGGGGTTGTCCGCGTGCTGGAGGAGGTAGGGGGACGTCTCACGGGCCAGTCGGTTCGCCATGCCTCCCATCCTGCCCTGCGCAGCGGTCCCGCGCGGCGGCCCGTCATCCGCCGGCCCGGGTACCGCTCGGCGCAGGGCAGTCCCACGCCGCGGTCCTACGCCCGGCCGAGGCGGGTGAACAGCGCCAGGCGGGCCCACCCCGTACGGCGCAGGCCCGCCCAGCCGCACCAGGCGGCCATGCCCAGCGCGACCAGGGCCGCGCCGAGCGCGGAGGGCATCCACGTCATCACGAGGACGCCGGTCAGCACGACGGCGAGTCCGTCGAACTGCCACACGAAGACCCGGAGCCCGGAAAGGTCGCCCAGGGGCGTGATGACGGGGAGCAGCAGTTCGATCGGCAGATTCGTCTTCATCTCGCGCAGGAACCTGGCACCGAGCACGAGCACCACCGATGCGGCGGCGAGCAGCAGCGCGTCGGCCGGCCTGCCGCCCTGAAACGGCCACCGGGTCATGGCCGCGACACCGCCGGCGAAGCCCACCATGACCACCACCGCGACGACCGGCCAGGCCAGGGTGCGGGCGAGCACCCCGCCCCACCGCTCACCGAACAAGGGGGCCAGCATCAGCTCGTCGCGCAGACCGCGCCAGGTCTCGCCGACCCACCCGGACCCCCAGTACACGGCGACCGAGCCGGCCACCCGGAACAACGTCGCCCCTTCGGCGTCCGGCTCCGCGACGCCGAGCGTCAGCAGGGCACCACCGGTCGGCAGGAAGGCCGCGGCCGCGATCGCACGGCCCCGTGTGCGGAGCGCGCGGACCACTCCCTGTGTGAGGTGGCCGCGCAGGCGCCCGTCCGGGCGCACCAGGGCCGACGTGAGCCCGCGCGGCTCCGGACGGTACAGGTCGAGCGCGTGGTGGAGCGTGCCGGTCCAGGCGAAGGCCTGGGCCTCGGCGGCACGCGCCGATTCGCGTGCCAGCCGGGCGAGATCGACCGTACGGACGGACCGGAAGGCGGACCGGCCGAGCACCGTCGCCGAGACCGCCAGTACACCGGCGACGAGCCACAGACCGCCCACGCCCAGGAAGGCGGACCGGCCGAGCAGCGCGACGGCGACGGCCGCGGGGGCCGCGGCGAAGGCGAGCAGGAGATTCTCGCGCACCGTCCGGATCTGGCCCCACAGCCACGCGGTGGAGGCGACGGCGCCGATGCCCACCGCGACGGCCACGCCCTGCGGCACGAGCGCGGTCCCCGGGTGGTCGAACAGGTCGGTCCCGAGGAACGTCGCCGTGCACACCGCCGGCACCGTTCCGAGTCCCGCGTACATCAGCCGGCGGCGGGCGATCGCGCCGAGGTAGTGCGTCGGGGACAGGTCTGTGGACATGAACACGTGCAGCAGGAACGGCTTGAGCACCAGCGGCCCCCAGAACCGGCCGGTGAGCTGGGCGCCCCAGACCGCCACCGCCGCGACCAGGCATGCCACTGGCGCCGCCGCCTCGGAGGACTCCAGTGGGACACGCGCCCGCGAGGTCCTCATCAGGTGGACGACCGGCGCCGCGTAGACGGAGACGAGGATGACGGCGAGGTAGCCGGTGTACGCCCAGTCGTGCACCGTGGCGCGGCCACCGCGGTGGGCGTACCGTTGCCGTACGGCATGGACCCGGGCCCTGGTGCCGGCCTCCGCCGCCATGATGCCGTCCATCGTCATCCCAGCTCCACAACGCCGTCGCAGGCCTCCACCACGGCGGCCTCATGGGTGGCGACCAGGAACGAGGTTCCCCGCTCCGCGCGTTCGGCGAGCAGCGTGGCGACGAGGTCGACGCGGTCGGTGTCGAGATGCCGCTCCGGCTCGTCGAGCAGGACGACGTCGGCGGGGCGGACCAGGGTCAGCGCGAGACTGAAGAGCTGCAGCTGGCCGGAGGAGAGCTGCGTGGGAAACCGCTCGCCCAGTACGGAAAGGCCCAGTCGCCCGATGACCTCCTCGGCGCGCTCCACGGTCGTCGTGGTGTTGCCGTACCAGGAGGCGGCGACCAGGGTCACCTGCTCGCGCAGCGTCATGTCACGTGCGACGGGCACCGGTTCGACGAGGGAGGCCACGAGCCGCCGGTGCCGGGGCCTGGCCAGGTCGACGGTCTCGCCCCGGACGCGGACGGCACCGCCTGTCAGTCTCCGGCTCCCCAGGAAGGCCCGCAGGAGGGTCGTCTTCCCGGAGCCGTTGCTGCCGGTGAGGCACCAGAACTCGCCCGGCGTCACCGAGAACGTCGTCGGTGCCAGCAGCGTGGTCCCGTCCAGGACGACCGTGGCGTCCTCCGCCGCGATCGCGGGCACTTCGCTCACTGCCGCTCCAGCACTACCAGCATCTCCCGCGAGTGCGCGCCGTAGGGCTCTCCCGCGTATGACCCGTTGACGTTCGCCACCTTCAGGCCTGCGATCCGTGCCATCAGCCGGATCTCCGCGAGGGTGGCCCAGGTGGCCTGCTCGTGGAACGCGGTGAGTGTCGACGCGCTCTGCACCAGGAAGACGCTCAGGACCCGCTGGGCGGCCCGGTCCGCGGTCTGCGTCACGGTCACCATGTGCTCGCGGCCCAGCGGATAGGTGACCGAGTGTGCGTCGCCACCCGCCCGCTGGAACTCGGCTGGTCATGTCCCCTCCCTGTCCTCTCTGTGCCCCGGAGGGGCGGACGCCGCGTCACAGCGGCTTCGCGGGGGCCCGCCCCCGGACGCCTTGCGCACTGGTCGGGGGCGGGCCCCGCAGGCCTCCGCAGAAGGGCCGCGGAGAGGGTCAGGAGCCCTCCGCCTGGAAGTCGGAGAGGGCCTGGTTGAAGCGGGTGAGCAGGTCGCGGAAGACCGTCCGCTCCTCCTCCTCCCAGTCCCGTGTCAGCACCTCCATCAGCTCGCGCCGCGAGGCGCGCACCTGCTCCAGCCGTGCGATGCCCCGCGGGGAGAGCTGGAGGACCACGGCGCGGCCGTCGTCGGGATGGGAGGTGCGTTTGACCAGGCCGGACTCCACCAGCGGAGCCACCTGGCGGGTCACGGTCGAGGAGTCGATGCCCATGCCCGCGGCGAGCGCCTTGACGCCGGTGGGCCCGTCCTTGTCCAGCCGGTTGAGCAGCAGGTAGGCGGCGCGGTCCATGGAGTTGCGGGCCTGTCCGACGCCGCCGAGCCGGGTCTGCTCCGCGCGCCGCGCGAAGAGGGCCACCTGGTGCTGCAGGGAGTCGAGAAGGGGTGCGGAGCCGGTCCGGTCCTGGTCGGGGTCCGGGCGGCCTGCTGTGGGAGGCATGCTGGCCTGCGCGCTCTCTTCGCTCGTTTCGTCGTGTGGGTGGGCGGTCGTCATGTCCGGGTGCGTGGGCATGGCCGGTTGCTCGCTTCTTCGTGAATACGGGGTACGACGGGCTGAGGGTGTGCCAAAGAGTACGCGCCCCGGGCCCGCCCCGTACCGGTGGCGTACGAATGGACGGCCCCCGCCGCGGGGACCCGGCGGGCTTTCCGCCTGCCGGGCCCCCCGAGCCGCCCGCGAGCCGGACTGCCAGACTGGCGGCATGGTCGCCAGCACTGTCCAGCACACCGGCCGCGACGACGCGCCGGCACTCACCCTCGACGACGTACGCGCCGCCCAGAAGACGCTCTTGGGGGTGGCCCGGACGACCGCGCTGGAGGGCAGCCGCCACCTCGGCGAACTGGTCGGTTCGCCCGTCCACCTCAAGTGCGAGAACCTCCAGCGCACCGGGTCGTTCAAGGTCCGCGGCGCGTATGTGCGGATAGCCGCGATGTCCGCCGAGGAGCGCGCCCGCGGGGTCGTCGCGGCCTCCGCGGGCAACCACGCCCAGGGCGTCGCCCTGGCCGCCTCCCTGCTGGGGGTGCGTTCTACGGTCTACATGCCGGTGGGCGCGGCGCTGCCGAAGGTGGCGGCGACCCGTGACTACGGCGCGCGGGTGCGGCTGCACGGGCAGGTGGTGGACGAGACGCTGCGGGCGGCGCAGGAGTACGCGGCCGGGACCGGCGCGGTCTTCATCCACCCCTTCGACCATCCCGACATCGTCGCCGGCCAGGGCACGGTCGGGCTGGAGATCCTGGAGCAGTGCCCGGAGGTCCGCACGGTCGTCGTCGGCATCGGCGGCGGCGGGCTGGCGGCGGGGGTGGCGCTGGCGGTGAAGTCGCTGCGGCCGGACGTGCGCGTGGTCGGGGTGCAGGCCGAGGGGGCCGCGGCGTACCCGCCCTCGCTGGCCGCCGGGCACCCGGTGACCCTGGAGTCGGTCTCGACGATGGCCGACGGGATCATGGTCGGGCGGCCCGGGGACGTGCCGTTCGAGATCGTCGGCAGGATGGTCGACGAGGTCCGCACGGTGAGCGAGGACGCGCTCTCCAGCGCGCTGCTGCTCTGCCTGGAGCGCGCCAAGCTGGTCGTCGAGCCGGCCGGCGCCAGTCCGGTGGCGGCGCTGCTGTCCGCTCCGGACGCCTTCGAGGGGCCGGTGGTGGCCGTGCTCTCCGGCGGGAACGTCGATCCCCTGGTGCTGCAGCGCACGCTGCGGCACGGCATGGCGGCGGCGGGCCGCTACCTGTCGCTGCGGCTGCGGCTGACCGACCGCCCGGGGGCGCTTGCGGCGCTCCTGGCGGAGCTGTCGGTGGTGGACGCCAATGTGCTGGACATCAGCCATGTGCGGACCGATCCGCGGCTCGGGCTGACGGAGGTGGAGGTGGACCTGCACCTGGAGACCAAGGGTCCCCAGCACTGCGCCGAGGTGAAGACGTCGCTGGTCAGGGCCGGTTACACGGTAACGGGCTGAGGCGTACGGACCGGGCGGGCGGCGGGCCGCCGGAACACGCCGGTGGGACACGCCGTAAATCGTTTGACGCGATATATCGCGTTCCTGCATAGTGCTGACCCGCACCGCGCCCGCGGTGTGTCCGTGCGCATCCGCCCGCACCGTCGCGTTCGGTGCGGAACGGCTGCTCCCGCGCGGTTTCCGCGATCCCCGCGGTTTCCGCCCTTCTCCGACCACCCACACCCATGGGAGACCTCCATGCCAGGTGCCATCCACGCCGAGGGGCTGGTCAAGACCTTCGGCGACGTCAGGGCTCTGGACGGTGTCGATCTCGACGTCTCCGAAGGCACCGTACTGGGCCTGCTCGGGCCCAACGGCGCCGGGAAGACCACCACCGTACGGGTACTGACCACACTGCTGCGGCCCGACAGCGGCCGCGCGGTCGTGGCGGGCATCGACGTGCTCAGGCAGCCCCAGGAGGTACGCCGGTCCATCGGCCTGTCCGGGCAGTTCGCCGCCGTCGACGAGTACCTGACCGGCCGCGAGAACCTCCAGATGGTCGGCCGCCTCTACCAGATGTCCGCACGCGACGCCAAGCGGCGGGCCGCCGAGCTGCTGGAGCGGTTCAACCTCGCCGACGCCGCCGACCGGACCGCCAAGACGTACTCCGGCGGCATGCGCCGCCGCCTCGACCTCGCCGCCGCGCTGGTCGTCAGCCCGCCCGTGATGTTCATGGACGAGCCGACCACCGGTCTGGACCCGCGCAACCGCCAGGCGCTGTGGGAGGTCATCGAGGAGCTGGTCGCCGGCGGCACCACACTGCTGCTGACCACCCAGTACCTGGAGGAGGCCGACCGGCTCGCCCACGACATCGCCGTGGTCGACCACGGCCGCGTCATCGCCCGCGGCACCTCCGACGAGCTCAAGGCCCGCATCGGCGGCGAGCGCATCGAGGTCGTCGTGCACGAGCGCGACGACATCCGCACCACCGAGGAGATCCTGCGGGGCCTGGGCCGGGGTGCGGTCTCGCTGGAGGAGCACACCCGCAGGCTGACCGTCCCGGTCGTCGGCGGCGCCAAGCTGCTGGCCGAGGCCATCCGGGAGCTGGACGCCCGCGGCGTGGAGATCGACGACGTCGGCCTGCGCCGACCGACCCTGGACGACGTGTTCATCTCGCTGACCGGCCACGCGGCCGAGGACGCCCAGGAGGCCGGAGCCGGCCCGGACGGCTCGAACGGCTCGAACGGCTCGGACGACGGGTCCGCCGCCAAGGCCGCGGGCCGGAAGGAGGACACCAAGTGAGCACCACCACCGGTTCCGCACCCACCACCCGCGCGCCCCGCGCGGGCGGCGGCGTCGGGCAGTCCCTGACGGACTCGCTGACCATCGCCAAACGCAACCTGCTGCGGATGATGCGCATCCCGGAGATGGTCGTCTTCGGCCTCATCCAGCCGGTCATGTTCGTGGTGCTGTTCAGCTACGTCTTCGGCGGCTCGATCAGCATCCCCGGCGCCGGCGTGGACGCCGGCGCCTACCGCGAGTTCCTCATGGCGGGCATCTTCGCCCAGACCGTCACCTTCGCCACGGCCGGCGCGGGCGCGGGCATCGCCGAGGACATGCACAAGGGTCTCATCGACCGCTTCCGCTCCCTGCCGATGGCACGCGGCGCGGTCCTGACCGGCCGCACCCTGGCCGACCTCGTCCAGACCGCGCTGACCCTGGTGGTGCTGGCCGTCGTGGCGACGATCGTCGGCTGGCGGGCCCACGAGGGCGTCCTCAAGGCGCTGGCGGGCTTCTGCCTGCTGCTCCTGCTGGGCTACGCCTTCACCTGGATCGGCGCGCTGATCGGCCTGTCGGTACGCACTCCGGAGGCGGCGACCTCCGGCGGACTGATCTGGCTGTTCCCGCTGACCTTCGTCTCGATCGCCTTCGTGCCCTCGGAGAACATGCCCTCGTTCCTGCGGCACGTCGCCGAGTGGAACCCGTTCAGCGCGACCGTGCTGGCGGCCCGCGAACTGTTCGGCAACCTCCCGCCCGGCTACCAGGCGCCCGACGCCTGGCCCATGCAGAACCCGGTCCTGGCCTCGCTGCTGTGGTCGGTGCTGATCATCGCGGTCTTCCGCACCCTGGCGGTGCGCAAGTACCGCTCGGCGGCCTGACCGGCGCGCCGCGGGCACGACGAAGCGGGCCCCGGCCGCCACGGAACCCCTTCCGTGGCGGCCGGGGGCCGCGCGTCGCCTCCGCCGTCTCCGCCCCGGTCCTGGGGGCCGGGGTCCGGGGGCTCAGGCCTGGTACGGCTTGGCGTTCAGGACCCGCACCGAGGCCATCCTGCCGTTGGGCAGCTCGTACTCGGCGTCGTCGCCGACCTTCTTGCCGTTCACACCCCGGCCCAGCGGGGACTGCGGGGAGTAGGTCTCGATGTCCGAGCTCGCGTACTCACGGGAGGCCAGGAGGAAGGTGATCGTGTCGTCCTCGTCCCCGTCGAAGGCCACGGTGACCACCATGCCGGGCTCGACCACGCCGTCGTCCGCCGGGGCCTCGCCAACCTTGGCGTTCTCCAGCAGCTGGGTGAGCTGGCGTACCCGCAGCTCCTGCTTGCCCTGCTCCTCCTTGGCCGCGTGGTAGCCGCCGTTCTCACGGAGGTCGCCTTCCTCGCGGGCCGCCTCGATCTTCTTGGCGATCTCGACGCGGGCAGGACCCGACAGGTACTCCAGCTCGGCCTTGAGCTGGTCGTACGCCTCCTGGGTGAGCCAGGTGACGTTGTCGCTGGTCTGGGTCACAGGTGCTCCTCGTAGGTACTCTCGGGATATAAATCAACGCCCTACCCGAAGGGCGCGCCTTCATGGGTGGGCGAAACCACGAGCCTAACAATTCCGCCGGAAAAGGGAAGAAGGTCAAACCTTCGGGCCCGGGGTGGGCCGTCAGTTCCCGCCGGCCGTCGTACAGCCGATCAGCTGGGCGCTGGTGGCCCGCCCGGTGGTGCGCACGGTGACGATCTCGTCGATGCGGCCCCGCGGCCCGTCGAAGGTGAAGTCCGCGCGGCCCACGTCCCCGCCGTCCTCCGCGAGGGTGTTGACGGTGCACACACCGGTGACGTCCTCGTCCTTGCGGACCTCCAGGTGGACGGCCACCTCGCGGTCCGAGACGATCTCGAACTTGATCAGCTCGCCGCTGACCCGCGTCCCGGCGACGTACGACACCCCGAACCAGGCGATCAGCGCCAGGAACGCCACGCCCAGCACCGCGCCGACCGCCCTCAGACGGCGGTCCGAGTGCTCGTCCCCCGACCGCCCGTACCGCCCCCGGGGCAGCTCCGCGCGCGCCGGATCAGCCGAACTCATCGCCACGTCCTGTCGGTCCTGTAGGGAATACAAGCGGATGCCGCTTCGGTCACTATAGAAGCCGTCTCCCATGACCAGGTAACGAGGATCGAGCCTTGACTGAACAGCTCAGACTGATGGCCGTGCACGCACACCCCGACGACGAGTCGAGCAAGGGCGCGGCGACCATGGCGAAGTACGTGTCCGAGGGGGTGGACGTGCTGGTCGTGACCTGCACGGGCGGGGAGCGCGGCTCCATCCTCAATCCCAAGCTCCAGGGCGACGCCTACATCGAGGAGCACATCCACGAGGTGCGAGCCAGGGAGATGGCCGAGGCCCGCGAGATCCTGGGCGTGAAGCAGGAGTGGCTGGGCTTCGTCGACTCCGGCCTGCCCGAGGGCGACCCGCTGCCGCCGCTGCCGGAGGACTGCTTCGCCCTCCAGGACGTGGAGGAGGCCGCCGGACGGCTGGTGCGCAGCATCCGTGCCTTCCGGCCGCACGTGATCACCACCTACGACGAGAACGGCGGCTACCCGCACCCGGACCACATCATGACCCACCGGATCACGATGGCGGCCTTCGACGCCGCGGGCGACCCCGACCGCCATCCGGACGCGGGTGAGCCGTGGCAGCCCCTGAAGCTCTACTACAACCAGGGCTTCAACCGCCCCCGCACCCTCGCCCTGCACGAGGCGATGCTGGAGCGCGGCCTGGACTCCCCCTACGGCGAGTGGCTCAAGCGGTGGGAGGAGTTCCAGCGCGCCGAGCGCACGCTGACCACCTATGTGCCCTGCGCGGACTTCTTCGAGGTCCGGGACAAGGCGCTGATCGCCCACGCCACCCAGATCGACCCCGACGGCGGCTGGTTCAAGGTCCCGCTGGATCTCCAGCGGGAGGTCTGGCCGACGGAGGAGTACGAGCTGGCGAAGTCCCTGGTGGACACCTCCCTCCCCGAGGACGACCTCTTCGCGGGCATCCGCGACAATTGACGCCATGAGCCCGACCAACCTCGCCCTCACCCAGGCCCCAGGCCTCGTCGACCTCGCCAAGGAGTTCGACGAGAACAAGGTGACGCCCGGTGTCCTCGGCTTCCTCGTCTTCGCGGTGCTGGGGCTGGCCGTCTGGATGCTGATGAAGTCGCTGAACCGCCATATAGAGAAGGTCGACTTCGAGGAGTCGCCCGCCTCGGACGCCGGACGGTCCTGACCCCGCCCGGCGCCGCGTATGCGTGCCCCGGGGCGTGCGGCGCCCGGCCCGTCAGACCTGTGCGCCGCTGTCTCCCGGCCTGCGTCCGTCCCCCGTGCCGAAGCGGCC
>NZ_JAJFAU010000161.1 GCF_022614595.1 Streptomyces sp. CNQ085
CCCCCCCCCCCCCCCCCCCCCCCCCCCCCCCCCCCCCCCCCCCCCCCCCCCCCCCCCCCCCCCCCCCCCCCCCCCCCCCCCCCCCCCCCCCCCCCCCCCCCCGCCCCCTCCCCTCATCACTCCAGGAGAGCAGCTGTGTACAGACTGACCGGCCTCACCAAGCGCTACGCGCGCGGAGGAAGGACCGTCCACGCCCTCGACGGCGTCGACCTGACCGTGGAGGACGGCGAGAGGCTCGTCGTCCAGGGCCCCACCGGGGGCGGCAAGTCCACGTTCCTGCAGATGCTCGGCGGGCTGGACCGGCCCACCTCCGGCAGCGTCGAACTCGACGGCACGGACCTCGCCCGGCTCGGTGAGTCGAAGCTGACGAGACTGCGTGCGGCGCGGGTCGGTTTCGTGTTCCAGGGCTTCAACCTCATCCCCACCCTCACCGCCCAGGAGAATGTCGAGACCGCGCTCGTTCCTCTGGGTACCAGGGCGGCGGCACGGCATCGGCGCGCCGCGGAGGCGCTGGAATCCGTCGGGCTCGGCGAGCGGCTGGGACATCTCCCGGGTGAGATGTCCGGTGGCCAGCAGCAGCGCGTCGCCATCGCCCGAGCCCTGGTAAAGCGGCCGGACGTACTGCTCGCCGACGAACCCACCGGAAACCTCGACGAGTCGATGCGCGACGAGGTGATGGAGGTACTCGAAGGACAGTGGAGGACGCACGGCCTGACGTTCGTCCTCGTCACCCATGACAGTGCCATCGCCCGCCGTGCGACCCGCGTGGCCACCATCCGGGACGGACGGCTCACCACCGAGCGCGTGGACCGCCCGGCCGGCGGCTCCGGCGGGAACGACCCCGCACGGAAGGGGGGCTGACGGGCGTCACACCTAGAACACCTGTCCCATACGAGGCCGTATGGTGCGGGTGCCACGGCCTCCCGCACACTGATCACGCCGGGGGGCCGCCGGGGTCCCCCACGCATGGTGATGACCTCACCAGGGGGAGAATTGACACAACGGAGGAGAGCGGGCGCCGCCACGATAGCCACCGCCGTGGCCGTCGCACTGACGATGGGGCTGACCACCGCATCGTCCGCCGCCTCGAGGACCGGCCCGAACGCCGCGCCGGAGGCAGTACCGAGGACAGCGCCGGACACGGGGCCGTCCCCGGCGGGTTCACCACAGGGGACCGACCGCGCCGAGCGCGGTCGGCGCTCCGTCACCCTCGTCACCGGTGACCGGGTCGTGCTGGACCGGCGCGGCCGGGTCGCCGGGATGATCCGCGCCGAAGGGCGCGAGGACGTACCCGTCCGGGTCGTCCGCACCAGGGGCCACACCTATGTGATCCCGCGGGACGTCACCCGGCTCGTCGCCGAACGCAGGCTCGACCGGAGGCTGTTCGACGTCACCGAGCTCGGCCGCGAGCACCACCGCGCCAGGACCGGCACCGACGTACCGGTCATCGTCACCTACCGCGGCGCGAAGCCCGCGGCCAGGGCCGAACTCCACGCCGAGGCCGATCCGGCCGTGCGCGCCACCCTCCGCTCCGTCAACGGCGAGGCGCTGTCCGTCACCGAGAACCGGGCCGCCGAGGCGTGGAAGGCGCTGACCCGCCCGTCCGCGGCCGGACAGCTCGCGGCGGCGCCCGGAGTCGCCACCGTCTCCCTCGACGGCATCCGCGAGGCGGCGCTCGACACGAGCACCGCGCGGATCGGCGCTCCCGCGGCGTGGAAGGCCGGCTACGACGGCGAGGGCGTCACCATCGCCGTCCTCGACACCGGAATCGACGCCGCTCACCCCGACTTCGCCGGACGGATAGCCGCGGAGAAGAACTTCTCCGCCTCCGAGGACACCAGGGACCGCCACGGGCACGGCACCCACGTCGCCTCCATCGCGGCCGGCTCCGGAGCGAAGTCCAAGGGCCGTTACAAGGGTGTGGCCCCCGGCGCGAAGCTGCTCAACGCCAAGGTCCTCGACGACGACGGCTACGGCAGCGACTCCGGGATCATCGCCGGGATGGAATGGGCCGTCGCCCAGGGCGCCGAAGTGGTCAACCTCAGTCTCGGCGGCTTCGACACCCCCGGGATCGACCCGATGGAGGACGCCGTCAACCGGCTGTCGCGGGACAGCGGCGCCCTCTTCGTCGTCGCCGCCGGCAACGACGGCCCCGGCGCCTCCAGCATCTCCAGCCCGGGCAGCGCGGACGCCGCGCTGACCGTCGGGGCCGTGGACAAGCGGGACGCGCTCGCCCACTTCTCCTCCGTCGGCCCGCGCACCGGGGACGGCGCGGTCAAACCCGATCTGACCGCCCCCGGCGTGGACATCGGCGCGGCGGCGGCCAGGGGCAGCCTCGTCGAGCAGGAGGGCGACCCGGTCGCCGACGGCTACGTCTCCATCTCCGGCACCTCCATGGCCACCCCGCACATCGCGGGCGCGGCCGCGCTGCTGGCCCAGCGGCACCCCGACTGGACCGGTGAGCGGATCAAGGGCGCGCTGACGGCCTCCACCGAGCCCGGCAAGGGCTACTCCGCCTACCAGCAGGGCTCCGGCCGGGCGGACGTGAACAAGGCGCTGAAGCAGACGATCGTCGCCGAACCGGTGTCGATCGGCTTCGGCACCGCCCAGTGGCCGCACGGCGACGACAAGCCGATCACCAAGGAGATCACCTACCGCAACCTGGGCGCCGAGGACGTCACCCTCTCCCTGGCCGCCACCGGCACCGACCCCCAGGGCAAGGCCGCGCCCGCGGGCATGTTCACCCTGGCCGCCGACGAGATCACCGTCCCCGCCGGCGGTACGGCGGCGGTCGGCATCACCGCCGACACCCGGCTCGGCGGCAGCGTGAACGGCGGCTACAGCGTTGCCGTCACCGCGACCGGCGACGGCCGGAGCGTCCGTACCGCGGGCGCCGTCGACCGCGAGGCGGAGTCCTACGACCTGACCGTGCGCGCCCTCGGCCGTGACGGCAGGCCGGCCCCCCTGTGGAGCGGCATGCTCATCGGCTACCGGACCAACGTGTTCAAGAGCCTGACGGGCGAGGACGGCACCACCACCCTGCGGGTCCCCAGGGGCACCTACGCCCTGTCCACCGACATCGTCCCGCCGGGCAGCACACAGGAGGAGTACGAGGGCGGCGACTGGCTCATGGCACCGGCGGTCGAGCTCGACCGCGACACCACCCTCACCTTCGATGCCCGCAAGGCCAGGGAGGTACGGGTGACGGTGCCGGACCGCAAGGCCGAGCGGATCGACCTGTCCGTCGAGTACACCGGCACCCTCGGCGACGACGGTTTCGTCGGCGTCCACGCCGGCACGGGGGACGGCGGTCTGCGCACCGCGCAGGTCGGCGGCACGGGCCGTGTCGAGGCCACCTCGACCGCCAGTACCGTGTGGACCCGCGAGGACACCGACTACAACACCTTTCACGTCCGCGAGGGCGGCTTCTACACCGGTCTGAAGACGCACACCGAGAAGTCGGAGATGGCCAGGATCGACGTCCGGCAGGGCGCGTCGGTCCCCGGCCGCACCGGCCTCCTGGCCACCGTGCCGTCCCACGGGGGCTCGTTCACCGGGGTCGAGCGCAGGCTCCCGAGCACCACCACGGTCTACGTCAAGGCCAAGGGCGTCCGGTGGTCGCAGTACTTCACCCAGTTCGACGCCGGGGGCGAGTTCGAGGCCGGCTACTACGCCGACGAGCGGAAGTTCACCGCGGGCAGAACCTACGACCGCACCTTCAACAACGGCGTCTTCGGACCCCGCCTGAACGAGTACAGCGGCGTCTTCCGCGACGGCGACGACCTCTACGGCATGCTGAACCCGCTCGCGGACGGCGCCGGCAACCTCGGCGACAGCCTGTACGACTCGGCGCGGACGACCCTGTACCGCAACGGGAAGAAGTACGCCGAGGAGAAGGAGATCCTCGACCACGCCGGCTTCACCCTCCCCAAGGGCAGGGCGGAGTACAAGCTGGTCACCACCCTCGGCCGCGGCAAGGTCTCCAGGCTGAGCACCAGGGTGAGCGCCTCCTACACCTTCACCTCGGCCCGCACCTCCCAGGAGACCGCCCTCCCGGCGGCGGCGGTGCGCTTCACGCCGAAGCTGGCCCTGGACGGCACGGCCAGGGCGAGGGCCGCCATGCCGGTACCGGTCACCGTCCAGGGATCGGCCGTCGGCAAGAACCTGAGGTCGCTGACCGTCCACGTCTCCTTCGACAGCGGCAGGAACTGGAAGAAGACCACCGTCAGGAAGGGGAGGATCACCTTCAGGAACCCCGGCAGGAAGGGGACCGTCTCCTTCAGGGCGAACGTGAAGGACGGCAAGGGCAACACCCTGTCCCAGACGATCGTCAACGCCTACCGCACCAGATGACCCCCGCGGTCGCACGGGCGAGACCGTGACCGTGCGCCACCGGTGGTCACTGGAGACACGGGCGGCGCCTCCGCGCATGGCCGATCCGCCCGGAAAGACATGTAAAGCGGCATAGGACCGCTCCCGGTGGAAACCCGTACCCGAGTACGGGGGAGCACGCGACATGTACCGAGGACCCGAGCCGCCGAAAGGACGTGGCAGAAGTGAAGGTCGCCTTTCTCGTCGCCCCCGAGGGTGTGGAGCAGGTAGAGCTGACCGAACCGTGGCAGGCCGTGATCGACGCCGGGGGCACCCCGAGCCTGCTGTCCACCACCGGCGGGCGGATCCAGGCCTTCGACCACCTCGACAAGGCCGACACCTTCGAGGTGGACAGGCAGGTCGGTCAGGCCGCGGTCGAGGACTACGACGGGCTGGTGCTGCCCGGTGGTGTCGCCAACCCCGACCTCCTGAGGACGGACGAGGACGCCGTCTCCTTCGTCCGGGAGTTCTTCCAGACCGGCAAGCCGGTGGCGGTCATCTGCCACGGTCCGTGGACGCTGGTCGAGGCGGACGTGGTGCGCGGCAGGAAGATCACCTCCTGGCCGAGCCTGGAGACGGACCTGCGCAACGCCGGCGCCAACTGGGTCGACGAGCAGGTCTCCGTCTGCACCGAGGGCCCGAACACCCTGGTCAGCAGCCGCAGGCCGGACGACCTCAAGGCGTTCAACCAGGCGTTCCTGCGGGAGTTCCAGACCGTCTCGGCCTGACTGTCCCGGCCTGAGCCCACCACGCGGCTCCCAGCCGTTGTGGGCCGCCCGCCGCGCGCGGGCGGCCCACACTCGCGTTCCCGGCGGTCAGGCGCCGGTGGTGCAGGCATCCCTGGCCAGCTCGCCCAGGTACTCGCCCAGCGGCTGGTGGGTCGGCGGGAAGTGCGGCCCGCTGTCGTCCTTGGGCACGACCACCACGCGGACGAAGGGCGCCAGCGCCACGTTCCCGGTGTCGATGTGCTCCTGCGAGTCGAACCGCACCACCCACGCCACCGGGTGCTCCCGTGTCAGTTCGGACCGCACGACGATCGTGAACTCCCCTTCGGGGAACGCCGCGCCGAGGAACCGGCGGGCGGAGTCGATGGCCTCATCCCGTGAGAGCACTGGAAGTCTCCTTGGTATCGCTCAGAACCTTCGGGGAACCGGCGGACCCCGGCGCTCGGACGGAGTGAACCCGTTTCCGGACGGCCGCACCGCCATGACTGGGCGCAGCATAGGACGATACGACCGGCCCGCGCCCCCCGGTCCCGCTTCGGCGTACGCGTATTACGCCCTGGCCGACTTCTGCGCTCCGGCGAGCCTCATCCGCCCGTCTGTCATCGATTCCCCCCCTCTGCCCGGCCCCACCCACACCCCGGCCGCGGCGCGCAGCTCGGTATCGGTGAAAGAGCCGTGCCCATCCTCGTACTCCGCCAGGCGGGCGGCGGTCGCCCGGTTCCGCAACCGTCCCCCGACCACCGTCGCGACCAGGGTGGGCGCACCGCGCTCTGCGGCGGGCCCGCATAGCACCGGAACGATGTCCTCGGGAAGCGAGCCGAGGTCTTCGGGAACGGACCGCACGGCCCCGTCGTGGCGCACGTCTCCGACTTACCGAGGAGCGGCGGGAGCCGTGGTCGCGCTCCGCTGTGGTACGCAGGCCTGCGAGTTCATGACTGATGGCCCCTCGTCGCCGCCGCCTTCCGCCGTCACCGGACACGAGGCAGAACCAAACGCTCGCTTACTGATGAAGCGCCCCTCACCGCCGCGATCTCTGACCGTCGGTGATGTCCAGGTCCGGCCGGGGCGGCCATGCGGACCCGAGATGGCTGTCCGTGCCCGAGGCGCCCACCCGCTGATACGTCGTGCTGCCGAGAGCAGCGGGGCGCTCCGGTCCGGACTTCGTCCCGTGGCCCCGAGACCCCGCGCCCGGGGCGCCGAACTGCCTGCCGTCCGTGTCGCCGGCGAGGAGCAGTGGGTCCATCATGACCACGACTGAGGCCAGGACGAGGAAGATGACCGGCCCCAGCAGCATGGGCAGCAGCAGGAACACCGGCGTGACCCCACCCCCGCCCCCGCCCCCGGCGGCGGGGTCGTTGTGGAGGTGGACGCTCACAGCCGCCATGCCTGTGTAGTGCATGCCGGAGATCGCCACCCCCATCACCAGACTCGCGCCGAGTGAGGTGACGAAACCCCGCACGGACATGGCCGCCCACAGAGCGGTGATGGCGGCACCGATGGCAATGGCCACCGAGACGGCGACTGTGAACGCGTCGTAGCGGATACTGCCCGGCAGATGCATCGCGTACATGCCGATGTAGTGCATGGCGGCCACGCCCAGACCGGAGATCGCCCCAGCCGTCACGAGCGTGACGGCTCCCGCGCCGCGGTAGCCGACGATGAACACGCCGATGCCGACAACGACGATGGCCACCACCAGACTCAGTACGGTCAGTGCCACGTCGTAGCGGATAGCCGCTTCCTTGACCTGGAAGCCGGTCATGGCGATGAAGTGCATCGTCCAGACACCGCAGCCGATGCATGTCGCCCCCAGAGCCAGCCATCCGGGTTTCCAGCCCTGTCGGTAGTGCACGCACCGCACCACGCACCGCAGTCCCAGCGCACTGCCCAGGACGGCCATCAGGTACCCGGCGACCGGGGTGATCGCGCCGTAGCCGAAACCATCGATTGTACCGTTCATGATCCCCTACAAGTGTGTATATGCCAGCGATAAACCTTCATTCATTCGGCAGGGCAGCGAAAGGCCCGATAGGCGAAAATAGATGGCTGTTGCACTAATGTGATGTTTGAGTGCTGGTCAGCACGCTGCTCGCGCGACGGCGAGACGGATCCCGATCTCAAGGGTGCCGGTCTCGCGGACTGGGGCCTTGCTCGGATCGGCCACCGGTTCGGGTGGGCCTGAGGCGCCGTCGCGGCCGCAGGGCGGCGGCCGTCGTCGGCACGGTGACCGGGAGGCGCTGGCCGCGATCATCTGCGTGGCCACTTCGGACCGCACCTGACAGCAACTGCCCACCGCATCGTTCGGACCGTCCGGGGCGACGGCGAGGTCAGGCGGCAGTTCAACGTCTGCTTCACCGCTCGCGTCACCGGGGGCGAACCGACGATCTCCGGCGAGTCCACCGAGCTGCGGTTCGTGCCGCCCGGAGAGATCGATTCCCTGCCGATGCACCACACCCAGCGGCTCAGGCTCCGGCACTTCCTGGAGCACCGCGATCGGCCGTACCTCGGCTGAGCCACCAGGGAGACGACGATGCCCCCGGTCCTGTGCGAGCAGGCCGGGGGCATTGCGATGACGCGGCCGGATCAGCCGTCGACCGGGGCGATGCCGGTGGGGCAGGAGCGGCCCCAGTTCGTCTCGGACGGGGCATCCAGCTTGACGCCCGTGCCGCCGATGCCGCAGTAGCCGCCGGGGTTCTTGTCCAGGTACTGCTGGTGGTAGCCCTCGGCCGGATAGAAGGGGCCTGCGGGGAGGATCTCCGTGGTGATCTCGCCGTAGCCGGAGGAGACCAGGACGGCCTGGTAGGAGTCGCGGGACGCCTTGGCCGCGGCCTCCTGCCCGGCGGAGTGGGTGTAGACCGCCGAGCGGTACTGGGTGCCCACGTCGTTGCCCTGGCGGAAGCCCTGGGTGGGGTCGTGGGACTCCCAGAAGACCCGCAGCAGCTCCTCGTAGGTGACCTTCGAGGGGTCGAAGACGACGCGGACGGCCTCGGTGTGGCCGGTCAGGCCCGAGCAGACCTCCTCGTACGTCGGGTTCTCGGTGTGGCCGCCCTGGTAGCCCGCCAGGGTGGTCCACACCCCGTCGGTCTGCCAGAACTTCCGCTCCGCGCCCCAGAAGCAGCCCAGGCCGAAGTCGGCGGTCTCCAGTCCCTCCGGGTAGGGGCCCAGCAGCGGGTTGCCCAGGACGGTGTGGGCTCCGGGGACGGTGTAGGGACGCTCCGGGCGGCCCTTGAGGGCCTCCTCCGCCGTCGGGAGGGACTTCTTGAAGTGGCCGAACAGCATGCTCAACTCTCCTCGTGGCCTCGGTGGGCCCGGTGGGCCCGGTGCCGCCTGGGCGGCGTACGCCGTGTGTCGTACGCCGCCCTACGTCTCAGTGCGCCGGCGGGGTGTGCGCCGCGTCGCCGCCCAGGCTCTCGTAGCCGGCGACCGCCAGGGCGCGGTACGCCGAGTACTCCGCCACCGGGTCGCCGCCGTCGACCCAGGGCAGCGCACCGACATAACCATCGACGGCCCGCACCTGTTCCACGGCCTGCGCGTACCGCTCGGCGCGCACCAGGAAGCACAGCAGCAGATGGCGCACGTGCGGGGCGACGGGGTGGCCGGCGGGCGCGTGGTGCAGGGCGTAGCGCGCGCCCTCGACGGCCTGTTCCACCACCGCGCTGCGGTAGAGGCCGCTGACCATGTTGGCCTCCGGCAGGTGGTCGTAGACCGCGAAGAGCGGCAGGGCCGGCAGCAGGCTCCCCTCGGGGGCCTCGCCGGCGGCGCGCTGCGCGAAGGCGTAGGCGTCCTCCTTGGAACCGTGGCCCCTGGCGGACCAGTACGGCAGCGCCACCAGGTGCGCGCCCATGTGGTGCGGCGCGCGCCTGCGCACCTCCTCCCACCGCTCCTCGAACTCGGGACGGCGTACGCCCAGGGCACGGGCGGCGAACAGGTCGGTGATGTACGCGGTGGGGTCGGCCGGTGCGACACGGATCGCCTCGCGGGCGATCTCGCGGGCCTCCTCCAGGACGATCCGCCGGTCGGCCGAGCCGGTGTCGCCCAGCGCCTGCCAGACCAGGAACTGCGCGTACACCTGCGCGCAGGCCGCGTCGCGCGGCGAGGCGGTGCGCCAGTTCCGCAGCCAGCGCGCGTCCGCGACGGGCGCGGGGGCCTGCGGCTGCTCCTTGCTGAGGGAGGGGGTCCGGTCCGCCGGGGGAGTCCGCTCCGCAAAAGCCTCGGGGGGCGTGGGGGTGGTGCGTGAGCGCGCCAGCTCCACGGCGGCGGCGCCGGCCAGCGACTGCACGCGCTGCCAGCGCAGTTCCCAGTCGTCGCCGGTCAGTGCGAGCAGCCGGGCGACGGGCTGCCAGTCCTGGGTCCGCTGGGTCTCCTCCAGCGCCTCGATCAGCTCCGGGTCGGGGCCCGGCAGCCGTACGTCGAGCCGCTCGGGCGGTACGAGGCCGTAGCGGTCCGGATCGCCGGCGGCCCGGATGCCGGGCGAGCCCCCGGAACCGTTCAGCTCCCGGCGGCGGCGGACCGCGGGCACGATCAGCAGGCCGACGATGGCGGCGGTGGCGATGAGGAACAGCAGGGCTTCCATGCCTCCACGGTACGGCCCGCGGGGCTAGGCTCGGGGCCATGAGTGACCAGGACGCAGCACGGGGCGAGACGCGGACCCCGGCGCAGCACTTCGAGACCCTCGCCATCCACGCCGGGCAGGAGCCCGACGCCGCCACCGGGGCGGTGGTGCCGCCGATCCACCAGGTCTCCACGTTCAAGCAGGACGGGGTGGGGGGCCTGCGCGGCGGTTACGAGTACAGCCGCAGCGCCAACCCGACCCGCACCGCGCTGGAGGAGAACCTCGCGGCGCTGGAGGGCGGCCGGCGCGGGCTGGCCTTCGCCTCCGGACTGGCCGCCGAGGACTGCCTGCTGAGGACTCTGCTCACCCCCGGTGACCACGTCGTCATCCCGAACGACGCCTACGGCGGCACCTTCCGGCTCTTCGCGAAGGTCGCCGAGCGGTGGGGCGTGGAGTGGGACGTGGCCGACTCCTCCGACCCGGCGGCCGTACGCGCCGCGCTGCGTCCGCGCACGAAGGCGGTATGGGTGGAGACCCCGTCCAACCCGCTGCTGGGCATCGCCGACATCGCGGCGCTGGCCGACGTGGCCCTTACGGCGGGCGCCCGTCTGGTGGTGGACAACACCTTCGCCAGCCCCTACCTCCAGCAGCCGCTGTCGCTCGGCGCGGACGTGGTGGTGCACTCCACGACCAAGTACATGGGCGGCCACTCCGACGTGGTCGGCGGCGCGCTGGTCACCGCCGACACCGCGCTGGGCGAGGAGCTGGCCTTCCACCAGAACGCGATGGGTGCCATCGCCGGGCCGTTCGACTCCTGGCTGGTGATGCGCGGCGCCAAGACGCTGGCGGTGCGGATGGACCGGCACTGCGCGAACGCCGCGCGTGTCGTCGAACTGCTCGTATCCCACCCGAAGGTCGTCCAGGTGTACTACCCGGGGCTGGAGACGCACCCCGGGCACGAGGTGGCGGCCAAGCAGATGCGCGACTTCGGCGGCATGGTCTCCTTCCGGGTCGCCGGGGGCGAGGAGGCGGCGGTCGAGGTGTGCGACCGGGCGGAGCTGTTCACGCTCGGTGAGTCGCTGGGCGGGGTGGAGTCCCTGATCGAGCACCCGGGCCGGATGACGCACGCCTCGGCGGCGGGCTCGGCGCTGGAGGTGCCCCCGGACCTGGTGCGGCTGTCGGTGGGCATCGAGGCGGCCGACGACCTGGTGGCGGATCTGGCGCGGGCACTGGGCTGAGCCCTGGCGGGCCCGGGCATGACCGGGCCGTACGGAGTACCGGCGGGGATCGCGGCGGAGGCCGCGGTCCCCGCC
>NZ_JAJFAU010000162.1 GCF_022614595.1 Streptomyces sp. CNQ085
GGACGGCGGATCGCTCCCGCTCCTCCGCCGTCCCCGCGGCCTTCCCCTCCAGCACCGCGCCGGTCCGCCTCACCAGGTCGGCCACGAGTCCCGCGCGCCAGGTGGACCAGGCCGCGGGCCCGGTGGCCAGGGCGTCGGCCTCGGTGAGCGCGTGCAGCAGCTCCAGCGTCCCGGTGTCGCCGACGGCGTCGGCCACGGTGCGTACGGTGGCCGGATCGTCCAGGTCGCGCCGGGTGGCGGTCTCGGCCAGCAGCAGGTGGTGGCGGACGGCGGCGGCCAGGACCGCGGTGTCCGCGGCGTCGAAGCCCATCCGGGCGGCCAGGTCGCGTACGACCGCCTCGCCCGCGACGCTGTGGTCGCCGGGTCGGCCCTTGCCGATGTCGTGCAGCAGCGCGGCGACCAGCAGCAGGTCGGGACGGCGCACTCGGCGGACGTGCGCACCGGCCCGTACGGCGGTCTCGATCAGATGGCGGTCGACGGTCCAGCGGTGCACGGGGTTGCGCTGCGGCCGGCAGCGCACCCGCTCCCACTCGGGTAGCCAGGCGGTGACCAGGCCCTCCGCGTCCAGTGCCTCCCACACTCCGACGGCGGCCTCGCCCGCTCCCAGGAGGGTGACGAACTCCTCGCGAGCCTCGGTCGGCCAGGGCACCGGGAGGGGCGGCGCCGCGGCGGCCAGCCTCCGCAGGGCGGGGCGTGACGGAGGCAGCCCGGCCTGGGCCGCGGCCGCGGCGGCACGCAGGGGTAGTACGGGGTCGCGCTCGGGGCGCGCGGTCCGGGCGAGCACCACCTCGCCGTCCTGCACGACGACACCCTCGGCCAGCGGGGTGCGCGCGGCGGACCGCCTGGCGCGCCGCAGTCCCGGACGGCGGGCGCGCAGCACCCGGTCGACCTCGCGCCAGGTGACGTCGCAGGCGTAGGAGAGCACCCGGGCCGCCTCGTAGACGCGGCGCAGCAGCGCGTCCGCGTCCTCCAGCTCCAGGGCGTCGGCGACCTGGTCCTGGTCCTGGAGGACGAGCCGGTCGGTGGCACGGCCGGTGGTCAGGTGGAGGGCGTCGCGTACGTCGAGGAGGGTGCGGTGTGCCTCCGCCAGTCCCTCGCGGGGCGCGTCGGCCAGCCAGGAGGCGGCCACCGCGCGCAGGGCGGTGGCGTCCCGCAGGCCACCGCGGGCCTCCTTCAGGTCGGGTTCGAGGAGGAAGCGCAGTTCGCCGTGGCGGCGGGCGCGTTCCCGGGTCGCCTCGCGCAGCTCGGGCAGCAGCCGGTGGGCGCCGGCGCGCCAGCGGGCGAGCATCCGGGTGCGCAGTGCGGCGGTGAGTTCCGGGTCCCCGGCGATGTGCCGGGCGTCGAGCAGCCCGAGCCGCACCCTGAGGTCCTCGGCCGCGGCCCGCTCGGCCTCGCCCGGGGTGCGTACCGAGTGGTCCAGGGCGATCCCGAGGTCCCACACCGGGTACCAGAGACGGTCGGCGAGGGCGGCGACCTCGCGTGTGCCGCGGCCGCTGTGCAGCAGCAGCAGGTCCAGATCGCTGCGCGGGGAGAGTTCCCCGCGGCCGTAGCCGCCGACGGCCACGAGCGCGACCCCCTCGCCCGCGTCGCCCAGCAGCGAGGCGAGCCAGCCGTCGGTGAGGTCGGACAGGGCCTGGCGGCGCGGCGGCCCGGACCGCGCTCCTTCACCGAGGAGGCGCAGCCGGGCCGCCGCGTAGTTGCCGGGGCTTCCGGATGCCGAGGTCACGCGGTCTCCCGCTCCGGCCGGCTCACAGCGCGTCCGGGCCGCGCTCGCCGGTGCGGACGCGCACCGCCGTCTCGACGGGAACGCTCCAGACCTTGCCGTCGCCGATCTTGCCGGTCCGGGCGGCCTTGACCACCACGTCGAGGAGCTGCTCGGCGTCCTCGTCCTCGACCAGGACCTCCACACGGACCTTGGGGACCAGGTCGACGGTGTACTCGGCGCCGCGGTAGACCTCGGTGTGGCCGCGCTGCCGACCGTACCCGCTGGCCTCGGTGACGGTCAGTCCCTGCACTCCGAACGCCTGCAGGGCGTCCTTGACCTCGTCGAGCCGGTGCGGCTTGATGACTGCGGTGATGAGCTTCACGCGTCCACCTTCTTGTCGGTCCGCTTCGCGGACGGCGAGGCCGTCGCGCTGTCGTTGTGACCGCCCACAGCGCCGCGGGACGCGGGCGAGCCGCCCACCGCGCTGAAGTCGTACGCGGTCTCGGCGTGGTACGCCTGGTCCAGTCCGGCGGTCTCGTCGTCCTCGCTCGCCCGGAAGCCGATGACCACGTCGACCAGCTTGGCCAGGATCCAGGAGACCACGAAGGAGAAGGCCATCACCGAGAAGGCCCCGACGGCCTGCTTGCCGAGCTGGGTGAGGCCGCCCACTCCGTCCGTGGCCAGGACTCCGACCAGCAGGGTGCCGATGACGCCACCGACGAGGTGGACTCCGACGACGTCCAGGGAGTCGTCGTAGCCGAGCCGGTACTTCAGGCTGACGGCCCAGGAGCAGACCAGGCCGGCCACCAGGCCGATGACGATCGCGCCCACGGCGTTCACGTGCGCGCCGGCGGGGGTGATGGCCACCAGGCCGGCGATGGCTCCGGAGGCGGCGCCCAGGGTGGTGAAGGCGCCGTGCCGGATCCGCTCGTACAGCAGCCAGCCCAGGATCGCGGCGGCGGTGGCGACCTGCGTGTTCAGGGCCATGGTGGCGGCGGTGCCGTTCGCACCCAGCGCGGAGCCGGCGTTGAAACCGAACCAGCCGAACCACAGCAGGGCGGCGCCCAGGACCACCAGCGGGAGGCTGTGGGGCCGCATGGGCTCCCGCTTGAAACCGATGCGCTTGCCGACCACCAGGACGGCCGCCAGGGCGCCGACCCCGGCGTTGATGTGGACGGCGGTGCCGCCCGCGAAGTCGATGACCTCCAGTTCGAACAGCCAGCCGCCCTCGGCCCACACCCAGTGCGCGACGGGGAAGTAGACGACCGTGGCCCACAGGGTGATGAACAACGCCCAGGCGCTGAACTTCACCCGGTCGGCCAGGGCGCCGCTCATGAGGGCGGGCGTCAGGACGGCGAACATGAGCTGGAAGAGCACGAAGGCGAGGACGGGGATGCCCTCGTCGCCGCCGGTCAGCGTCTCGACGCCGATGCCGCTCAGACCGATGTGCTCAAGGCTGCCGATCAGGCCGCCGGTGTCGGTACCGAAGGCGAGCGAGTAGCCGTACAGGACCCAGAGGACGCTCACGATGCCCAGGGAGATGAAGGACATCATGAGCATGTTCAGTGCACTCTTGACCCGGACCATGCCGCCGTAGAAAAGGGCCAGGCCGGGCGTCATCAACATGACCAGCGCCGCGCTGATCAGTACGAAAGCGGTATCCGCGCCGTTCAATGTGGGCGTCTCCTCGCGTACGCGACCCGTGGGGGCGGATCTGGGGGGTCAGGATGAGCCACAGATTTCCGGAGCCCCGTTTCCGCCGATGCGGCGCGGTGTTTCGCGGCCGTGACGAAGGTGCGCCCTCTGTTACGTCCGGGTGAACACGCCCGCGGGCCGGAGCCGCGCCGCCCGCGGGTCCGTTCAGCCCGCGCGGTCCTCGCGCCCGGCCGGTGGGGGGCGGCCCTGTCGGCACGGTCGTATGACAACCCGGAGGCCGTACGGCTGGCGGCCGGGAAGGAACGGCGGGAGGGCGGACGGGCGGCGGGCGGCCCGGGGCGGGCGACCCGGACCCGCGGGCGGACCCGTTCAGCCCGCGAGGGCGGCCCCGCTCTCGGGCAGCTCGTCGGCGAGCCGCTCGGTGAGCCGGACGACCTCCGCGATGTCCCCGAACTCGCGGGCCGCCGTGGCCGCGGTCTTGCGGATGCGGTTGTCTACCCGCTCGGAACGGAGGCGCTTCGCCACTCCCAGCGCCCGGCCGGCCATCTCGGCGCACTGCTCGGGTTCGCGCTGCAGCAGGTGGACGGTGGCCATGCCGACGAGGTTGAGCGCGTAGGAGCGCTGGTGGCCGCCGCCGCCGCCGCCGCACTCACGGCCGAACAGGTCCACGGCCCGCCGCATCGCCGGCTGCGCGAGCGAGAGGTAGGCCGGGCTGCGGCCCGCCACATAGGCGAGGTCACGGTAGGAGTGAGCGTTCTCGGCATTCAGTTCGGCCTCGGAGAAGAAGCCGATCCAGTCCGGATCGGCGTCCCCGGGGGCGGCCTCGGCGAAGGTCTCCTCGGCCATCCGCACCGCCCGGTGGCACTTGTCGGGCCGGCCCATGTTGGCGTACGCGCGCGCCTCGACGGCGTGGAGCATCGCCTGGGTCCGGGGCGTGGCGTCCTCCCGGCCGCCGTACTGCGCGAGGTGGACCAGCTCCAGCGCGTCCTCGGGCCGGCCCAGATGGATCATCTGGCGGCCCATGCCGGACAGCACGTACGAGCCCAGCGGCCGGTCGCCGGCCTCCTTGGCCGCGTGCAGGGCGAGGACGAAGTACTTCTGCGCGATCGGCTGGAGTCCGACGTCGTAGCTCATCCAGCCGGCCAGCTCCGCCAGCTCGGCCGTGACACGGAACAGCCGCCGCCGCGCCGGCTCGGCGTGGTGCTCCTGAAGGAGGTCGGTGACCTCGTGGAGCTGGCCGACGACGGCCTTGCGCCGCAGCCCGCCCCCGCACTGGGCGTCCCACCGGCGGAACATCACGATCGTCTGCTCCAGCAGTTCCAGCTCCGGGTCCGACAGCCGGTGGTCGCCCGGTGCGCTGTTGCTCCGGACCGGGACCGGCCCCGACGAAGCGCCGGGGAAGCGCTCACCGGGGGCCGGGGTGGCCGGGGCGGGCGCCAGCCAGCGCTGCATCGGCTCGATCAGCGCGGGGCCCGCGGCCACGCCCAGGGAGTTGCCGAGGAAGCCCCGGCGGGCCAGCATCAGGTCGCTGCGCGAGAACTCGCTGATCATCGCCACGGTCTGCGGCCCCGTCCAGGGCAGGTCCACGCCGCCGTCGGAGGCCGTCTGGCGGACGGTGCGTAATCCCAGGTCCTCGACGGCGACCACGCAGCCGAAGCGCTCGGAGAACAGTTCGGAGAGGATCCGCGGGATCGGTTCGCGGGGCTGCTCGCCGTCCAGCCAGCGGCGCACCCGGGAGGTGTCGGTGCTGATGTGGTACGCGCCCATCCGGCGTGCCCGGCGGTTCACCTGCCGGGCCAGCTCGCCCTTGGACCAGCCGCTGCGCGCGAACCACGAGGCGAGCTGTCCGTTCGGGCGCTTCCCGGCGGTGCCGACTCCGCCGCCTCTGCCGCTGCCGTTGTCGCCCACTGGAACGCCCCCATTCGGCCCGTACGCGCCCTGCCTCGGATGCTCTCACGGCATACCTGTGGGATAGGCGCACGCCGGACGTCTTCCGTTGCCTCTGCATCGCCGTGTGAACCGAAAGTAATCCTACGATCACCGATTCAGCGAGTGAAATTGCAAAACCGCCACCATTCGCCACCCCTTCGAGTGAACCCAAGCAGCACTCCGCGCGGTTCACTTGTATCAGGATGGCCACAACCGGTTGAAGCGATGCACACCGGGGGCGCACGAAGACCGGCGCACCCCTCATACAGATCCCGTCGCCTCGCTTCGAACCGGACCATCCCGCGTCGCTCTGTGCGACGGTTTCGTAACCAAGAGCGCGCGGGACCCGTTGGAGGGGGCATGGGCTTCACAATCGGCAGCATCCGCGAGATCCGGGAGCTCCGGGAGTTGCGGTCCGGCACCCGGCGCCACCGCCGCGCCCCGATGTGCACCGCGGTGGCCGAGTACACCGGTCTGTGGGGCTGGGACGTGGTCCCGGGGGCGCGTGCCACACGCGTCGGCGACCGGATCGAGTGCTCCTGCGGCACCCCCGGATGCCCCTCCCCCGGCGCCCATCCCCTGGACGAGTCGCTGCTGGTGCCGGCCGGCTCGACGCTGGACGAGGCCGCCGCGGCCTGGGACCGGGCCCCGGGTGCGTCCCTGCTGCTGCCAGTGGGCCGCGCCTTCGACGTCATCGAGGTGTCCGAGCCCGCCGGGCGCCGTGCGCTGGCCCGGCTGGAGCGGATGGGGCTGCCGCTCGGGCCGGTCGCCGTCGCCCCGCACGGCCGCGCCTGGTTCTTCGTGGCCACCGGCGCCGCCGCCGGTCTTCCCCGTCTGCTGTACCGGACGGGCTGGGACGACGCCGTACTGGACCTTCGCGGTCTCGGCCCGGGCGACCATGTCACCGCTCCGCCCTCCGACCTGGGCGGGCTCGGGCCGGTCCGATGGCTGCGGCCGCCCACCCTGGAAGGGGCCGGCCGTCCTCCGCAGGCCAGGCTGCTGCTGGGCACCCTGGCATACGTCTGCCACCGCGAGCTGCCCGGCTCCTGACCGCGGCGGGGCCCGCGGGCCCCGCCGCGACCTCGGCCGTGCGGCGGGGCGTCCGATGTCCTTCGCGGCCCGTCGGTTTCGTCAGTCGCTGATCAGGGCGTCGACGAACGCCTCCGGCTCGAACGGCGCGAGGTCGTCCGCCCCCTCGCCCAGGCCCACGAGCTTGACCGGGACGTTCAGCTCGCGCTGGACGGCGATGACGATGCCGCCCTTGGCCGTGCCGTCGAGCTTGGTGAGCACGATTCCGGTGATGTCCACGACCTCGGCGAAGACCCGGGCCTGGATCAGCCCGTTCTGGCCGGTGGTGGCGTCCAGGACGAGCAGGACCTCGTCGACCGGACCGTGCTTCTCCACCACCCGCTTGACCTTGCCCAGCTCGTCCATCAGGCCGGTCTTGGTGTGCAGCCGTCCCGCGGTGTCGACGAGCACCACGTCCGCGTTCTCACCGATGCCCTCCTTGACCGCGTCGAAGGCGACCGACGCCGGGTCGCCGCCCTCGGGGCCGCGTACGGTGCGGGCGCCGACACGCTCGCCCCAGGTCTGGAGCTGGTCGGCGGCGGCGGCGCGGAAGGTGTCGGCGGCGCCCAGCACGACCGACCTGCCGTCGGCCACCAGGACGCGGGCGAGTTTGCCGGTGGTGGTGGTCTTGCCGGTGCCGTTGACTCCGACGACCAGCACCACGCCCGGCCGCACCACGCCCTCGGAGGACACACCACCCTCGGTGTGGACGGTGCGGTCCAGGTCGGTGCCGATCAGGGCCAGCAGCTCCTCACGCAGCAGCGCGCGCAGCTCGGTGGGGGTACGGGCGCCCAGCACCCTGACCCGCTCGCGCAGCCGCTCGACCAGCTCCTGAGTGGGGGCGACGCCGACATCGGCGGTGAGCAGGGTGTCCTCGATCTCCTCCCAGGTGTCCTCGTCGAGGTGGTCGCGGGAGAGCAGGGTGAGCAGACCGCGTCCCAGGGTGTTCTGGGACCGCGACAGTCGCTCGCGCAGTCGCACCAGGCGTCCGGCGGTGGGAGCGGGCACCTCGATCTCGGGGGCTTCCGGCCGCGGGGGCGCGGCAGCCTCCGCGTCCGTCGCCCCGGCCGGGGGCCGCGGCAGCTCGACCTCTTCGATGGTGCGGCGTTCCTCCGCGCGGGGAGGCCCAGCCTCCTCACCGACCTGCGGTTCGGTCGGAGGCGCGGTGATGGTCGGGGGTGGGGCGGAGCGGTCCAGCCGTGGCGTCTTCTTCCTGCGGACGCCGGTGACCACCAGTCCGCCGATCGCCACGACGGCGACCACGGCGATGACGACAACGAGAATGAGGATGTCCATGGTTCCCTAAAGAGTTACCTGCGCCACGGGCAGGGCCTGCCCGCCGCAGAGCCGTTCGGGCCGAGCGAGAAGCTCCTTCGGAGCCGGAGTCACAACGCGTTCCAGTATCGGTCAAGGACGCGGACGAGCGCCGTTCCGGCCCGTGGGGCGGGCCGGAACGGCGCTCGTCGCCGCGCGGGCGGGGCGGGTCAGCCCATCTCCTCCAGCGTCCTGCCCTTGGTCTCCGGCACGAACTTGAGGACGAACGGGATCGAGAGCACGGCGAAGGCCGTGTAGATGACGTACGCGCCCGAGAGGTTCCAGTCCGACAGGCTCGGGAAGGTGACGGTGATCAGCCAGTTCGCCACCCACTGGGCGCCGGCGGCGACGCCGAGGGCGGCGGCGCGGACGCGGCCCGGGAACATCTCTCCGAGCATCACCCAGACCACCACGCCCCAGGAGAGGGCGAAGAAGAGCACGAAGGCGTGGGCGGCGGCCAGGGCGACGGCGCCCTGGGTGTCGGGCAGGGAGATGTCCTCGCCCGTGCCGCTCTTGTAGGAGAAGGCCCAGGCCGCCGCGGCGAGCGAGAGCGCCATGCCGGCGGAGCCGGTCAGGGCCAGCGGCTTGCGGCCGATCCGGTCCACCAGGAGCATCGCGATCACCGTACCGACGATGTTGATGATCGAGGTGGTGAAGGAGTAGAAGAACGAGCTGCCGGGGTCGATGCCGACCGACTGCC
Organism: Streptomyces sp. CNQ085; assembly: GCF_022614595.1. Lineage (GTDB taxonomy): Bacteria > Actinomycetota > Actinomycetes > Streptomycetales > Streptomycetaceae > Streptomyces. The sequence goes on from NZ_JAJFAU010000162.1 coordinate 8,373, forward strand.
ACAGCGAGGCGCTGTAGTAGAAGATCACATTGATGCCGACCAGCTGCTGGAACAGCGACAAGCCGATGCCCACCCAGACGATCGGCAGCAGGCCGAAGCGTCCGCCCATCAGGTCGCGCAGGTTCGGCCTGCCCTCACGGCGCATGCCCGCCTCCATCTCGGCGACGCGGATGTCCAGGTCGGTCCCCTCCGGCTCGACCTCCTTGAGGACGGCCTTGGCCTCGTCCGTGCGCCCCAGGGCGACGAGGTGGCGCGGGGACTCGGGTATGCGCAGGGCCAGCAGCCCGTAGAGCAGGGCGGGGACGATCTCGATGCCGAGCATGAGCTGCCACGCCTCGAGGCCCAGCAGCTGCCCGCGCTGGTCGCCGTCGGCGAGGTTGAGCACACCCCAGTTGACCAGCTGCGAGACGGCGATGCCCAGCACGATGGCGCCCTGCTGGAAGGAGGCGAGCCGGCCGCGGTATCCGGCCGGAGCGACCTCCGCGATGTAGGCGGGGGCGATCACGGAGGCCATGCCGATGGCGACACCGCCCAGGGTCCGCCAGAAGGCCAGGTCCCACAGGGTGAAGGGGAGCATGGAGCCGATGGCGCTGAGGGCGAAGAGCGCCGCGGCGATCTGCATCACCCGGATACGGCCGAGCCGGTCGGCGAGCCGGCCCGCGACGGCGGCCCCGATCGCGGCGCCGATCAGGGCCGCGGCGATGACCTGTGCCAGCAGGCCGGGGCCGACGTCGAATCTGCCGCGGATGCCGACGACCGCACCGTTGATCACGGAACTGTCGTATCCGAAGAGGAAGCCTCCCATCGCCGCCGCGACGGCGATGAAGACGACGTGCCTGAGGTGCCGGTGGCGTACGGCCGGGGTGCCCGGGCCGTCCGTTCCCACCCGTTCGGTGCTGGTCACGGTGTGTACTCCTGCGATCCCCGGCGGCGCCGGGTGGGGTGCCAAGTGGTTGCCGCCTTTTACCCGGCACACACAACTGCATGCCGCCGCTTGAAGGCACAACCGACCATACAGAGACCATTCGTTCAATAATTGAAGTCAATAGATGAGAGAGGCCCGAGACGGATCCAACAGATAACGTTTTCCGTTCGGGAAGCGAAGCAAGAGCGAAGACACTGAACTCGTTCCGCCCCGCCTGCCCTGCCCCGTGCCACCCTGGTGGGATCTCAGCGGAGCCGCTGGCTGATGACCTTGGACACCCCGTCGCCCTGCATCGAGACGCCGTAGAGGGCGTCGGCGACCTCCATGGTCCGCTTCTGATGGGTGATCACGATGAGCTGCGAACTCTCCTGGAGCTCCCTCATGATCCCGATCAGCCGCTGGAGGTTGGTGTCGTCCAGCGCCGCCTCGACCTCGTCCATGACGTAGAACGGGCTGGGCCGGGCCTTGAAGATCGACACCAGCAGCGCCACTGCTGTCAGCGAGCGTTCGCCTCCCGACAGCAGTGACAGCCGCTTGACCTTCTTCCCCGGCGGCCGGGCCTCGACGTCCAGGCCCGTGGTGAGCATGTTCTCCGGGTCGGTGAGGACCAGCCGCCCCTCGCCGCCGGGGAACAGCCGTGAGAAGACGCCCTCGAACTCGCGGGCCGTGTCGCGGTACGCCTCGGTGAAGACCCGCTCGACCCGCTCGTCCACCTCCCTGACCACCTGCAGCAGGTCCCCGCGGGTCTTCTTCAGGTCCTCCAGCTGCTCGCTGAGGAAGCGGTGCCGCTCCTCCAGCGCCGCGAACTCCTCCAGCGCCAGCGGGTTCACCTTGCCCAGCTGCCGGTGCGCCCGCTCGGCCGTCTGTAGCCGCTTCTCCTGCTCGGCACGGACGAAGGGGACCGGGCGGTTGCGCGGGTGGCCGGGGTCATCCGGCAGTTGCTCCCCCTCGGCGGGAGGCGACGGCGGCACCGGCCGGCCGGGGCCGTACTCGCGGACCAGCACGGCCGGCTCCACGCCCAGCTCCTCCAGGGACCGGGTCTCCAACTGCTCGATCCGCAGCCGCTTCTCGGCACCCAGCACCTCGCCGCGGTGTACGGAGTCGGTGAGCTTGTCCAGCTCCTCCTTCAGCTGCCGGCCCCGGTCCCGCTCGGCGGACAGTTCGCGCTCCCCCTCGGCCTTGGCGCCCCGGGCGGCCTCTCGCTCCTCCCCCGCCCGCGCCAGCGACACCTCCACATGAGCCAGTAGCTGCCGGGCACCGGAGGCGACCGCCGAGGCCACCTCCCGCTCGTGCCGCAGCCGGGCGCGCCGGCGCTCCGCACGCGCCCGCGCCTCCCGCTCGGCACGCGCCGCCCGGTCCAGGGAGTCCGCCCGCCCGGCGAGCCCCTTGACCCTTTCCTCATGGGTGCGCACCCGGAGACGTGCCTCCATCTCCGTCTGGCGGGCGTTGGCGCCGTCGGCCGCCAGCCGATCGCGCACCGAGGTGTCCGGCTCCTCCTCCCCCGGCTGCTCCTCGGCCGCCGCCAGCCGTCCGGCCAGCACCTCGGCCTCCTCACGGGCCCGCGCCAGCGCCTCCTCGGCCCTGGCCACGGCCGCGGCCGCGCGCCCGGCCTCCCCCGCCG
>NZ_JAJFAU010000163.1 GCF_022614595.1 Streptomyces sp. CNQ085
CGAGACAAGCTGGACACCGAACGCGCTGCCACGCTCGAAGAACTGGGAGTGCTGTAGGAGTCTCTGCCAGCCGGTACAGGGGCCGGGGCTCTCGCCGTCGGCCGCCGGGGCCGTGTACGGTCCACTGGAAGAACTCGGGGTGCTGTAACACAGTGGGACCCAGAGAACGCGCTGAGCGGGCCGCCAGGACACAGCCCGCTCACCGCCGACAATCCCCGCACACCGAGCTACAAACAGCCTCCGCCGCGACGAGCCCGGCAGCCCCGGGACACGTCGGAACACCCCGCATCGGCAGGGAAGACCTCGTCAGCTTCGGCACCGGCGTGCTCTCCCACGGAACACCCCCGCGCCAGCAGAAAGGACATCGACGGTGGGTCTGTCAAACGTTCGACTCTGTCTCACATCCGGTGGTGACAGAGTGCGAGAACTGGGCGCCACCGCCTCACAGGAAGTGCATCCGGTGCTCTGACCTCGATACTCCGCAGCAGACAGCAGCACATCGAAGACGCCGAAGTTGTCGCGCCGGCCTCTCACGGAGAGGAGCCGACCTGTCGGCCGCGGCCGGAGAACGACTGTCGCGATGCGCTTACCTGCGGTTTCTGAGCGATGACCTGTCCACCATCCCGTGACTGGCTGTCACCACCGAACGTGAGACAGAGCCAAACGTTCGGTGTAACCGGGGTGGTTGAGGTTACTGGCGGGCCGCCGACAGGCGGCCGTCGAAGGTGATGTCAAAGGCGTTCAGCGCAGTCTTCCAACGGCTGGTCCAGCGGGTCTGACCCCGGCCGGTGGGGCCGAGGGACATGATCGCCATGTAGACGCACTTGAGTGCGGCGGTCTCGTTGGGAAAGTGTCCACGGGCCTTGACCGCACGCCGGATCCTGGCGTTGACGGACTCGATCGCGTCCGTGGTGCAGACGATGCGGCGGATCTCGGCATCGAACCGCAGGAACGGGGTGAACTCTTCCCAGGCGTTCTCCCACAGCCGCACGATCGCCGGATACTTCCGGCCCCACGTCTCGGCGAACTCGGCGAACCGCTCCAGGGCGGCCTCCTCGGCCGGCGCCGTGTAGACGGGCTTCAGGACCCTGGCGATTTTGTCCCAGTCCTGGCGGGCGGCATAGCGGAAACTGTTGCGCAGCAGGTGGACCACGCAGGTCTGCACCACTGTGCGAGGCCAGACGGTCTCGACCGCGTCGGGCAGGCCCTTCAGCCCGTCGCAGACCAGCATCAGCACATCGTTCACGCCGCGGTTCTTGATCTCGGTGAGGATGTGCATCCAGTGCTTGGCGCCCTCGCCGCCGTCGCCGGCCCACAGGCCCAGGATCTCCCGCCGACCCTCGACGGTGACCGCCAGAGCCACACAGACCGGCCGGTTGGCCACCGCGCCGTCCCGGATCTTGACGTGGATGGCGTCGATGAAGACCACCGGATAGACCGCATCGAGCGGCCGGCTGAAGCCATTCGGCCATGCCGTCCAGGACCTTGTCGGTGATCGTGGAGATCGTCTGCCGGGAGACCTCCGCGCCGTAGACCTCGGCCAGGTGGGCCTGGACCTCGCCGGTGGTCAGCCCCTTGGCGGACAGGGAGATCACCATCTCGTCCACGCCGGTCAGGCGCTTCTGCCGCTTCTTGACGATCTTCGGTTCGAAGGAGCCCTCCCGGTCGCGGGGCACGGCTATCTCCACCGGGCCGACATCGGTCAGCACGGTCTTGCTGCGGGTGCCGTTACGCGAGTTGCCGCCGTTCTTCCCAGCCGGGTCGTGTTTGTCGTAGCCGAGGTGGTGGGTGATCTCACCCCTCCAGGGCGGACTCCAGCAGCCGCTTGGTCAGCTGCAGGCCCTCGGCCTGGGCCCGCCCCACCAGCTCGTCGATCAGCCGGTCGTCCACGGCCTTCGACGGCTGCGGCCTACTCGGCTCGATGGTCTCGGCCTCGGTCACGTTCTCACTGGTCATCGATGCATCTTCCTTGATCAGGAGTTACACCGAACGTTTTACAGTCCCACGCGCCGCACAGCGACGAGCGGCAGGGGACCACACCACGTGACAGGCGATCGTCATCGCTGTACCTCTGTGAAGACCTGCGGAGGCACGTGGGCCGAAGCAACAGTTCGACGTCATCCCGGCCGGGCAACATGACGAGGGCGCGGCGGCACATTGGGGCCGATCTCGGCTACCTGAAACGGCAGTTGACCGACCCGTACCAGCCTGCCTGATGAGGAAGTGCCTCCTCTACGCCTCAGTAGCTGTTGGGCCTTGACCCCGAATCCTGGACAAGGAGGCGCGGGGGGTATGGAGCGGGCTCGACTGTGACCGGGCCGTTCGGGCAGTCGGCCACCGTCTCGGTAAGGGCGCGGTGTTCGGCGGTGTCCAGGGTGAGCTGCCAGCGGGTCTTGACCGCGATCCACTCGGTCACATAGCGGCAGTGCGCGGCGGTGGTGGGCGGCATCCAGGTGGCGGGGTCCTGGTCGGCTTTGGAACGGTTGGCGCGGGCGGTGACGGCGACCAGGGACCGTTCGTCGCCGAGGTCGTTGGCGAAGGCTTGGCGGCGCTGGGCGCTCCAGGTGGAGGCGCCCGAGTCCCAGGCCTTGGCCAGGGGGATGAGGTGGTCGATGTCCAGGCCGCGGGGGCCGGTGAGGTAGGTGTCGTCGTACCAGGAGTACCAGCGGCCGCCGGTCAGGGTGCAGCGGCCGGTTCTGGTGGGCGGGTCGACGGCTTCGGCCAGCAGGACCTCGGGCCGGGTGGTGCAGCCGTCCCGGTCGGCGTCGATCCAGTGTCGGAAGGCGTCGCGGTCGTAGCCGGTGCGGTCTTCTGCCTGGACCGGCAGGACGGCCAGGGCTTCGCGCAGCGGCGCGGTCACGGTGGTGGTCTCGGAGGCCGTCGGCAGGACGGGGCGGCAGTGGCGAGCACGGCGAGGGTGGCCAGGGCGGCGGCGGTGGCGGTACGGAAGGCGGATCTCATGCCCGCATGCATGGGCTGCGGGACGGGCCCGTATGCCGTCCGGGGCCGTACGCCATCCGGGGGAATGAATATCCACCTCAACACCACACCGGTGACAGTGGCCAGGACGGCACAGGCTCCCGGCCCGGCCGAAGAAAGAGAAGTGCGCCCGGCACGGCGGGCATGGCGCGCCCCCATGCAGGGGTGTGGGGCGTGGTGGGGTGTGAGCGGGCTGGCTGCGGCCTTCTCATCAAAGGGGGGGTGTGTCGCGGTGTCGGCGGGGCGCGGTGCTGGGCTGGGTTTCGCCGACTTCGCGACCGGCCGGCCCAGGCGGCTGTCTGGGCCGGGCCCGCACTCCCCTTCCGGGGGGGCGGAGGTCAGCGGACGTCGAAGGAGTGGGTCTGGTGGGTGTTGTTGCCGCAGGCGTACACCCGGGCGTAGGTGGGGGCGCCGGTGCCGTAGGGGAACAGGCACTTGCTGTGGGCCAGGTTGCGCAGCCGGTACCGGTCGGGCTTGGTGGAGTCCTCCAGGGTGAAGGTCTGCTCCCTCCACCGGGAGTCGCACGGGCGCTGCTGGAGGGCTTCGGTGTCGCCGCCGTCCACGGCGGTGACGCACATGTCGCTGTGGAGGTTGCGCAGCAGGAAGGTGGTGCCGGTGACCGGTTCGATGGCCCACTTCTGGGCCAGGTCCTCGGTGTCGCTCTGGTACTGGATCTGAGCGCCGCCGGCCGTGGAGTTGCCGGCGACGCCGAGGACGAAACCGGACTGCCAGTTGCGGACCTTGGTGCCGCTGAGCGGCCCGGCCGCATCCGCGGTGCCGGCTGCCAGAACGGTCATGCCCAGCGCGACGGCGGCACTGAGACAAGCGGAACGAAGACGCATCGGGGAGTTCCTCTCTTGAGAGGCCGCCAGACCGCACGGCCACACCAATTCATCACTAACGGTATACAAGCAGTTTCATTCGGTGACCATCCAGGGGCGGCCGGACCACTCCACGCGAACGTGTCACACCCCGCCGCCCAAACCCCGACCTTGAAGCACCACCGGAAGACACCCGCACCACCACACGCCCCCACCCCTGGTTCCACCACGCGAAGACCAAAGCCGCAGACACCCCGGGACACCGAGGCAGACGGGCCCAGCACCCAGAGCCGCCCCGCCCGTGCCGGATCACACGGCAACCACAGCACACCCAGGCGGGCCGGACGCCCCTCGGAGGGGTGAGTGTCTAATCAACGACACACCCTCGGTTCGCAGCCGCACGAGGAACGTACGCAATGCGTTCTCCTTCCGTACGCCTACCGGAGGCGGTGACTCGCGCTGGCTCGGGGACCGGCGCGGCCCCTAACTGCCCATCAGCTGTGTGCGGTTCGGCTACAGGTAGGCGATGATGCCGAACTGGTGCATCAGGTCGGTGAAGGTCTCCTGGGCACTCGCGCATAGGTGGTCGTCCTCGTCGGCCGGAGTGATCAGTGCCGTGATGGGCTGGATGTGGCGGGGCCGGTGTGCGTGGTCGGGAATGGACCGGAAGCCGCCGTACTCGGTGATGACCGGCGTCAGGGGCACCGGTTCGGCGGTGGCGATGGTCGCTGTGACGTTCACGGAGCTGTCCACGCCGAGGTGGCGGGCCAGTTCACGGGCGAGGGCGAGGGCGTCGCGGCAGCTGGCTCCGACGATGTCCGCGTCGACCAGGATGCCGTCCGCTTCGGGGGCTTCCGTGTCGTCTCCGCGCAAGGCCTTCCATGACAGGTTGACCGCGAGGACGGTGCTGCCGTCGTGATGCAGCTCGGTGTAGATTTCCCGGCCTGTGCGCAGTGGCAGCGTGCTGAAGACCCAGCGGCGCAGCCCGGGCCGGGGGTGGGACGAGACCACCTCGAGCCCGGTCAGCGGGCCTGCGGCCAGGCGGTTGCGGGTCAGTTGCTGGGAGCGGGCGCGGGCGGTTGCGCACAGATCGGAGGCCTTCTCCCGTGCGAGGGGCGGCGCGGTGCGGGGCAGGGATTGTTCCGGGCGGGCGACGGCGACGAACCAAGCGGAGGGATCGGCCTGGTCGGCGAGGGAGTTGTCCAGGGCATGGGCGAGGAGCCGGTCGGTTTCGTCCTGGGCGTGCTGAGTGCGGGTGAAGCGTTCACGGTAGGCGCGCTCGATCTGATATTCGGCCATCCAGGCGGTGTGGTCGCGGTCGCGGTAGGGGACGACGGCGGCCTGCTGGTCCTTGTCCTTGGCGGCGGTGCCGTAGACGTGGTGGGGGGCCATGGGGCTGGCGGGGACATCGATGATCAGGAAGCTGAGATGGCCGTCAGGTGAGGCAAGTGTGGTGAAGGTGAGGTCGGGCAGGTAGGGCTGGACGTGGTTGCGGATCCACTGCGCGTACTGCTGGGTGTTGACCTCGCCGGGGTTGATACCGACCGGCACGGTGGTCTTGTCGGTGACGCCGTAGATGAGCAGGCCGCCGCGGGTGTTGGCCATCGCGGCGACGTCCTTGGCCAGCTCGTTCCACCGGCCCTCGCGCGGAGGCTGCGGCAGGTGTTCCTTCCAGTCCAGGTCGTCGGACTCGGCCAGGTTGGCGTCGGCGGCCTGCTTCACCATGTCGAAGGTAAGCGGGCCGGGCGGCGTACCGAGGTGCTCGTGCAGTCGCGTCCAGGAACGGGCCATGCCCGGCAGCATACGAAGCGTCACTGACAATGCCGTGCCCGTGTGAGAAGCCTAGCTGCGTCCCGTCCTGCCCCCGGGGTGCGGGCGGAGCTGTGGGCCGATGAGGACCTGCCCGACGACGGGCCGCCTCCGGCGGCGGTCGTGCACCTGGCCGCGGCGATCGGCTTGGGCCCGGAAGAGGTCGGCGCAGACGCCCTGGCCGAGGCGCTCGCCGCGATGGGGGGGTTCGGTCTGACCGTGGAGGACTGGGCGCGGCCGAGCTCGGTGAGGCGCCCGCAGTGGACTGGAGCCCGCTCGGCCACGTGGCCCTTCCGCTGGAGCAGGTCCGGCAGGCGAGCTGGGAAGAGCTGATACAGGCCCGCACGGTGCTGACCGGGCTGCGGCCCTTCTACGCCCTGTATGTGATGCACGGCCTGTTCATGCCCGACACCCCGGCCCTGGCCGCGCTGCGCGCCCGGATCGACGAACGCGGCCTGGGCTCGCCTCTCACTCAGATGATCTCCATCGACACCGGCCCCCGGCAGTTCGCCGACGCGCTCCTGAGCTGCCTGGACCCGATATGGCACGAACTCCACCAAGCCCTGATGGACCAGCTCCAGGCCGATCCGGACCTGTTCTGCCTGCCCGGAGACCACACCCGCGCCACCGGCTTCGTGGAGTCCTGGATCCGCGCCCTGCGCGAGCAGACGCAGCTCGCTCGCAGCCGCCGGCGGACACGTCCGCCGGGTCGGTGAGTTCCGGCGGTTGGTGTCGCAGTCCTCCTGCGGCCGCACGGATGCTCCTGCCCGCACCTCGTCCAGCCGTGCTGGTCTGCCCCGCATCCGGCAAGGCCGCCCCGCCTTGCCGGGCGCGCGGCGGGGTCGGAGCCGCGCGGCGGGGTGGGGTTTTCGGCCGGATCCGCGGATACGGCGGCCCCGGGGCCGGACACTAGGCCATGATGAGGCGTCACTTCTCCAGCATGGGAGGTTGCTGTGGGGGATCACCGCAAGCCGGAGCCCGACCCCGGGCAGGGCACCCCGCCGCCGGGGAACGCCGACGGGCAGGTGCCCACCCCGCCGCCGGGCGGCGGCAAACACAAGAAGGACTGACCCGGTGCGCCTCGACGAGCGGTCCGCCCATCTGGCCGGGGCCATGGCGGAGCGCGGTCTGTGGCCCGAGCGCTCGCCATGGATCCGCCGGGCCGTCGAGGCTCTGCCCCGGCACCGGTTCGCTCCCGACCGGCTCTGGTCCTGGGACGGGTCCGCCGGTGTCTACGTACCGGTGGATAGGGCGGCCGATCCGGGGCGGTGGGCGGCCGAGGTCTACGCCGGGCCGGATGATCCGGCCGTCACCCAGATCACCGACGGACTGGCGTCCTCCAGCCTGTCGTGTCCGGCGGTCGTGGTGGACATGCTCGACTCGCTGCTGCTGGAACCCGGCCGACGGGTGCTGGAGCTGGGAACGGGCACCGGCTGGAACGCCGCGCTGCTCGCCCACCGCACCGGACCAGGCCGGGTAACCTCCGTCGAGGTCGACGCATCCCTGGCCGCCGGCGCCGAGGCGCGGCTGGCAGCGGCCGGCGCCGAGGTGGCCGTCCGGGTCGGGGACGGGGCGGCCGGATGGCCGCAGGACGCGTCGTATGACCGGCTGATCGCCACCTACGCCGTCGAGGAAGTCCCCTGGGCGTGGGTGGAACAGACCCGGCCCGGCGGGCGGATCGTCACCCCCTGGGGACGCCTGGGCCACGTCGCCCTCACCGCCGCCCCCGATGGGCGCTCCGCGACGGGGTGGATACAGGGGTTGGGGATGTTCATGCCCGCCCGCGGCACCGACCCAGGCGCACCGTTCCACCGCGTCCGCGACCGGCATCCCCTGGAGGTGGAGGCGCCGTTCCCCCGCGCCCTGGGGCCGCTGGCCGGGCCGGAGGGCGGGCACCTGCTGTTCGCGCTGCGGGTGCTGCTGCCCGAGGTGCACATCACCACCGAAACCGGTGACAGAGGCGGGGTGACCGCGTGGCTGCACGACGGCCACTCCTCCTGGGCCACCGTGGACTCCCGCAACGGCCCCGGCTCGGCGGCCGTGGCCTACCAGGGCGGGCCCCGCCGCCTGGCCGACGAAGTACTGCGCGCCTGGACGGTGTGGGAGGAGCGCGGCGCGCCGGGGCTGTACGACTTCGGCCTCACCCGCGCCGAACACGAGCAGTGGATCTGGAGCGGCGACCCGAACGGCCCCCGCTGGCAGCCACTGACCCCCGCAGCAGTGCGCTGACCTCCGCGGCCGGCCCGGCCGTAGTGGCGAAGGCCGGAGTGGTGCCTTGGTCGTCCCATGCCACCGTGGTCTGTGGGCTTTGCGAGGGCTTTGGGGCAGGTCTTGCTGCGCAGGGCCGCCCTCAAAGAGGGCCGGGCCCTGTGGCCGTGCGCCGCCGGAGGCAGGGAAGGGGTCAGCCGGGCATGCCGGACTGCTCGGCTTTCAGGTCGTCCTCGATGAAGGCCACGGCCTCACGGCCCACCCCGAGCGCGCCGAGGAGAAGGTCCAGTACCGGCTCGACGTGGTCGACGGCTGCCTCGCCGGCACCGGCCTGACTCTCAACGACTGACCGACATCACAAATTCAAGTTCAGTACTCCACTGCCCATCTCCAAGCGGAGCCGGATCGAGCAGCTTCATGACCGACGGCGGCGGGTCCGTCACCGTGATGCGCCGGTCCTCCAGAAACCGCTGGACGCCGACCATGTCGAGCCGCATCGCGGACGGCACGAGGTGGAGCGAGGCACCGGTCAGCAGGGCGCCGAAGACCTCGAACACCGACACGTCGAACCCACAGGACGCATAGCCGAGGAAACGATCCTGCGGAGTACGCTCGAAGAGCGTCCGGATGTTCTGGATGAACCCCAGAATGCTGTCGTGGCTGATGAGCACGCCCTTCGGCGTACCCGTGCTGCCCAAGGTGTACATCAGATACGCGACCGTGTCCCCGCCGGGGACGGCCTCGGCATCGTCGGTCGCGTCCGAAAGGTCCGCTGGCAGTCGGAACTCCAGCGCGGGCGCGACTCCGGCCGTCGTCGCGTCGCAGATCACCCGCTGCACCGCAGCGTTCTCGATGATCGTCGCGATACGGCCCGGCGGGTTCATCGCGTAGATCGGCACGTACACGGCACCCATAGCCATCAGCGCCAGGAGGGTCGCCGGGAAATCCGCCGACGGAGCGAGCGCGACGCCCAGTCGATCGCCGGCACCGACCCCGTTGGCCGCCAAGTGCACGCGGATCGCCTCCACGCGCCGCCGCAGCTCGCCGTAGGTCACCACCTCGTCGGGTGTGCTGACGGCCACGCGCTGCTCGTGCTCCTCCGCAACACGGCAGAAGTGCGTGAAGACGTTGCCGGTGGGCGTCGGCACCGTGTTCCCCTTGCCCAGACGCGCCTGCACGTCACGGGAATCCTCGTCATGTGCCCACGACTGCCGAATGCTGGTGTCCGGCATGGACACCGCCCTGCGCAGAATGCCGACGAACACCCGCTGCATGGTCGCGATCGTCTCGGCGTCGAAGATATCGGTGTTGTACGCGGTGTGGATCTCCAGATCCGCACCCTTTTTCGTGACCGTCCAGGACTGGAAGAACTTCGCGCGCGTGGTGTCCGGCTCCCGCTCGACGGCGGATATATTGAGGCGGAACTGTTCAGTTGCCTATTCGAGGGTGTAGCGGACGTGGCGGGCGTGGAAGTAGCCGCGGATGTGGCGGGGTTGGCGCTGGCGGCGGTGGAGGAAACGTCGGGTCTCGCGGGCGAGGTCGTCGGCTGAGCGGGCGCGGGCGGCGTGGACGTGGCGTTTGAGGTCCGCGTTCAGGACAGGGTCTTTGCGTGAAGTGATCTTGTCCGGTTTCATCCGGTGAGGCCGAGGGCGGTCAGGGGGCGGCGGGGGTCGCGAGCGGTGTGGCGGAGAGCGGCGGCGATGTTCGTGTGTCCGTCCTGCCGGTGGATGCCGATCGCGAGATTGCGCAGGGACGCCATGGTGCGAGGGAGATGGCTGGTTCGGATCTTGGAGTCGTCCTCGTGGAAGGTGCGGTCGCGGACGTGGCGGAGGAGGTTCTCGATCCCCCAGTGGCCGCGGATCCAGGCGGCGAGCTGGGCGCCGGTGGCCTGGCCGGGTTCCAGGCTGGTGATCAGGTAGACGCGCTCGATGGAGAGCTTGCCGGTGCCCAGGTCGCGGCGCCAGCGCACGACTTGGAGGGCCTGGGCCGCGTCGGGGTAGTCGATGTGGGCGAACGCGGCGGTCTTCAGGCGGCGGATCTCCGTGCGGTGGTGGGCGCGGGTGCGGTCGTAGTGGTCCAGGGCGATCTCGCGCCAGGGCAGGCGGCGGATGCGGTCGGACAGGCCCGGGTGGTTGCGCTTGACGACCGCGATGTAGTGGGCGCCGCGTTCCCGCAGGTAGGAACCGTGGGCGTGCTGGGTGTGCAGGGCGTCCGCGGTGATCACGGCGCCGGTCAGGTCGAGGGTGTCCAGCAGGGGTGCGAAGGTGGGGATCTCGTTGCTTTTGTCGGCGACCTGGCACTGGGCCAGGACGTCTCCGCCGTGCGTCATCGCGGCCAGCAGGGCGGTGGCCGACCGGGTCGGGGTGCGCGAGCCGCGCACGGTCTTGCCGTCCACGGCGATCGGCCGCAGTCCGCCGGTGTCGGTGGTGCCGCTGGTCCGGGCGCTGAGGAAGGCGCCGATCGCCTGGTCCAGGGCGTCGCCGTCCAGACGGGCGAGCAGGCGGCGCACGGTGGCCGGGTGCGGGACGAGGACCCGGCCGGTCAGCGGGTCCGGGGCGAAGCCCAGAGCTCGTAGCGTCCAGCACGGCGCGTCCGCGATCCATTCGCCGATCGCGGTCAGGGAACGGGCGCCGGCCAGCACGCTTGCCGCTGCCGCGGACAACATCGGGGCCAGCGGATACAGGCGTCCTCGTCGATCACGTGGATCGGGTACCAGGGCCAGGTAATGGTGCAGGTCAACGGCCTCGGCGACCGGGGCAGCGGATTCGGCACGGGCCAGGTGGTCCAGCGCGGCGGGCATGGGAGATGATGCAGGAGCAGGCACGGTCTCGCTCGGTTCTCATGGGTCTCGACAACCACATGATCACCAGCACCGTGCCTGCACCGCTATCCACCCCGGACCGGGAGATGACGCCATGTCACGGGCGAGACCCCCGAACCGGACCGATCCGCTTCACGCAAAGACCCTGGCGTTCAGGATCTCGTCGGGGTTGAGCTCGGGGCTGTATCCGGGCATCAGGTGCAGTTCGATCCGTTCGGCGTTCTTCTCCAGCCAGGCGCGGACGGCCTTGCTGCGGTGGACGGGGTGCCGGTC
>NZ_JAJFAU010000164.1 GCF_022614595.1 Streptomyces sp. CNQ085
GGACCGGCCCAGCGGCTCGCGGACCGCCCCGGCGGACGGGCCAGAGGGCCCGCGCCCGGCATCGGCGCCGACCTGTCGGGCGGCAGCGCGTCGGCGACGCTCGCGCTGCTGGCCGCCGGACTGCCCGGCGTCCCGGGCACGGTGTACGGCACGCCGGGGACATCGGCGGGCGAGCGGCTGCTCGCCGTCACCTTCAACGACCTGACGCTGGATCCGCTCCCGGGACGCGAGGCCGAGCTGGAACGCGCCCGCGGCATCGCCGAGAGCCCCCGGCTGCACCACGTCGTCGCCGCCGGCGGCGAGGAGGCCCTGCCGTACACCGGTCCCGGCGGCGGTCCGCTCGCCGACGGGCCGCTGACCGACGAGCCGGGACCCTCGCTGGTCGTCGCCGAGCGGCACCGGCTGCGTCTGGCGGCCGGCAGCGCGGACCACCTGTCCGGATACGGCGCCCGCGAGGTGCTCGACGCGCACCCGGCCCGGCTGGCCGACCTGCTGCTGGACCGGCGCCGCCGCCATCTGCTGCGGCCGGTCATGGCGCTGGCGAAGGCGGAGGGCGCGGCCGGGCGCTCGGTGCTCGTGCCGCTCACCGTCTACCGCGCGGCACGGCGGCTGGCCCGTACGCCGTACCGGGACGGGGTGCTGGAGACGGCGCGGCGGCTGCGGGAGCGGGACGTCACCGGGAGCGTGGCGGGCGCCGGGGCCTGGAGCGCGGGCGGCGCCGTCCACGAGACCGGGCCCGGGGTGCTCGACGCCTCGCTGTCCGCCCTCGCCTGGTGCCGCCCGGGGCCGGCCGCGCGCTGGCTGACGGGGGAGGCGCTGGCCGAAGTATCGATTCGGCTGGAGAGGGCGGCCCTCCGCCCGGCGCCCGGGGAGACGGGCACGCGTCCCGGGGAGCGGCGGGCACGGGCGGCGCTCGCCCGGCTGGCCGCCGACCACCGGATACTCGAACAGGCCGCGGAGGTCCGCGGCCAGCGGCTGCACGCGCCCTTCCTGGACAACCAGGTGGTCCGGGCCTGCCGGGCTCTGCCCGAGGCGCTGCGCGTACAGCCGGGGGCGCGGGCGGCGGTGCTGCGCGCCGTCCTGGCGGGAGCGGGTGTCCACGAACTGCCGCCCGGCTGGGGCGCCCCCTCCCGCGCCACCCACACGGCGGCGGCCCGGACGGGACTGCGATCCCGCGTCGGCGATCTCATCGACCTCTTCGACGCGCCCCTGCTGGCCGACGCCGGGCTGGTGGAGGCCCGGGTCGTCCGCAAGGCACTGCGGGCCGCGGCTGGGGGTGAGGCGCTGCCGCTGGACGGGCTGGCGGAGCTGGTTTCCACCGAGGTGTGGCTGCGGCGGCTGCTGGCCCGCCGGGGCAGCTGCTGGACGGGCACGGGCGCGGCCACCGAACGCCGGCGCGCGGTGGCCGGAGGGGTGCCGCAGCGCCCCGGCCTGTGAGTCGGCCCGGTCAGGCCCGGGTGCGCGAGCCCTCCGCGCCAGTACCTGCCGCGGGGGGGGGGGGGGGGGGGGGGGGGATCAGCGGCAGCCGATCCGCGCCCGGGCCCAGGCGGCCATGACCGCCGAGTCCAGCACCCCGTTCGGCTCGACCACCAGCCGCAGCGTCCTCACACCGGCCAGGGGGACGTGGACCGGCACCGGCTCCCCGCCCCGCCGGACGACGCCCGATTCCCACAGCCGGACGCCGTCACCGTACACGGAGAACCTCACCGCGCCCCGCAGCACCGTCAGATCGTCCACACCGGCGAGCGCGTCGAACGAGACGCAGGCACCGCCCAGGTCGACCGACACGGAGGAACGGGCGGGCACCGTAACCCCGTAACCCCGGTCCCGGCCGCCGGTGCGAAGCTGCGAGCGCTGCCACAACCAGCCGCTCCCCTCCCGCACGGAAGGGCCGTCCGAACCACCTCCGCGGGGCAGCCGGTCGAGCCGGTGCACGGTGGTCGCGGAAGGCCGTGACGCCGGCGGGGGTGTCGGCGGAGATGCCGGCGGAGATGCCGGTCCGGTTGTGGGGCCGGCCGTCCCGCCGGGCGCCGGCCCGGAACCGGGCGAGGGCGCCCCGGCTCCCGGCCTCGCCCCGGACTCGGCCGGGGGCCCCGGCGCGTACGGGGATCCGGGCCCCGCGTCCCGTTCCGCACCCGGCCCGGGGAGGTCCTCCGCAGGGGCCGGCTCCCGGCCCGGCGCGTCCTTGCCCATCCCCGCCGCCTCCCGCGGCGACACGGCCCGCGCCCTCGACCCTCCGGCCTCCGCTCCCGTCTCCGCCCCACCGGGCGCGTCGGTCGCCGAAGGCCGTGCCTCAGGCCCCTGGTATGAGCCCCGTAGCCGCTGACCGTCCGCCACCAGCGCCAGTGTCAGCGCGGCGGCCACGGCGGCGGCCATCACCCCCGCCGTGATGCCCGCCTTCGCGGTCGACCCCAGCCCGTCGAACGCCGCGGCACCACTGCCGGCCGCACTGTCCACGCCCCCGGACGCGACCGGGCCCGCTTCCGCGGCCACCGGGTACGCCCACACGGAGAGCCCTCCCGCCGAGCCTGCCCGCCAGGCTTCTCCCCCCTCGGCCCAGCCCCGCTCCGCATGCCCTTGCGCCGCACACGCCCGCGCCGATCCCACCATCGGATACGGTGAGTACACGTCCGCGCCCCAGCCCACGACCGCCAACGGCAGCAGCAACCGGAGCCGTTCGCAGACGTCCCTGGCGTCCAGCGCCGCCGACCGGCAGTCGGCGCACCGCTCCAGATGCCGGCGCAGTCCCCGGTCGGCCCGCGCCCGCAACCCCCCACGCACATACGTCCCCAGCCGGTCGGTACGGCGTGCGCAGTCGCCGCCCGCCGCCCGCGTCCCGGCGGTGTGCACCGTGAGGCAGGACTGCTGTAACCCCTCCCGCGCCCGCTGTGCCAGCACCGCCACCGCGCCCTCCGTCAGGCCCAGCAGCGGCGCGACATCCCGGGGGGACTCATCCTCGATCACGGTGTGCCACAGCACCACCTGCCACCGCTCGGGCAGATCACGGAAGGCGCGCACCGCCGTGGACCGCTCCGCCCTCCGCATGGCACGCACGCTCGTGTCCGCCCGGGAGGCCGCCCCACCTCCCGGTGGCCCGGCCGCCGCCGCGAACACCGCGAACTCCTCGACGAGCAGATCCCGGCCACTCGTCCCCGTCCAGGTCGCCGCCACATCCCGGACCGCCGCCAGCAGATGGGTGCGCACCGCCGTATCCGGCCCTCCGCCACTAGGCACGGCCAGCAGCATTCGCGCGAAGACCTCGTCCGTCAGATCGTTCGCGGCCGCCGCGTCCCGGCAGCAGTGGCGCACGTAGCGGCGCACCGCGTCGGAGTGCCGCCGGTACAGCTCCTCGTACGCCCTGGTGTCCCCACCGCGCATCCGCGAGACCAGTTCCGCGTCGCCGGGCCGGGCACCGGCCGGTTCCGCGTCGCAGGACACGGTGCCCGCCGGACTGTCGGCCCTCTCCACGTCCCGCGAATCGCGGGGCCCCTCCCGTCCGTCAGCACCCAAAGCGAGAACCCCCGTACACACAGTCGCCACCGAACACCGGCAAAGCGTGTCACGGCGAGGGCCGCGCATTCCCGGCCGTGCGCCTCAATCACCCGTCCGGGGCGGGAAACCGCAAAACGGTGCGCATGCGGCCCTCTCGCGAGGTATAGGGCCGAACGGGGGCCACGCGAATCTGACCGAAAAACACTGCTCCACCACCGGGCACCGGGACCCGGCGGCCGCACGACCGCACCTGCCGACGGCCACGCCGACAGGAACCGGCAGACCATGGACCGGACCGCGGACCAGGCTCCGTCCCCCGCCCCGGAACCGGCCTCAGGCCCCCACGGGCTTCGCGTGCCGAGGTCTGAGCCCCTCCAGCAGGATGTCGAGCAGTCGTGCCGAGGCCGCGGCCTGCTGCACCGCGTTCGGCAGGGCCGGCGCCGCCGTGGCTATCACCAGGAGTACGTCCGCGACCGTCACGTCCGACCTCAGTTCGCCGGCCGCCTGCGCCCGCTCCACCAACCTGCCGACGACACCGAGCAGGTCGGAGACGCCCGCGTCCTCCTCGGGGCTCCCGACGCTCCCGGCGCCGTCCCGCCCCTGGCCGACCCTCTCCGGTACGTCCTCCCGGGTGGTCCGGTCGTTCACCAGCCGCAGGCCGGGCTGTCCGTGCTCGCTTCCCTGCGGCGTACGCGATCCTCCCGGGCCGGCCCCCGTGCCCTCGACCGCACCGTCGGGCCCGTCGGCGAACGACCCGACCCGCAGTATTCGAGGCGGTAACAGCCGCCCGGCGCCGGAATCCACCGAGGTGCGCAGAAACCGGGAGAGCGCCGGCCACGGCTCCTCCTCCTGCCCCAGAGCCTCGCGCGCCTGCTCGGCCAGTCGCGCCGTCTCCTCCTGCGCTATACGTCGGACCAGCACGTCCTTGCTGGGAAAACGCCGGTAGACCGTGCCGACTCCGACCCGTGCCCGGCGTGCGACGTCCTCCATCGGAGCGCCGTAGCCCGACTCGCCGAAGACCTCGCGGGCGGCGCGCAGCACGTGCTCCAGATTGCGCTGGGCGTCGACTCGCAGCGGAGTCGTACGCCCGCCGCCCCCGACGCTCCCCCCGCCGGCCGCCCCGCCCGCCCCGCCGTCGGAAGAGTCGGCGACGACGGCGGTTGACCAGCGAGAGCCCTGAATGCCCTGAATATGCATGTTGTATTCCCCCGGTTGTATGGCAGCCTCCCCCCGGAGGCCCCCCACCATTACCGCCGGAACACGGTCATGGCTCCGTCCGGCGTGCTACGAACATAGTTGAGCCCCGGTCACGAGAGAAGAGTGATGTTCCGCCACCTCCGACCCCCGACCGGAGTACGCCGCCCGTCCCCCTCCCGGCTTCTCTCCGCACACCCCTCACACCCCCGCTGAACTGTGCCTTCTCCCGTCCATGGCGGATCGACGAACCCCGGACCCGAACCTTCCGCCGGTCATATGTTTCCCGGGACCTGTGGACAAACGTCCACTCGCGGGTGCGTCATGGACAGGTGACGAAGGAACCCGCGCGCATTCTCGTGGTCGGCGGCGGCTACGTAGGCATGTACACCGCCCTGCGCCTCCAGCGGCGCCTGAAACACGAACTGAGGCGCGCGCGGAAGGGCGCCGGGGGTGCACAGGTCACCGTGCTCACTCCCGACCCCTACATGACCTACCAGCCCTTTCTGCCCGAGGCGGCGGCCGGCTCCATCTCCCCGCGCCATGTCGTCGTCCCCCTGCGCCGCGTGCTGCCCCACTGCCGGATCGTCATCGGCGAGGTGAAGTCCGTCGACCACGCCCGGCGCACCGCCACCGTCGAGACCCTCGCCACCGAGCACACCGGAACCGGCCCCGTCGAGGTGCCCTACGACGAACTCGTCCTCGCCCCGGGCTCGGTCTCCCGGGCACTCCCGGTCCCCGGCCTCGCCGACCACGGCATCGGTTTCAAGACCGTCGAGGAGGCCATCGGTCTGCGCAACCACGTTCTCGAACAGCTCGACGTCGCCTCCTCCACCCGCGACCCCGCCGTCCGCGACGCCGCCCTCACCTTCGTCTTCGTCGGCGGCGGCTACGCCGGTGTCGAGGCGCTGGCCGAGCTGGAGGACATGGCCCGCTACGCCTGCCGCTACTACCACAACATCCGCCCCCGGGACATGAAGTGGATCCTCGTCGAGGCCACCGGCCGCATCCTCCCCGAGGTCGGCGAGGCCATGGGCCGCTACGCCGTGCGCGAACTGCGCGGCCGTAACGTCGACGTACGCCTGGAGACCCGCCTCGACTCCTGCGAGAACCGCGTCGCCCAGCTCAGCGACGGCTCCCGCCATCCCTGCCGCACCCTCGTGTGGACCGCGGGCGTCAAACCCCACCCCCTCCTGGAGCGGACCGACCTCCCCCGCGACGGGCGCGGCCGGCTGCGCTGCACCGCGGCCCTGCGCGTCGAGGGCGTCGAGCACGCCTGGTCCGCGGGCGACGCCGCCGCCGTCCCGGACCTGGCGGCGGCCGGATCGCCCCGGGACGGCGTCTCAGGGGATGGAGGGCCTCCGGAGTGCGCCCCCAACGCCCAGCACGCCGTGCGCCAGGCGCGCCTACTGGCCGACAACCTGGTGGCGTCGCTGCGCGGCCGGGAACCGGCGCGGTACCAGCACTCCTACGCGGGCTCCGTCGCCTCGCTCGGCCTGCACAAGGGCGTCGCCCATGTGTACGGCCGCAGACTCAAGGGCTACCCTGCCTGGTTCCTGCACCGCATGTACCACCTCAGCCGGGTTCCGACGGTCAACCGCAAGGCGCGCATCCTCGCGGAGTGGACGCTCGCCGGCCTGTTCAAGCGTGAGATCGTCTCGCTCGGCTCGCTCGAGCACCCGCGCGCGGAGTTCGAACTCGCCGCGGGCACCGGCCGCCACCCCGAGGGCCCCTGACACCCGCCGGTGTCATCGACCACACTGAACGTGTGACCATGGGTGGGCCCGCGTCAGCGAAGAGTCACCGGGGGGCGCGGCCGGCGCGACGGGCCCGCTCATACACGCCAGACACGAGAACATCGGAATCGGATCGGACCGCACGCAGTGAACTTCACGCGCTGGAGCGCCCGGCTGCCCGGCACGCAACGGCAACGACGCCTCGCCGCCAGGGCCGTACGGCGCCCGCCCGAGGCACCGGCCCCCACCGGCTCCGTCCCGGCCGCCCGGGACGAGCGCGGCGAACCGTCCGCTGCGAACGCCGGGGGAGCCGGACGCGGCCCCGACGTCCCGTCCGTACAGGACCTGTCCGTACAGGACCTGCTCGGGCAGGTCCCCGCCCTGGTCGCCCTCGTCCACGGTCCTGATCACCGCATCGCCTTCGTCAACGACGCCTACGCCGCGGCCTTCGGCCCCCGCACACCCGGCGCCCCCGCCCGCGAGGCCCTGCCGGAACTGGCCGAGCTGGGCCTCCTGCCGCTGATGGACCAGGTCCTGCGCAGCGGCAGGCCCCGCACTGTCAAGTCCCGCCGGGTGGAGGGCCGGGCCGGCGGGGGTCCCGGAGCCGCCGGCGGCACCCGCCTGGGGTACTACACCTTCACCTGCACACCCGTGGAGCTGAAGGGCCCGGGACCGCGGCGCGGCGTCCTCGTCTTCGCCGCCGAGGTGACCGACCAGGTCGAGGCGGCCGAGCGGCTGCGCGTCAGCGAGCGCCGCCAGCGCGAGGCGGCCGTCACCCTCCAGCGCAGTCTGCTCCCGCAGCAACTGGAGCAGCCCGACGACCTGCGGGTGGCCGCCACGTACCGCCCGGGCGGCACCGACGCGGCGGTCGGCGGCGACTGGTACGACGTCATCACCCTGGGCGCGGGCCGCACCGCCCTGGTCATCGGCGACGTGATGGGCCGCGGGCTGCGGGCGGCCGCCGTCATGGGACAGCTCCGCACGGCCGTACGCGCGTACGCACGGCTGGACCTGCCGCCCCACGAGGTGCTCCAGCTCCTCGACGGACTCGCCGCCGAGATCGACCCGAACCAGATCGCCACCTGCCTCTACGCCGTCCACGACCCCAACGAGGGCCGCCTGGCGTACGCCTCCGCCGGCCATCTGCCGGTCCTCGTCCGGGACCCGGACGGCACGGTCCACCGCGCCGACGAGTCCACCGGCCCGCCGCTGGGCACCGGCGGCTGGCTGCACACCTCCGCCTCCGTCCCCTTCGGGGAGGGCTCGGCCGCCGTGCTCTACACCGACGGACTGGTCGAGCGGCGCGACGCCGACATCGACCAGGGCATCGAGATGCTGGAGGAGGCGTTCGCCGGAGCCACCGGCAGTCCCCAGATCGTCTGCGACCGGCTCCTGCGGGCCCTGGGCATCACCGCCGAGCACGACGACGACGTCGCCCTCCTGGCTCTCCAGCACCCGGTCCGCACCGGCCACGAGGCGGAGCTCTTCCACAACGCCGCACTCGACCTCCTGGGAGGAGTCGAGGCCGCCCCGCGCGCCCGGGCCTTCGCTTCGGGAGTCCTGACGAGCTGGCGGTTCCCCCGGGCCCTGCACGACCTGGGGGTGCTGGCCGCCAGCGAGCTGGTCGCCAACTCCCTTCAGCACGGCACCCCGCCCATGTGCCTGCGCCTGCGCCGCACCGACCGCCGCCTGATCGTCGAGGTGACCGATGGCGACGACCACCTCCCGCGCCGCCGCCGCGCCGACCCCGTGGACGAGAGCGGCCGGGGCATCTCCATCGTCGCGACCATCGCCTCCGCCTGGGGATCGCGCCGCACCCCGGGCGGCGGAAAAGCGGTGTGGTGCGAGTTCGCGCTCCCGGACACCGTCCCGCGCTAGCCGGCCCGCACGGCTTCGGCGGACCGGGTCGGCACCGAGGCGGTGACTACCAGGGACGCCCTCAACGGGCTGTCCTGCCAGGGGGTCAGCCTGCGGCCCAGCAGCAGGGCCAGCACGGTGACGCCGAGTGAACACAGCACCAGCATCACGATGTACGGCCCGTGCGCGGTGGCGCCCATCGGCCCGCCCACCGCCGGACCGATCGCCAGTGCCAGCTGCTTCACCAGGGCGAACGCGGAGTTGTACCGCCCGATCATCGGGGCCGGAGCCAGGTCCGCCACCAGCGGCGCCACGGTCGGCGACAGCATCGCCTCGCCCAGCCCGAACAGCGCGTACGTGGAGATGATCGCCGCGACGGCCGCCGCATGGTGGTCGGCCACCAGTCCGGACGCCCCGGCCGCCAGCCACGCCACCGTCCAGATCAGCCCGACCAGCGCGATCACCCGGCTGCGCCGCCGCCGTTCCACCATCCTGAGCACGACGAACTGGGCCAGCACGATCACCGCGGTGTTCGCGGCGAGCGCGGCCCCCAGCGTGGCCGGGGAGATTCCCGAGGTCTCGACCGCGTAAGCCGGCAGCCCGGACTCGAACTGCCCGTAGCAGGCGAAGAACATCACGAAGCCGAGCGCGGACAGCACCACCATCGCCCGGTCGGAGAGCAGCTCCCGCCAGCCGCCCCCGGCCCCGTCCTCACCGCCGGGGGAGGGGCCGCCGGGGGAGGCGCACTGGGCGCGCGGCCCGTCCGGCAGCCGCACCGTCGTCACGGTCGCGCCCAGGACCAGGTACATCGCCGACTCGATCCCGAACAGCAGCAGGAACGACGAGGGTCGTTCGGTGTCCACGACCAGACCACCCAGCAGCCCGCCGACCCCGAGCCCGAGGTTGTTGAGGAAGAACTGCGTGGCGAAGGCGCGCGAGCGTGTCGCGGTGGTGGAGGACCACACGATCATCGTGGCGAGCGCGGGCTGGATCACGGAGAGGCCTGTACCGAAGACGGCGGCGGACACGTACATCGCCGCCTCGCCCTCAAAGAAGGCGATGCCGAGCGAGCCGGCGGAGGCCAGGACCGTTCCCGCGACGGCTACGGGCAGCGGACCGCGACGGTCGATCACCCGCCCGGTGAAGGGCAGCACCACCAGCGCGGCCACGGCGAAGAGCGCGAGCACCGTCCCGGCGGCGCCCGCGCCCAGATTCCGCACCTGGGCCACGTAGATGAACATGAACGGGACGGTGAAGCCGTTGCCGAACGCGCTCAGCGCGTTCCCCGTCTGGATCCGGCGCAGCGTCGCGCCCGTCGCGGTGGTCACACTCACCTGCCTCTGAGTCCGGTGCCGTTGAGGCACGTACAGGGGGAGAAGCCCGAAGAAAGACTTCGAAGATAAACTTCGATGCTAAAGAGTACATGGAGAAAGACTTCGAAGTGAACGAGCACGTGCCATACTCCGGTCCCATGCCTGACCAGCCCTCCCCGGATCCGGACCGCGGCCCCACGCTCGACGAGCAGATCGCCATCTACCAGCGCGAGTACGGCGAGCTGGACCCCCAGGTGGAGAAGATCGTCAATGCGCTCAGCCGCCTCGACCGGCGCATGAGCGTCGCCTACGGGCGCCAGCTGGCGACTCTCGGTCTCAACCACGCCGAGTGGGAGGTGCTGAAGGAACTGGTGATGGCGGGCGTGCCCTACCGCCTGGGCCCGGGGGCCCTCGCCAAGCGACTGGGCCTCACCCCCGCTGCCATGACCCACCGCATCGACCGCATGGCCACCGTCGGCCTGGTCACCCGGGAGCGGGACGAGAGCAACCGCGTACGGGTGATCGTCGGGCTGACCGACGACGGCCGGGAGAAGTGGCTCCAGGTGATGCGAATGGCCTCGGTCTTCGAGGAAGACCTGCTCCAGGACCTGTCCGGCGAGGAGCGTGTCACCCTGGGAGAGCTGCTGACACGCCTGCTGCGCCGGGTCGAGGACACCCAGCCGGACGCCGGCGGCCGTCTCAGCGACCTGGACTGAACGGCCGGACGGAACCCTGTCGGCGCCGGTCCGAAGGGAGCACGGATGCTGCTTGACAGCCGGTGGAGCGATCCGTAAGGTTCTCCGAGTTGCCAGGGAGCCGGAACGGTTCTCCGGGCAGCTCTTCTGTCGCCCTCGGCGGTGACCACTCACTTGGTGTGATTCCCTTCCGGGAGTGAATTGCGGCATGCCGCAATTCCGGTCCGGGCGGCCCGATTAGGAGCCGGACGGGAAATCCGCTACGGTGGTGGAAGCGCCGGAAACGGTGCGGAAAGAAAAGCGGGACCCCGCCGGCGGGGATTCGGAGACCGAAAAGGGATCTGATAGAGTCGGAGACACCGAAGGGAAGCGCCCGGAGGGGCCCCGGAAGGGGTGCCGAAGGAAGCGTCCGTTCCTTGAGAACTCAACAGCGTGCCAAAAGTCAACGCCAGATATGTTGATGC
>NZ_JAJFAU010000165.1:0-1329 GCF_022614595.1 Streptomyces sp. CNQ085
TCCAGCAGCAGGACGTCCTTGACCTCGCCCTTGAGGACACCGGCCTGCAGCGAGGCGCCGATGGCCACCACCTCGTCGGGGTTGACGCCCTTGTTCGCCTCCTTGCCGCCGGTCAGCTCCCTGACCAGGTCCGTCACCGCGGGCATCCGCGTGGACCCTCCGACCAGCACCACGTGGTCGATCTCGGAGACCGGCACCCGCGCGTCCTTCACGGCCTGGTGGAAGGGCCCCTTGCAGCGCTCCAGCAGGTCGGCGGTCAGCTCCTGGAACCGGACCCGGGTGAGCTTCTCGTCCAGGTGCAGCGGGCCCTCGGCCGACGCGGTGACGTAGGGCAGGTTGATGGTGGTCTCGGTCGAGCTGGACAGCTCGATCTTCGCCTTCTCCGCCGCCTCGCGCAGCCGCTGGACGGCCATCTTGTCCTTGGCCAGATCGACCCCGTAGGCGTTCTTGAACTGCCTGACCAGGTGGTCGACGATCCGCTGGTCCCAGTCGTCGCCGCCCAGGTGCGTGTCGCCGTTGGTGGCCCTCACCTCCACCACGCCCTCGCCGATCTCCAGCAGCGAGACGTCGAAGGTGCCGCCGCCGAGGTCGAAGACCAGGATCGTCTGGTCGTCCTTCTCCAGACCGTAGGCCAGGGCGGCCGCGGTCGGCTCGTTCACGATGCGCAGGACGTTCAGGCCCGCGATCTCGCCGGCCTCCTTGGTGGCCTGGCGCTCGTGGTCGTTGAAGTAGGCGGGGACGGTGATCACCGCGTCGGTGACCTTCTCGCCCAGGTACGCCTCGGCGTCCCGCTTCAGCTTCTGCAGCACCCGCGCGGAGATCTCCTGGGCGGCGTACCGCCTGCCGTCCACGTCCCCCGTGGCGGGGAAGCGCCAGCCCTCCTCGCCCATGTGCCGTTTGACCGAGCGGACGGTGCGCTCCACGTTCGTCACCGCCTGCCGCTTGGCGACCTCCCCCACCAGCACTTCACCGTTCTTGGCGAACGCCACCACCGAAGGGGTGGTCCTGGCGCCCTCGGCATTGGCGACGACCGCGGGCTCGCCGGCCTCCAGCACGGACACCACGGAGTTGGTGGTGCCCAGATCGATGCCTACCGCTCGTGCCACCTGTGGTCCCTCCTCTCGCCACCGCCGCCCACCAGCGCACGGTGCGGGAACCGGGCTTCTTATGCCTGTATCTCCGGCATAAAACTTGAGTCGCCTCAAGTCAAGCGGAGCCCGACGCAGAAGCCGTGACGACCGGAGGCCGTCACCCGGAAACACGGCGCGCTCACCCGGACCCTCGTCGCCGAACTGGACGAGCTGCGAACGGCGTTCGCCGGTATCGGGG
>NZ_JAJFAU010000165.1:1339-7055 GCF_022614595.1 Streptomyces sp. CNQ085
CCCCCCCCCCCCCCCCCCCCCCCCCCCCCCCCCCCCCCCCCCCCCCCCCCCCGGAGCCTCTTCCGCCAGGGCCCGTCCCGCGCTACTCCCCCGCTATGTGCCGTACGAACCGGCCCCGGCCCTCGCGGCCGACCGCGAAGGCCGGGCGGCTCACGTCCTTGGAGTCCCGCACGTGCACGGCCTGCCCGGTGACGGCGACCTCCACGCAGTCATCGCCTTGGGCGCTGCTGTAGCTGGACTTGAACCAGTCGAGTTCCGTCGTCCTCACAACTCTCCTCGCATCCGCTCCAGCAGGCCCGCGGACTCTTTCGGGGACAGGGCCTGCGAGCGCAGTCTCACATAGCGCTTCTGGACGCGGCTCACCTCTTTCCGGTCAGCGATCAGGCGCCCGTTCTCCTGTCCCTCCGAGTACGCCAGCCACTGCCCGTCCGGTGTCTCGAGCAGCCGGACGGGACCGGCGAGGCAGGCGTGTTGCTCGCTGTCCGCAGCCATGACCTGGAGCGTCACGTTACGCCGGGAGATGAGGCCGAGGATGTGGTCGAGCAGTTCGCAGGTGACCTCGATCCCGCCGAGACGGCGCATGAAGACGGCCTCCTCGACGATGAAGTCGAAGGTGGTGCCGGGCCTCTCGTGGAGCAACCGCTGCCTCTCCACACGGGCTCGCACAGTGGCTTCCAGTTCCTCGTCCGTGAGAGGTGGGATGTCGTTCTCGCAGAGGGCGCGCATGTACGCCTCCGTCTGCAACAACCCCGGCACCAGCCTGCACTCGTACGTGGCCAGGCTCACCGCGAGCCGTTCCAGGCGGGCCCACTGGCGGAACCAGGTGGCCAGGCCCGGTTCGCCGCGTGTCAGGTGCTTGGCGGCCTTGCGCAGGGCGCCGGTGTCGCCGAGGGCGACCTCGGCCAGTTCCACGAACGACTCGTCGGGCATCCGGCGGCCCAGCTCCACCGAGGCCACCGTGTGCTTGGAGTACCGCACCCAGGTGCCGAGTTCGGCGCGGCTGAGGCCGGCGTGCTCGCGCAGGGCCTGGACGACGGCGCCGAAGGGGCGCAGGCTGCTCGAGGGGTTCGGTTCCCCTCCCGGGTCCACTGCCGGGTCCGCTCCCGGATCCACTTCCTCCGTGGCGCGGGCGTCGTCTGTGGTCATGGGCGGCCCTCCCGGTGCTGTGCTGTACGCGCGGTCTCCCCCGCGGCCGAACAAAGGGCCGCACGCCGTCCACCCGGAGTGCGTGTACGGTCACCCGGCGTACGCGGTCCGCCGCCGGGGCTCGACAGGACGCTCATCGGCTCGGCCAGCCACACGTAGCCGTACCACCCCGCCATGGTCAGGGCCGCCCGGGTGGTGCGGGCGGAAGCGCGGCAGAAGGGGTGGGTCAGGCGGGCAGGGTGGCGAGCCAGCCGGTCAGCAGGCAGTTGACCTCGGCGGGGCGCTCCTGCTGGATCCAGTGGCCGCAGCCGTCGAGGATGTGGGAGGCCACCAGGCCGGGCAACGTGGCCGGATACGCCTCGATCGCGTCGGCAAGCCAGGTCGTGGAGGCGTCCAGGCCGCCGCCGACGAACAGCGAGGGCTGGGTGACGGGGGCGCCGTCGTAGGCGGCGAGGTCCTCCCAGTCGCGGTCCATGTTCCGGTAGCGGTTGAGTGCCCCGGTGAATCCGGTGCGCTCGAACTCACCGGCGTAGAAGTCGAGTTCCTCCTCGCCCAGCCAGGCGGGCAGCCGGCCGGCGGGGAACCGCTCCCGCATCGTCGCGCCCCTGCCGACGAAGTGCGGGTCGGGGGCGCCGGGTGCGGGCATGGTGTCGGCGGACAGGGCCGCGTAGAGGCCCGCGAGCCAGCCGCGCACATCGGGCTCGATCTCGGCCTCCGCGCGGCCGGGCCGCTGGAAGTAGGAGACGTAGAGCTCCTCCTCACCTCCCATCCGCGCGAAGACGTCGCCGGGGCGCGGGCCGCCGCGCGGGCTGTAGGGGACGCTCAGCAATCCCACGGCGCGGAAGACCTCCGGCCTGAGCAGCGCGGAGTTCGCGGCGATGGGCGAGCCCCAGTCGTGGCCGACGACAACCGCCGTCTCCTCACCCAGGGCGCGCACCACCGCGACGTTGTCCTCCACCAGGTGGAGCATCCGGTAGGCGTCCGTCGCGGCCGGTCCGGAGGAGCGGCCGTAGCCGCGCACGTCGATCGCGACCGCGCGGTACCCCGCCGCCGCGAGGGCCGGCAGCTGGTGGCGCCAGGAGTACCAGGACTCCGGGAAGCCGTGGACGAGCAGCACCAGCGGCCCGCTGCCCTGCTCCACCAGGTGGATCCGGCCTCCCGGCGAGGGCACCGACCGGTGGGTGGTCTCCGTGGTGTGTCGTCCGTCGTGCTGCGGCACAGGGCCTCCTCAAGGGCCGTGGGGCGCCGCCGTGGGTGCGGACTGGTCCTCTCCGGCCCTCCGGCGGCTCGGCTCCGATTATGTGGAAGCCCCCGCTCGGAGGGCGAGTACGTTTGCCGGTCCGGCAAACCCCGGTCCCGGCGGCGTTCGGCGGAGCGGTGCCGCCCCCCGTGCGGCCGGGGGCGTGTTGCCCGTGCGTCATGCGGTGGGGCCCGGGGCGGAGGACCGCCGGGTGGTGTCCCGCCGGGTGATGGCCTCGGCCACCTGCTCGACGGCGGTGCGCAGGAAGTCGCCGTAGGCGCCTTCGGGAAGGTCGGGTGCGTGCCCGCGGGCCGCGTCGATGTGCTCGGCGGCGGCGTCGAACGATCCGAGCCGGCGGTAGTCGTCGGCGAGGTTGAGGTGCAGGGAGGGGTAGAAGGCGGCGATGCGCAGACCGGCGTGGTGCTCCCGCAGGCGCCGCTCGGTCACCGCGTCGGCGGCGTCCAGGGCCCGGACGTCCCAGGCCATGGCCCGGGCGGGGTCCTCGTAGAGGTCCGCCAGGTGGTGCGCGAGGGTGCAGCGGTGCAGCGGGGCGCCGGTGGGGCCGATCGCGGACCACAGATCCAGGAGTTTCCTGCGGGCGGCCTGCGCCTGGCCGGTCTGTCCTTCGGCGACGGCGGCGCCGATGGCCTCCATCGTCGGGTCGGGGGCGGCGGGGGTGGTCATCGGAAGGGCTCCTCGTGGTCGTCGGTCAGGCGCAGTGGCCGGGGCCGGCAGGCATGGCCCAGGTGGTCAGGTCGCCGCGGTCGGCGGAGCGGACCGTGACGGGCTGGTCGGCCCCGCGCAGGTCGAGCATCACGTCGGGGCCGATGGCGGTGCTGACGGCCGGGTAGAGGGTGGTCAGCTCGAAGGAGATCCGCGCCTCCCGTCCCGTCACGGTGGCCGGGAGCGGGGTGCCGGGGTGTTCGCCGGACGCCGGGAGTGTCAGGCCGTGCCGGGTGGCGTGCAGCTCGATCCGCTCACCCGGGTGTTCCTCCAGGGCCCGCAGCAGCGCGTCCTTCGCCACCGTCGCGCGGGTGGTGGCCTCCGGCAGGGACGCGAGCATCAGGTGGTGGTCGGGGAACTCGTCCGTCAGCAGCCGGCAGTGCCGGTCCTCCCGGCCCGCCATGCGCAGCCGGATCCCGTACGGCGTCGCCTCGATCCGCACCAGCGCGCTGCGGCGCATCTCGCCGGTCGCGGCCCGCAGTTCACCGCCGTCGACCGTGGCGGCCCAGGCGTTGGCCGCCGGTTCGGCGGGGACGAGCGTCCGGGTCGAGAGCCGGTACCGGTCAGTCGCGGTCAGCGCGACCGCCTCGGCGGTCGCCTCGACGCGCAGTCCGCCCAGCACCGGCGGTCCCGGATCGCACGCGGTCGCGGTCAGGACCTGCTCGACCGCGTCGGCCAGTCCGGGCCCCTTCAGCGCGGCGACCGGCCGGCTCGGCACGCCATGGAGCGAGGACTTGAGCGCGGCGGCGTCCCCGCGTACCGCCGCCGCGTCCCCGAGGACCTTCGCGACGTGCTCGTCGATCAGCCGGGACGCCTCGCCGGGCCCGGCGTCGAGCACCGCCCCGGCGGTGGCCAGCGGCATGGCGATCCGGCGGAGCCGGCGGAGGGTGGTGGCCCGCGGCACCTGGTCGGCGCCGTAGTAGCGGTAACCCGAGACCGGGTCGGTCTCGGCGGGCGGCAGCAGTCCGGAATCGTCGTAGAACCGCAGCGCGCTGGGAGTCAGGCCAGTGCGCCGGGCGAAGACCCCGATGGGCATCAGCTCGGAATTCGGCACCCCGTCATCGTCGGCCTTCGAGCAGGTCGAAGGTCAACACCGGGCGCGGGGGCGAGGAGCGCGGGGTTCAGGCTCGGGCGCCGACGACGAGGCCGCTCCCGCGAACACCTCCAGCGGGCCGGTCACGTCCAGGCTCTGCACGTCGCCGTAGAGAACGATGAGCACACCGTGGGGCTTCATGCGCCTCAGCCTGGCAGCCGGCCCAGATGGCACAATGACGACTTTCCCACCTTTCCCGCCATGGACGTGACGGCCGGGCACCCGGTTACCGCGCCGTCCCCGCCCGGCACGCTGTGGTGAGGTCGGCGGGTGGGCACCGGACGGGCTGCTGGACAGCTACCACGCCGAACGGCACCCGGTGGCCGCCGACGTACTGGACAACACCCGCGCGCAGATGGCTTTGATGTCCACCGAACCCGGCCCGCGGTCGGTGCGCCGGCTGGTGTCGGAGGGCCTGAACACGGCGGAGACAGCCCGCAGGACCGCGTACTCCGAGCGGACCGTCAAGAACGTGCTGCACGAGATCACCACACGGCTGCAGCTGCGCAACCGGGCCCACGCGGTCGGCTACGCGCTGCGCGACGGGCTGATCTGACGGCGGGACGGGCTCCGGCACTGCCCGAAAGCGCACCGGACGCTTCCCCGGACACGACCCCGCCGCCCTGCCGCGCCGCACACGGCCGGGGCCGGGTGACCGACGACACCTCCAGCCCGCCGCTGTTCGGCGAGGGCCCGGCCCACTTCGACGTCCAGCCCTCCGCCCTCGGCGACACGCTGGTGTTCGCGAGCCGGCGCGACGAGAAGGACCCGCAAGGTCTACCTGCGCTCGGCCGACGGCTCGGTGCCCCGCCTGCGGCACGCCCAACCCGCCGGGCCGCAGGTTCTGCCGGCGCTGCGCGGCCTCGCTGGACCCCGCCGCCGGGTGCGTGCGGGGGTCGGGCCGGGCGGTGCGGTTCCTGGTGGTCCTGGCCGTGGCGGCGGCCCTGTGCGCGGGCGGCCTCCTGCTGCTTCCGGCCGGGCGCGCCCTGTACGAGGACACCCGGGACAAGCTGGGCAGGCCCAGGCCCATGACCCCGGTGCGGACCGGGGCGAGCGCCGAGGTCCCCCGGCACCCGGCGGCGAACATCACCGACGGGCTGAGCAACCGCTACCGGGGCGCGCCCGCCCCGGGCGCCTCGGTGACCTACACCTTCCGCGAGCCGTTCCGGCTGGTCGGCCTGATCGTCACCAACGGTGCGTCCGCGTCCCCGGAGGACTACGCCCGCCAGGCGCGCGCTCCGCATGGACCTGGAGGTGACGACGCGGGACGGCGCCCGGCACCGCAGGGAGCTGCCCCTCGGCGACAAGCCCGGCCCCCAGTCGATCACCGCGGGGATCAGCGAGGTGAAAACGGTGCGCCTGGTCCTGGCGGAGGTGGAGTTCTTCCGGCGGGACCGACCCGCCGCCCGGTCACCGGCCGCCGCGCGGGCCGTAGGCCTGGAGAAGCTGGTCGACGGGTGCGTAGTCGTCGGTGAGCGGCCGGGCGTCGCCGGTCCAGGAGGCGAGGTCGTCAC
>NZ_JAJFAU010000165.1:7065-10664 GCF_022614595.1 Streptomyces sp. CNQ085
CACCGGTGACGACCTTCCAGCCGGTCCGCCGGGCGTCCAGCTCCTCCTGGATCGCGTGCGGGTCGACCGGCCGGCCGGAGGCCAGCACCACCAGATTGCCGCCGTCGGCGTCGGCGGCCGGACCCAGGCCGATGTCGGCCGGGTCCCCGACGAGGGCGACGTGCCCGAAGACCTCACCGAGGGTGGCGGCCTCGGCGCGCGCGAAGGCCAGATCACCGTGGTCGATGAGGTTGGCGACGTACAGGCCGTCCTCGTCGAGCACCCGCCGCACCTCGGTCAGCGCCTCCACCGTGGTGAGGTGCCAGGGCACGCTGACGCCCCCGAAGGCGTCGCCGACGACGAGGTCGCGGCTGCCGGCGTCCAGCCGCCGCAGACCGAGCCTTCCGTCCTCGACGCGTACGTCGATACCGGTTTCGGAGCCCAGACCGAGCCGGTCGTGGTCGATGCGCACGACCCCGCCGTCGATCTCGGACACGACGCTGCGCGTCCCGGGCCGTGTGGCCGCCAGGTAACGGGGGTAGGTGAGCCCGCCGCCGCCCAGGTGGTGGGCGGCGAGCGGCTCCTCCTCGGGGAAGGCGGCGTCGACCACCGAGGCGATGGCGCGCACGTAGGCGAACTTCAGGTAGGTCGGGTCCTCGGTGTCGACGTAGGAGTGCCGCAGGCCGTCCAGGACGAGTGTGCGGCCGCTGTCCCGGCCGGGGTCGGCGACGATCCGCGCGCAGTGGTACCTGGTCTCCGCGTCGCAGCCGCCGGGCGCGACCGTGGTGGCCAGGCCGCCCGCGACGACCGCGAGCGCCAGGGCGGGGGTGCCGCTCCACCCGCGCGTCCGCCACTCCACCAGTGCCGAGCCGGCCACCAGCAGTGTCCCCAGGCCGATCAGGATGCCGCTGACCGGCAGGCGCGACACGAGGACGAAGCCGGTCAGGACGGTGCCGAGGATGGCGCCGGCGGTGCCGACGCCGGACAGCCGGCCGACGACCGTTCCGGTCTCGGCGAGGCTGGTCAGACGCAGCTTGGTCACGATCGGCGTCACCGCGGAGAGCAGCGCGCCCGGCACCAGGATGGTCAGCGACGCGATCGACAGCAGCGCCGGCGGCGCCCACTCCGCGGTGCCGCGCAGCACGGCGGGGGTGAGCGCCACGACCGCCCCCGACACCCCGAGCGAGGGGCCCAGGAGCCGCCGCGGATCGACCCGGTCGGCGACGCGCCCACCCAGCCAGGAGCCCAGCGCGATCGCGGTGAGGGCGATGCCGATCACCATGGTGCTGGTCTCGAGGGTGAGGCCGAGGTAGGGGGCCAGCAGCCGCAGGGCGACGATCTCGACCACCAGGACCGCGGCCGAGGATCCGAACACGAGCACGGCGGCGGCACGGGAGCCCAGACCGCGGCCGAGGGGCACGCGCTCCGCGACGGGCAGGGAAGACGATTCGGTCACATGCGACATCCTCGCATGCGCCGCACCGGCCGAACGGACAGGGCGGAAGCCCTCGTTCCCCGCCCGCCCGGGGCCCGTCGGCGGCCCTGCGCAGAGGCGGAACACCGGCGCACGCTTGACCGGGACGAGCCACTCACGCATCGAGTGAGACATTCATGTCTCACATGGCCTGTTGTCGAGTCATGGGTTTCGGTCGTGATCATGTGCTGCGCGTCGCCGCCGATCTGCTGCTCCTCGCCTCGGCCGTCGCCTGGTTCCTGCTGCGCGGCCGGAACCCGGCCGGCGAGCCCGTCCACCGGTGAGGGGCGGGACCGTCCCGGGAGGGCGCCGCGGGCGCCGGCCTCCCCGTCATCGCTCCGCGGGGAGGCCGACGCCACGTAGCGGTTGCTCCGGGTCCCTATGCCGGGGCGGCCAACAGGACCTTCTCGTCCTGGCGGAGGATGGCCTGCATGACGCTCGTCATCCTCTCCCCCGGGCTGATCCCGATCTGCTCCCGCAGGATGTCCTTCGCCCGGTGGAAGACCTGGATCGCGTCGGCCTGCCGGCCCTCCGCGTAGTAGGCCCTCATAAGGCTGACGTACAGGTCCTCCCGGTAGGGGTCGCGGTGGACCAGCTCCGACAGCCGTGCGATCGCGTCGCTGTAGTACCCGAGGCCGAAGTCGACCAGGGCGCGCAGTTCGGCTGCCGCCGTTCGCTCGTCCTCCAGCGACTTCGCCCTCAGGCGCAGGCGGCTGGAGGTGACGTCGGCGAAGGCCGAGCCCTTCCACAGGGTCAGCGCGGCGTCGAGCCGCTCGGAAGCCTCCTCGTACCTCCCCTGTTTGTACGATTCGCGAGCGCTGCGTACGGCCTCCCGGAAGGCGAAGAGGTCGACTGATGCCAGAGGTACCCGCAGCTCGTAGCCACGGTCGCTCGAGCCGAGGGCGTCGCGGCCGACTCCTGCCTCCCGCAGCGCGGTACGGATCATCCAGGCCGTGGTCTGCAGTTGTCCCGAGACGGTGACCGGCGGGTCGTCGCCCCAGGAGTCCTCGATAATCGCTTCCTTGGAGATGACCTGACCGGGTCTCAGGGCCAGGGAGGCGAAGAAGCGGCGCTGCCGCTGCCCCCGGATGGGTATCCGAACGGTTTCCTTCAGAAGGGAAACCGACCCCAGGAGCTGGATCGTCACGCCATTCCAAGTACTCATCACGAATCCCCCTCGTGAAATCATGCCTCTACCTGATGGGAGCGGACATGGAATCGACATGTTTCCGTTTCGACGGCTACGTGAACGGGGAGACACCGAACCTCGGGAGGTATGCATGATCTTCCGGACGGAAGAGCGGCACATGCGGTGGGGCGGCTCATCAGCCGGTTTGGCACGTGCTCCCCCTGACGCTTCACAAGATTTTTCCCGCGGCAGCCGGCCGACGGGACAAAGCTGTTTTCATTCTTGCGAAGATTTTTTCACCGGCATCTCGGAGCGGAGCCGACCGCGACTCCCGGCTTCACCGAACCTATTCCACCACCTGTTCCGAGAGTTTCGCCTGCGACGGGTCTCCACGGGGAACCACGGTTTGACAACCTGCTTGATCGCTGCCGCTCTCAACGGCCCCGGTCTGCACGCTCCAGCCCCGGCCGGCCACTCATCCGCGGAAGGTGGCGCCTCATCACAGCGGAGGGTTCGGCGCCCCTTGGTTCTCTCCTTATGTCACCGGCACAGGCCCCGGCGGCCGGCCGAGGTGCTCGCAGCGGGGTCCGGCCGAGTACGGCTCCGGGGCGGCCGCCGACGGACGATCCACCGGGCGCGGTCCCCAGGATCCGGGGCGCTCGGCGATCGCCGAGTGCCCCGGCCGGGAACTCGGCACCCTCGGAGCCCATCGGCCCCGCAGCGAAAGGTTTCCTCACACGCCCCAGGCTAAACACGCGCCCGCCTTCCGGAGAGGCACATTCAAGACAGCGGGATGGCGGGCGGCCGGAAAGAACAGGGGAACCGACCGGCCGGAGTCACCGGCGGGAAGGCGTCCGCAGGAAATGTTTCATCCAGGAGAACGCGCTGACGGGCAGGGCTTGGTCAAGTTCCGGAGTCGTGCGGCTGGGTCGGGCTGTGACCGGTTGGGGTGCATAGCAGAGCAGGCACGGGCTTCGTGATCATTGGGGTGTCGAAGCTCAACGATCATGAGGTGGC
>NZ_JAJFAU010000166.1 GCF_022614595.1 Streptomyces sp. CNQ085
GCCGGGGCCCGGCCGGGCGGGTGCCCGCTCCGGCCGCCCCGGCACGGGAGGGCGCGCCGGTCCGGGCAGCCGGGCGGGGGTGCGGTGGTTCTTCCGGACGGTCGGCGGCCGCGCCGCCGGTCTCGGCATCGGCGGTGGTTTCGGGACCCGATGGCACGGTCGCGGCCTTTCTTGCAGCTCGTGCGGTGACGAGCCCGACCGTACAACGCCGGACGGCCCCCGTGGGGCCGGGGTGGAGGACGCGGTGATTCCGTACAGGAGCGGGCGGGCGGCCCCCGCGGAAGGGGGGCGGGGCGGGGCCTTCTCGGAATCGGGGCCCGGCGCCCTTCGGGCCGACCTGGGACCCGCTGGCTGCGGATCGGCCGAAAGTCGTTGTCTACTGAGCCTCCGGGCCCCCACCCGGGTCGCACCCGCCGATCAGCCGGGATCCCTCCGTCTTCGTGCCGCGGACGCTGGATCTGGCTCCCGGCCGTACGCCGGTGCGACGCACCGCCCATGACCCAGCTCGTTCGACGACTGCGCGCGGAGGATCCCCGGTCGGACGTCCTGCGGTGGACCCGGCCGAACCTACCCGTCGACCGCCGTCGCCTGTCAACACCCTTACGACCTGCGGCGTTTCTCCAAAGCAGCAGGTCAGTGCCGAGCAGGCCACCGTGAGGCGGCGGAGCGCGGGGTATCGTTCGGCGGTACGGGCCCGCCTCTCATCACCCGTTCGGGTGCTGGTAGACCGTCCGTCCCCCGACCACCGTCCGCAGGCAGACGGGCAGCGGACGGTCCGGACCGAGGTCGGGCAGACCCGGAGTGCCCGAGCGCGGGTCGGTGGACCAGGCGGCGATCCGGCCGTCGGGCACCTGCACCACCAGGTCACCGGTGCGCCAGAGAGCGTAGTCGGCCGGGGCTCCGGGGACGAGGACGCCGGCGTCGTCGCGGCCGATCGCCCGCCAGCCGCCGCGGGTGTGGGCGGTGAAGGCGGCACGGACGGAGATCCGGTGCTCGGGAGTGCGGTGGAAGGCGGCGGCGCGCAGGGTGCCCCAGGGGTCGAGCGGGGTGACGGGGCTGTCGGAGCCGAGCGCCAGGGGCACACCGGCGCGCAGCAGTGCGGCGTACGGGTTGAGGGTGCGGGCGCGCTCGCGGCCCAGGCGCCGGGCGTACATGCCCTCCTCGCCGCCCCAGGCCGCGTCGAAGGCCGGCTGGACGGAGGCGGTGAGGGCCAGTTCGGCGAAGGCCGCGACGGTGGTCCCGGTCAGCATCTCGGCGTGCTCGACGCGGTGCCGGGCGGCGCGCACCCGCTCCAGGCCGACTCGCTCGGCGGCCGCGCGCACGCCCTCGGTGACGGCGGTGAGGGCGGCGTCGCCGATGGCGTGGAAGCCGGCCTGGATCCCGGCCTCGGTGCAGGCCGCGACGTGGGCGGCGACGGCGACGGCGTCCAGGTGGCCGGCGCCGCGGTGGTCCATGTCGGCGTACGGCTCGTGCAGGTGGGCGGTGTGGGAGCCCAGGGAGCCGTCGGCGAAGAGGTCGCCCGCGGCGCCGAGGGCCCCGAGTTCCCGCACCCGCCGCGCGCCCTCGGGCGAGGTGATGTGCTCGGCCCAGTAGCCGTGGACGCGGGGCCCGGGCTCGGCGGCGGCCAGCTCCAGCAGGCCGGTGAGGTCGTCCTCGCCCGAGATCTCCGGTCCCGCGCACTCGTGGAGGGTTCCGATGCCGCGGGAGGCCGCGTGGCGCAGGGCGGCGCGCTGGGCATCGGTGCGCTGGGCGGGAGTGACGGAGGCATGGGCGACGGCGCGCACCGCGTGGTGGGCGTCGCCGGTCAGCGCGGCGTCGGGGGCGTAGCCGGGCAGCCGCGCGACACCGGGGACGAGGTCGAGCAGCGCGGTGGTGACCAGCGCCGAGTGGACGTCGACGCGGGTGAGGTAGAGGGGCCGCCGGCCGGCGGCCTCGTCGAGCTCGGCGCGGGAGGGGAGCCGCTGCCCGGGCCAGGCGGACGCGTCCCAGCCGTGGCCGAGCAGGACCCGGTCGCCGGGGCGGGCGCGGACGTGCTCCCGTACGCGGTCCAGGACCTCGGCCGGTGAGGCGGCGCCCGCCAGATCGAGTCCGGTGAGCGCCAGGCCGGTCGCGGTGGCGTGGACGTGAGCGTCGGTGAAGGCCGGGGTGACGAGCGCGCCGTCGAGGTCGACCACCTCGTCGACGCCGTCGGCGAAGGAGTCCGCGGCCCCTTCCGACCCGACCCAGGCGATGCCGCCGCCGTCGACGACCATGGCGGTGGCGAAGGGGTCAGCGGGGCTGTGGACCTCGCCTCCGCGCAGGAGGACGGTGCGGGGGCGGTCGGGGCGGTCGAGAGGACCCGTGCTGTCGCTCATGGCTGCCAGTCTCCCCCTCCCCCGCCGCTCCCGGCCGCCGGGGTCACCTGTACGCGGCGGACGTGGCCCTCATACACGGGGCGGCCGGGCCTCGTAGGGGGTGGACAACACGACGGTGGTGCGGGTGGAGACCCCGGCCAGGGAGCGGATGCGCGCCAGCAGGTGCTCCAGCTCGATGGGGGTGGCGA
Source organism: Streptomyces sp. CNQ085 (assembly GCF_022614595.1). Classification (GTDB taxonomy): domain Bacteria; phylum Actinomycetota; class Actinomycetes; order Streptomycetales; family Streptomycetaceae; genus Streptomyces. The sequence goes on from NZ_JAJFAU010000166.1 coordinate 2,543, forward strand.
CCCGGACCTTGAGGATGTAGTTCTCGTCGCCCGCGACGCTGTGGCAGGCCTCGATCTCGGGCACCTCGGCGAGCCGGTCGGCGATGTCGTCCGGTGCGCTGGGGTCGAACGGCTTGACCGAGATGAAGGCGGTCATGGGCAGCCCGACGGCCTCGGGGTCGACAACGGCCGCGTAGCCGCGGATGACACCGCGCTGCTCCAGTCTGCGGACGCGCTGGTGCACGGCCGAGGTCGACAGGCCGGTGGCCCTGCCCAGGTCGGTGTAGCTCATCCGTCCGTCAGCGACGAGCAATTCCACGATACGACGATCCAGCTCCTCCACGACAGGCAACCTACTGCGCCGGGCGCGCCACGGCACACCGGTCGGCCCATCGGCGCCCCCGGGGCGCGGATGTGTGACGAACGCCACACCTGTGCTCCCGTGTCCGGGAGGGTGCGGAGATTACGGACGGACAACGGAGGGAAATGCTTGCTGTGGCCGGGGCTCCCTCGATCGGACGCCCGGCAGCCCGCCCAAGGGGGATTTGCATGCGCAAGGTGAAGCCGCTCCACGCCGGTCACCCGGACACCGAGGCCCACGAGGAGCACGAGGAGAGTGCCGAGGCCGACGAGGCCTATGAGACCTACGAGATCTTCCGGGTGGTCTGCCCGGACTGCGCACAGCCGATAGCACTGCTGGCGGAGGAGGAGACCCTTCCCGAGCACGCCCTGTGCCCGACTCCGTGGAACCCCTTCGGCCTGACGGTGTGCCGGGGCTCGGGGCGTCCGGTCGAGGACGCCGGGCCCGAGGGGCCGGAGCACGAGGCCCGGGAGCGGGACGCCGCGACGCTGCTGACGCTGCCCGAGGGGCTGCACTGGCGGATGCAGCCGTTCTCCCACGCGGGCGGCCCGGGTGCGCACCCGATGCGCGTCCCGCACGGGCGGCAGCCGCGCCACTGACGGCCCGCGCCGCCTCGGCCGCTCCCGGCACCACCTCGCCGAGGACCGCGGGAGAGTGGAGCGGGACCGGCCCGGGAGGGCACGGACGCGCCGGCGATCCGGCCGACGGCCCGTGTCCCGGGGGCCGTTCGGCGGCCCCCGGCGCCCTCAGCGGCTCTCGGGCCCCGCCAGGTGACGGGCGATGACCATCCGCTGGATCTGGTTGGTGCCCTCGACGATCTGCAGCACCTTGGCCTCCCGCATCAGCCGCTCGGCCGGGTAGTCGCGGGTGTAGCCGTAGCCGCCGAGCAGCTGAACGGCGTCGGTGGTGACCTTCATGGCCGCGTCCGTGCAGAACAGCTTGGCCATCGCGGCCTGCCGGGCGAAGGGTTCCCCCGCGTCGCGCAGGCGCGCCGCGGCCAGGTACAGCGCGCGTCCGGCCTCGGTCTGGGTGGCCATGTCGGCCAGCATGAACCGCACGCCCTGGAAGTCGGAGACGGGACGGCCGAACTGCTCGCGCCCGGCGGTGTAGGCCAGGGCCTCGTCGAGGGCGGCCCGGGCGAGGCCGATCGCGCAGGCGGCGATGCCGAGCCGGCCGGAGTTGAGGGCGTCCAGGGCGATGGCGAAGCCCTGCCCCTCCTCGCCGATCCGGCGGCTGTCGGGAACGCGGACCCCGTCGAAGTGGACCTGGGCCGTCGGCGACCCGCCCATCCCCATCTTGCGCTCGGGGGCGGCGGCGCTGAGTCCCTCGGTGTCGCCGGGGACGAGGAAGGCGGTGATGCCGCGCGGCCCCTCCTTCCCGGTGCGGGCCATGACGGTGTAGAAGTCGGCAATGCCGCCGTGGGTGATCCACGCCTTGGTGCCGTCGAGCACCCAGTCGTCGCCGTCACGGACGGCGCGGGTGCGCAGCGCCGCGGCGTCGGAGCCGGAGGAGGGCTCGGACAGGCAGTACGCGCCCAGCAGCCCGCCTGCGAACATCGCCGGAAGGTGCTCGGCGCACTGCTCCTTGGAGCCGTAGTGGGCGAGCGCGTGGCAGGCGAGGGTGTGGACGCTGACGCCCAGGCCCACGGTGAGCCGGGCCGCCGCCAGTTCCTCCAGGATCTGCAGGTACACCTCGTAGGGCTGCCCGCCACCGCCGAACTCCTCGCCGTAGGGCAGCGAGAGGAGACCGGACTCCGACAGCAGGGTGAAGGTCCCGCGAGGGAAGCGGCCGCTCTCCTCCTCCTCGGCCGCGGCCGGCCGGATCTCGCGCTGGGCGAGTTCACGCACCAGGGTGAGGAGATCGCGGGCCTCCTCGGTGGGCATCCGGCGTTCCACCGGCTGGGGGCCGTACTGGGTCATCGCGGCGCTCTCCTCCCTGTCGGGGGCTGCGGCGGCGGGCGCTCGGGGTGGTGCGCCGCCACCGGGAAGTGGTGGTACCGGCCGATGCCGTCCCCCGGGTTACGAGAGTGGCTGACCAGCGGCTGTGGCGATTGGAGTATGCCCGATCGGCGGCCCGGCGTCACCGCGGGACGAGGATCGCGGCCAGCGGTCACCCTCGGTTGTCGGTCCCCGCTGCCATACTCCGCCGTATGCGGAACGGCCACGGCTCCGGGCTGAGAGGCGGACGGGAGCGGGAGGGCGCGGTGCGCTGGGCGGTGGCGGTGACCGCCGAGGGCACGGCCCTGCTGTGCCCGGTGGACGGACGGGGTCGTGCGGCGGGCCCGGTGGAGGCCGAGCCGGACGCGGCGCGGGCCGTGGCGGAGCGCACCGCGTCCGGATCGGTCACCCGCTGGGTGTGGCGGTCGACGGGGCAGGTGTATCCGCGGCTGCTGGAGACCGGGGTGCGGGTGGAGCGCTGCCATGACACCGAGGCGTGCGAGGCACTGCTGCTGGGCCACGAGGGCCGGTGGGGCGAGCCGCGCTCACTGGCGGCGGCCTGGGCCCGGCTGCACCGGGCGCCGGTGCCGGACGACCCGCCGCTGCCCGCGGCCGACCAGCAGCCCTCACTGTTCGCGCCGGGTCCGGTGCCGCTACCGCGGGGCACGGACCCGCTCGCCGCCCTGCTGGAGGTGTACGCCGACCAGTTGCGGCGGGTGGAGGAGGCCGGGCACCCGGAGCGGATGCGGCTGCTGCTGGCGGCGGAGTCCGCGGGGACGCTGGTGGCGGCGGAGCTGAACCGCACGGGGGTTCCCTGGCGGGCGGATGTCCACCGGGAGCTGCTGCGGGAGCTGCTGGGCGAGAGCTACCCGGGCGGCGAGCCGGCCCGGCTGGCTCAGCTGGCCGAGGAGGTCTCGCGTGCCTTCGGGCCGGGTGTGCGGGTGCGGCCCGACCTGCCGGCGGACGTGGTCAGGGCATTCGCGCGGGCCGGGATCCGGCTGCCCTCGACACGGGCTTGGGAGCTGCGGAAGGTGGATCATCCGGCCGTCGCCCCGCTGCTGCGCTACAAGACGCTGTACCGGCTGCACACCGCGCACGGCCGGTCCTGGCTGCGCACCTGGGTGCGCGAGGGGCGCTTCCGTCCCGAGTACGTGCCCGGCGGCTCGGTCACGGGCCGCTGGACGAGCAACGGCGGAGGCGCGCTGCAGATCCCCCGGGTCGTACGGCGCGCGGTGACCGCCGACCCGGGCTGGCGGCTGGTGGTCGCCGACGCCGCTCAGATGGAGCCCAGGGTGCTGGCCGCCGTCTCCCGCGACCGGGGGCTGATGGAGGTGGCCGGAAGCGGCCGGGACATGTACTCGGTGCTGTCGGACCGGGCGTTCGGCGGCGACCGGAACCGGGCCAAGCTGGCGTTGCTGGGCGCGGTGTACGGGCAGACCTCGGGAGACGGCCTGCGGCACCTGGCGGATCTGCGGCGCCGCTACCCGGCGGCGGTGGCGTACGTGGACGAGGCGGCACGCGCCGGCGAGGAGGGCCGGCTGGTGCGCACCTGGCTGGGCCGCACCTGTCCACCCTCTGCCGCCGGGGACGCGGACTTCGGGGACGGCGGGATCGACCCTCCCGAGACGGACGCGCAGGGCCCGGCCGGCAGCGCGGCCCGGGCCCGCGGCCGGTTCACCCGCAACTTCGTGGTGCAGGGCAGCGGTGCCGACTGGATGCTGCTGGTGCTGGCCGCACTGCGGCAGTCCCTGGCCGGGATGTGCGCCGAACTGGTGTTCTTCCAGCACGACGAGGTGATCGTGCACTGCCCGGCACAGGAGGCGGGCGCGGTGGCGGACGCCGTCCGCGCGGCGGGCGAGCGGGCCGCCGTCGCGGCCTTCGGCGAGATCCCGGTGCGCTTCCCGTTCACCACGGCCGTGGTGGAGTGCTACGCGGACGCCAAGTGAACGGGGTTTTTCGGGGGTCACCGCGGGGCACCGGGGTACACCGTCCTTCCCAGCCCCACCCGGCCCCCGGCCTCTCCCCCTTCGATCCCCGCTTCCCGAGGAGTCGCACGATGAGCGGCACGATGAGCGGCACCGCGCAGATCGGCGTCACCGGACTCGCCGTCATGGGCCGCAACCTGGCCCGTAACCTCGCCCGTCACGGCTACACCGTCGCCGTGCACAACCGCACGGGCGCCCGAACGGAGGCACTGGTGGAGGAGTTCGGCGGGGAGGGCGACCTCGTACCCGCCGGGACGCCGCGGGAGCTCGTCGCCGCACTGGAGCGGCCGCGCCGCCTGGTCGTGATGGTCAAGGCGGGCGAGGCGACCGACGCCGTCGTCGGGGAGTTCGCACCGCTGCTGGAGCCGGGCGACATCCTCGTCGACGGCGGCAACGCCCACTTCGCCGACACCCGCCGCCGTGAGGAGGCACTGCGCGAGCGCGGCGTCCACTTCGTCGGCGCGGGGGTCTCCGGCGGCGAGGAGGGCGCCCTGCACGGGCCGAGCATCATGCCCGGCGGCTCGGACGAGGCGTACGCCGCGCTCGGCCCGCTGCTGGAGGAGATCGCCGCCAAGGCCCCCGACGGCACCCCCTGCACCGCACACATCGGGCCCGACGGCGCCGGGCACTTCGTGAAGATGGTGCACAACGGCATCGAGTACGCCGACATGCAGCTCATCGCCGAGGCTTACGACCTGCTGCGCACCGTGGCCGGGTACGCCCCGGCCCAGGTCGCCGAGATCTTCCGCACCTGGAACACCGGGCGTCTGGACTCCTACCTCGTAGGGATCACCGCCGAGGTGCTGGCCCACGCCGACGCGGCCACCGGGCGGCCCTTCGTCGATGTCGTCGCCGACGCCGCCGAGCAGAAGGGCACCGGCCGCTGGACGGTGCAGACCGCCCTGGACCTGGGCGTGCCGGTCTCCGGCATCGCCGAGGCGGTCTTCGCCCGCTCCCTCTCCGGGCACACCGGCCTGCGCGAGGCCGCCGCCGGCCTGCCGGGCCCGCACCGGCCCCCGCTGGGCGAGCGGGACGCCGCGCACTTCGCCGACCAGGTCGAACATGCCCTGTACGCCTCGAAGATCACCTCCTATGCCCAGGGATGGAACATGATGGGGGCGGCGAGCGAGGAGTACGGCTGGAACATCGGCCTGGGGACCGTGGCCGCCGTCTGGCGCGGCGGCTGCATCATCCGGGCCGCCTTCCTGGACCGGGTGCGCGCCGCGTACGCCGCGGACCCGGCGCTGCCCACACTGCTGGCCGACGCGGAGTTCGCCGATGAGACCGGTGCCGCGCAGGAGGCGTGGCGGGCGGTGGTGGCCACCGCCGTCCGGTACGGCGTCCCCGTACCCGGCCTCTCGGCGGCGCTGGCCTCGTACGACGCCCTGCGCGCCGGCCGCCTGCCGCAGGGATTGGTATGGACATGACTTCAAATCCTCTCTCCGCTCTCCTGGACCAGACCTGAGAGCGCTCTCATGTCTCCGCTGTCCGACCCCACCTCGACCTCATCAGGTAGAGCCGACAGAAGGAGAACAACCGTCATGCGACGCAGGATCGGTGTGCGCGCGGGCCTGTCCGCGCTACTGGCGCTGGGCGCCCGGCCCGCACCGGGCGGCCTCCCGCCGTCTTCCCGCCCGTGCCCCGGCCCCAACACCGGCCCGGTTCCGCCGACCGCCCGCCGGGGGCGGATCTGTGTTACGTTGGACCACGTTGCAGTTTTGGTACCCATGAACTTTGTGCGCGCCTGACGGTTTGTGACCTTCAGGCGCCTTTGTTTTTCCGGCTCTTCCGGCGGGGTCTCATTGCGGCGACACGGAAATCCGCACAGTGCGGATTTCCTGTACTGCCCCTATCTGGAGGAGAGAAAAGTATGGCTACTGGCACCGTGAAGTGGTTCAACGCGGAAAAGGGTTTCGGTTTCATCCAGCAGGACGGCGGCGGCGCCGACGTCTTCGCGCACTACTCGAACATCGCCACCCAGGGCTTCCGCGAGCTCCACGAGGGCCAGAAGGTCACCTTCGACGTCACCCAGGGCCAGAAGGGCCCGCAGGCGGAGAACATCCTCCCCGCCTGATTCCGCCGCGTTCGGCGAACGCGACGCGCAGCACCACCAGCAGCCGGGGCCCGCACCGCAGGGTGCGGGCCCCGGCTCGTGTCGCGCTCCGGCCCGCGGGCGCCCCGCCGCCCCCCCTTTTTTCGCCATGTCTCGCCGGCCCGTCCGGCCGGTTTTCCCCGCGCAGCAGCGCGATCCGCTTTTCCACCGGCTCGTTCCCGCGACTCTCCGCCCGCTCACGCACCGCGGAGCCTCCCCGGCACGCGCCGTCCCGAGGAAGGTCCCACCCCGCGTGAACCAGAATTCCGCAACCCGTCCCCCCCGCCCCACCCGCCGCCGTCCCTCCCGCTCCCAGGCCCCCGCGCGGCTCCCCGCGCAGAAGACGGCCCCCGGCCGCGGGAGCGCCACGCGCCGGGAAGAGCCCATGGCGCCGGCCGGTACCCCCGGGCTGCCCCCGGCCGCCTCGTTCACCGAACTGGACATGCCCGCCCCACTGCTGGAGACCCTGGGGCGCGAGGGCGTCACCGCGCCGTTCCCGATCCAGGCGGCCACCCTGCCCGACTCGCTCGGTGGCCGTGACGTCCTGGGTCGCGGACAGACCGGTTCGGGCAAGACCCTCGCCTTCGGTCTGGCGCTGCTGGCCCGCACCGCCGGGCACCGTGCCGAGTCGCGCCGTCCGCTGGCCCTGGTGCTCGTGCCCACCCGGGAACTGGCCCAGCAGGTCACCGACGCCCTCACCCCGTACGCGAAAGCGGTGCGGCTGCGGACGGCGACGGTCGTGGGCGGTCTGTCCATCGGCCGCCAGGCCGCCGCGCTCAGGAACGGCGCCGAGGTGGTCGTCGCCACCCCCGGCCGGCTCAGGGACCTGGTCGAGCGCGGCGACTGCCGACTGGAGCAGGTGCGCACCACCGTGCTGGACGAGGCCGACCAGATGGCCGACATGGGCTTTCTCCCGCAGGTCACCGCCCTGCTGGACCAGGTGCGCCCGGACGGCCAGCGGATGCTGTTCTCCGCCACCCTGGACCGCGACGTGGACCGGCTGGTGCGGCGCTTCCTCTCCGACCCGGTGGTCCACTCCGTGGACCCGCCGGCGGGCGCGGTCACCACGATGGAGCACCACATCCTACGGGTGAGCACCGACGACAAGAACGCCGTCGCCACGCGCATCGCCGCCCGCGACGGGCGCGTGATCATGTTCGTGCACACCAAGCGCGCCGTGGACCGGCTGGTCAGAAGACTGCTGGCCAGCGGGGTGCGCGCCGGCGCGCTGCACGGGGGCAAGTCGCAGAACCAGCGCAACCGCACGCTGGAGCAGTTCAAGGACGGGCAGGTCACGGCCCTGGTGGCCACCAACGTCGCCGCGCGCGGCATCCACGTCGACAACCTCGATCTGGTCGTCAACGTCGACCCGCCCGCCGACCACAAGGACTACCTGCACCGCGGCGGCCGTACCGCACGGGCCGGGGAGTCCGGCAGCGTCGTCACCCTGGTCACCCCCGAGCAGCGCCGCGAGGTCGACCGGATGGTGGCCGCCGCCGGTGTGTCGCCCCGGATCACCCCGGTGCGCTCCACCGGTGAGGAACTCGTCCGGATCACCGGGGCGAAGGAGCCCTCCGGCGTTCCCGTGGTGCTCGCCGCGCCGCCCGTCGAGCGGGCGCAGCGTTCCCAGCGGCCCCGCGGAGGTTCTTCCGGCCGTGGAGGTTCCGCCGGCCGCGGCGGTGCCCCGGGCGCCTCCCGCGGGCGCCGGGGGCGCCCGGCG
>NZ_JAJFAU010000167.1 GCF_022614595.1 Streptomyces sp. CNQ085
GGCATGCACTCGGTCAGGATCGTTCTGACGGGCGTGGTGGTGGGACAGCTGTTCACCGCGGTGACCTCGCTGATCCTGATGGCGTCCGGTGCCGCCCGCCGCGGACCGGGGGTCAGGCCAGCGAGAGGAAGAGCTTCTCCAGCCGGGCCCGCATCTGCTCGCGGTCGAGGGCGGCCGCGGGGTCGCCGTCGGGACTCTCGGTCAGGCAGTGCTGCAGACCGGTGGCGATGACCGCGAAACCGGCCTTGTCCAGGGCCCGAGAGGCCGCCGCGAGCTGTGTGACGACCTCCTCGCAGTCCCGCCCCTCCTCGATCATCTTGATCACTCCGGCGATCTGGCCCTGCGCCCTTCGCAGCCGGTTGACCACCGCCTTGAGTTCCTCGGCCGCCATCGCCAGTTCCACGGAACCTCCCCTTTCATACCCCACCGGGTACCCTACCTGCCGGGTCGTCCTCCCCGCGTTCGAAGGAAACATCTCACACATGTCCACCACTCCCGCGCTCACCGTCGAACAGAGCAGCACACGCACACACGGGCTGACCGTCGTCGACGTGCGCACCCCCGGCGAGTAGGCGTCCGGCCACCTGCCCGGCGCCCACAACATCACCCTGGACCGCCTCCAGCGGGCCCGGCCCGCCGACCTGGACGCCACCCTGGCCGGCTGACGCGCGCCCCGCTCCCCTTCCCGTCCGCCCGAGCCCGCGCCGCGCCCCGGTGGTGTCGCACCGCCGCTCCGGGGGTACCGCGGGGCGGGACGGCTCCGAGGCCGTGTACGGATGGGAGGAAGCTGATGTCCGAGATGACCGCGGTGCGGCTCACCGGCTGGCAGAGGCCTCCGGAGGTGACCCGGGTCCCGGTGCCGGACCCCGGCCCGGGAGAGGTTCTGCTGAAGGTGGCGGGTGCGGGCGTGTGCCACTCCGACCTGCACGTCATGGACCGGCCCGCCGGAACAATGCCCTACGACCTGCCCTTCACCCTGGGCCACGAGACCTCCGGCTGGGTGCACACCCTGGGGCCGGGTACGCGGGACACCGGGCTGCGCGAGGGCGACGCGGTGCTGGTCTACGGCCCCTGGGGCTGCGGGGTGTGCCCCGCCTGCGCCCGGGGAGCGGAGAACTACTGCCACCGGGCCGCCGAGCTCCGGGCCGCCGGCGGAGGGCTGGGCCTGGACGGCGGCATGGCCGAGTACATGCTCGTCCCCTCCGCCCGGCTGCTCGTACCCCTGGGTGACCTGGACCCGCGCACCGCCGCTCCGCTGACCGACGCCGCGCTGACGCCCTACCATGCCGTCAAGCGCTCCCTGCACAAGCTGGTGCCGGGCACGGCGGCGGTGGTGATCGGCGTGGGCGGGCTGGGACACATGGCCGTCCAGCTGCTCAAGGCGCTGAGCCCGGCCGACGTCATCGCCGTCGACCTCGCATCCGACAAGCTCGACCTGGCCGCCGGGGCGGGCGCCGACCACTGCGTGCCCGCCGGAGAGGGGGACGCCGACCGGATCCGCACACTGACCGGCGGCCTCGGCGCCGCCCTGGTGCTGGACTGCGTCGGCGCCGATCCCACCATGGCCACCGCCGCCGCGTGCGCCGCCGTGGAGGCCGACATCACCGTCGTCGGGCTGGCGGGCGGCACCCTGCCCGTCACCTTCGGGGCCGTTCCCTTCGAGGCGGCGGTGTCGATCCCGTACTGGGGTACCCGGCCGGAGCTGGCCGAGGTCGTCGCCCTCGCCCGCGCCGGGCGGATCCGTCCGCACGTGGAGGTCCATCCGCTGGGCGAGGCGGGCGAGGTCTACCAGCGGCTGCGTGACGGCCGGGTCGACGGCCGGGCGGTGCTGGTGCCCACCGCCGAGGCCTGAGCCGCCGGCCGGGAGTGCGCCCCTTCGGCCCCCATGGAGCGGGGCGCGACCGGGTATCCGTGCACGGGTACCCGATCGCCGCGGCAGAGCCCGTGCCGGTCGGAGGGAACGAGGTGAGGAGGCGTAGGCCGTGCCGGACAAGGAGCACCAAGGACCGCCGGATCCCGGTGACATCGGCCGGCGGGTGGCCCTCCAGCGCGAGCGGCTGGGACTCACCCGCGAGGAGGCCGCCGTACGGGCCGGCATGGCGCCGGGATATCTGGAGTACCTGGAGAAGCACCCCTCGGCGCCGAGCGGGCCGGGGCTGCTCAGGCTGGCCGCCGCCCTGGAGACCTCCGTGGAGTGGCTGCGCGGCGGCGGCACCAACACCCCGCCCGGGCGGGGTCGTGCCGCGGGCCGCCCCCGGTACCTCGAACTCGACGAGGGGGAGTGCTGGGCCAGGCTCTCCACGCACGGAGTGGGGCGTATCGCGGTCACCACGGCCGACGGGCCCGCCATCATCCCGGTTAACTACCAGGTCGTGGACGGTTCGATCGCCTTCCGCACCAAACCCGGCTCCGCGCCCTCGGTGGCGGTGGGGCACGAGGCGGCGTTCGAGGTCGACTACGTGGACGACGCCTTCCGGCGCGGCTGGAGTGTCCTGGTCGTCGGCCGTGCCCGGGCCGCGGGCGAGGAGGAGGCCCGCCACCTGGCCGAACAGGAGTCCGGCGGGCCCTGGGCCGGGGGGGAGAGGCGGGACCTGTGGGTGGTCGTCCGCGCCGAACGCGTCACCGGGCGCCGCATCCACACGGAGGACTGACCGCCGAGGCGGCCTTTTCGCCGGAGCGGCCTGCCGTCGCTGATATAAAATAATGTGCCAAACGCATGGCAATTCCAAAGAAATCGAGCAAACGCGGACAGGGCGGAGACCATGAGAGCCGGACGGACGGAAGAGGCGGAGGGGCCGGCCGGAGCGGCGCCGGAGGCTCGTTACCCCAGACCTCCGGTGCCGCTGGAGGAGGCCGAGTGGGTATGGCGGACCCTGGCTTCCCAGGCCATGGAGGAGGGCGTGAAGCCGGAGACGGTGAGGCTGGCCGTGGTGACCGGCCTGGCCAGGGCCTCCGGCGCACGCTACGGCGACCTGCTGCGGTGTACGGTGCGGTCGCTGGACCTGGGCGCGGGCCGGGTGGACGTCGAGCACGGCAAGCACCGCGTCCCGCGGCGGCACGGTCTGGACGCGGGTACGGTGCTCGTACTGCGCCGCTGGATGGACGTCCGCGCCGACCTGTGCGCCGAGCTGGAGGGTTCGGTCCCCGAGGCGCTGCTGCTGACGGTCCACCACACACACGACAACGGGGTGACGGTCGCGGCCGGGCTGCCCATCACCCGACAGGGCCTGGTGCTCTCCTGGCGTCGCTTCGTGTACCGCGCCAACGCCGCCCACGCCGGCCGGCGCCCCCCGCTGCCCACCCGCTTCGAGCAGCTCCGCCGCGCCTGGACCACCGCCGCGGCCTGACGCACCCGTCCTCAAGCGGCAGGGCGGCCGGGTCGCTTTCCGGCGGCCAGCCGCAGGATGGCGTGGCGAGCCGTGCCCTCGGGCGGCGCGGGGTGCCGGCCGGGGCCGAGGTAGCCCTCCAGCATGGAGTGAAGGGGGTTCACCGGGTGGCTGCGAGCCCCGGCCCGGACAGCACAAGGCCGCGCCGCGACGAGGGGGAGGGGTGTCGCGGGCGCGGCCGTACCGTGCGCATGCCCGGCGACCCGCCGTTCACACCCGGCCGTCCGTGGAAAAAGGTCCGGCCCCCGCGCGCTCCGGGCCGCGCTGGCCCCCGCCCGTGCGAGGCGGTAGGCCCGCGGCCATCGCCCGGTCCGTAAAGAGAGCGTGACGGCGCATCACCCGGTCGGTGTGCCCACCTGCCTGGCCAGGGTCGATGTCACCGCTGCCCACGGAGCGCTTCTATCCTTCCTCCGGAGCCGGGCCGTGCGTGGACGGCCCGGCTCCGCGCCGCCCCGCCGGGCGGACGTCCGGACGGCGCGCGGCCCGGACCCCCTCAAGCGACGTACGGAGTGTGCCCATGGCCCTGTGGAACCGCCTCAAGGAATCCGCCCGGACGATGCAGGCCCGGCTGGAGGAGAGGAGGAACGAACTCAGAGGCGGCGCGTTCCGCGACGCGTCCATGGCGATGTGCGCGCTCGTCGCCGCGGCCGACGGCACGGTCGATCCGGCCGAACGGCGTCGTGCCGCCTATCTGATCGCACACAACGAGGTGCTGAGGAACTTCCCCGCGGACGAGCTGCGAAGCCTGTTCGAAGAGCGGCTGGACGCGATCGCCGCCGACCGCGAGCGCGGCAGGACCGGAGCCCTCCAGGAGATCGCGAGGGTCAGGAGGAAACCGCTGGAGGCCCGCGCTGTCGTCCAGATCGGCATCGTCATAGGCGGCGCCGACGGCCGCTTCGACCTCTCCGAACGCGCCGTGGTCCGCGAGGTCTGCCAGACCCTGGACCTGTCCCCGCACGAGTTCGACCTGTGAACCGGAGCGCGGGGGCAGTGGCATGGCCCCCGCGCCCCGGTGCTCCCCGCCGGGATCGCCGTCCCTCGCCCACATGGCCCACCGCGCCGTTTCGCGCCGCGCGCCACGGGAACTCACCGCGAGCGGCAACCGAACGGCACGACGTACGTCTCTGTACGGCGACGTACGGAGACGTACAGCGAGGGACAGAGGAACAGATGCAGATCGGCTACAAACTGGCGGCGGAGGCGTTCGGCCCCGCCGAACTCGTCCGGCAGGCGGTCCGTGCGGAGCAGGCCGGTTTCGACTTCGTCGAGATCAGCGACCACTACCACCCGTGGCTGGACAACCAGGGCCACTCCCCGTTCGCCTGGACGGTCCTGGGCAGCATCGCGGCGAAGACCGAGCGCATCGGACTGGCCACCGGCGTGACCTGCCCGACCGTGCGGTACCACCCGGCGATCATCGCCCAGGCCGCCGCGACGCTCGCCCTGCTCTCCGAGGGCCGGTTCGTCCTCGGTGTCGGTGCCGGCGAGCGGCTCAACGAACACGTCGTCGGCCGGGGCTTCCCCGCCGTCGCCGCACGCCACGAGATGTTCCGCGAGGCCCTGGAGATCATCCGGCTGCTGTGGCGCGGCGGATACCGGTCCTACGAGGGCAGGCACCTGCGCCTGGAGGACGCGCGGGTCTTCGACCTCCCCGAGGAGCTCCCTCTGATCGCGGTGGCGGCCAGCGGCGGCCCGTCGGCGCGGATCGCCGCCGGGCTCGGCGACGGGCTGTTCGCGACCGAGGCCAAGCCGGAGATCACGCGCCATTACCACGACGCCGGCGGTTCCGGCCCCGCCTACGCGGAGGTGCCCGTGGCCTGGGCGCCCGACGAGCGCGCCGCGGCCCGTGCCGTGCTGGAGACCGCGCGGTGGGCCGTGACCGGCTGGAAGGTGATGAGCGAGCTGCCCAACCCGGTCAACTTCGCGGCCGCCACCACCACTGTCCGCGAGGAGGACATGCTCGAGAACTTCGCCTGCGGCCCGGACCCGGCCAGGTTCACCGAGATGGCGCAGCGGTACGTCGACGCGGGTTTCGACCGGCTGGTGCTGATGAACGCCGGCCCCGACCCGGACGGCTTCCTGGACTTCTACAGCAGCGAGCTGGACCGGCGCATCCGCGCGCTGTCGCCGAGCCCGGCCGGCTCCTGAGCGGACCCCGCCCGCTCCGGGGCCGGGGGTCGCCCCCGTTCGCCCGGAGCGGGCGTCGCCTGCGCCGACAGCGGCGCCGCGATGTCCTCCAGCGTCCGCCGCTCGCCCGGCACCGCCAGGAGGACGGCCACCAGCCCGGCCAGTGTCATCAGCCCGGCGCCGATCCGGAAGGCGAGCACGGTGTCCGCGACGACGCCGGACTCGGTGAGCTCGGCGAAGATCAGCGGTCCGCTGATGCCTCCGGCGGCCGTACCGATGGCGTAGAGGAAGGCGATCGCCATCACCACTCCCTTCGGCGCCGTGCCGAGGGGACGCGCCTCGGCACGCCCTCCACGGTTTCCCGGCGGAGGGTTGCCCACACGCGCCTGTACGGGGAGTGAGGACGGCAGAGGAAGGAGGAAGGCAGTCCCATGTCGAACTAGGGTGTGGACGGCCGTCGACCCGACGACCCCGACGATCCGTAGCGACCCACCCAGGAGCCCCGCCGTGAAGCACCTCGACGGATTCCGGACACCCGATGACGGAGAGGCGGCCGCTGACAGCACCGCGTTCCCCGGCAGCGGGCGGCGCGTGCTGGTCGGCGGCGCGTCACGGGGGCTGGGCCGGGCGGTGGCGCGGGCGTTCGCCGCCAACGGGGACCGGGTGGCCGTCCACCACGGCAGCCGGCGGGAGGACGCCGAGGCCACCCTGGCCTCCCTGCCCGGCGACGGCCACGCCCTGCTCGGCGCGGATCTTGCCGACCCGAGGCAGACCGCGGAGCTGGCGGACGCGGCGGCCGAGGCGCTGGGCGGCCTGGACGTCCTGGTGAACAACGCGGCCGTCAACACCCCGCACCCGCCCGCGACCACGGGGTACGAGGACTGGTGCGAGGCCTGGCGGCGGCACGTGGACGTCAACCTGCTCGGTACGGCGAACCTCAGCCACGCCGCCGCCCGCCACATGATCGGCCAGGGCACCGGCGGCCGGATCGTCAACGTCGGCTCGCGCGGGGCGTTCCGCGGCGAGCCCGACCACCCCGCCTACGGTGCCACCAAGGCCGCAGTCCACGCGCTGGGCCAGTCCCTGGCCGTCGCCCTCGCCCCGTACGGCATCGCCGTCACCTCGGTCGCGCCGGGCTTCATCGACACCGAACGCGTCACCCACCGTCTGACCGGCCCCGAGGGGGAGGCCATCCGTGCGCAGAGCCCGTACGGGCGGGTGGCATCGCCCGAGGAGGTGGCCGAGGCGGTGCTGTGGCTGGCCTCCCCGCGGGCCCAGTGGAGCGCGGGCGCCGTACTGGACCTGAACGGGGCCTCCTATCTGCGGACCTGAGAGGCGCCGGCCCGTCCGCCGGGGCCTGTGCCCCGAGAGGGGCGTGCCCCGCGTGCGGTGCGAACGAAGCCGTCCGGCACACGCCCCGGCATCCCCGACCCCGGCACGAGGAGCCCCGGCATCATGGAAACGGCCGCCCCTCGCCGGGAGCGGTTCAGTCCGTGCCGCTCAGTGCCCGCCGCCGGCCTTCTCCGGCGCGTCGACGTCGTACCAGTCGTCGGCCAGCAGTCCGGCGTGCGACGGCTGCACCCCGGCCTGCACGGCGCCGTCGGCGGTGACGAACCGCAGATGGGCGGCGAGCGGCCGGCTTCGCCCGTCGGGGCTGACGCAGACCGACTCCGGCTCCAGGTAGACGTACTTGCCGGGCTGGATCCAGCCGTGGCGCGCCATACGACGGCCGTCCCTCAGAAGTTCCAGGGCTGCGGAGAAGTCCATGCGGCGAATGTAGCGGACCGCTCGGGAGGGTCTTGAGAGCCGGACTCCGGATGTGCTGTTCGAGGCCCGCCCGTCGCAGCCCTCGCGGCGCCACAGCCGTCAGAGCCCCACCACGCCGGCCGCGGCCGTGAGTTCGTACGCCAGTGTGATCTCGCGCCTCTCGCCGGGAGCCAGACGGAGGGTGTAGCGCACCATGCCCTCCGCGTCGACGCCCTCGTCGGGCTCCGGCAGGCACGCTCCTCCTCGCAGCCGCACCTCGACGGCGGAGACCTCCGAGACCGGAACGCGCTCGCGGACCACCACGACCGCCGTCTCCCCTTCCGGGGACGAGTCCAGCCGGGAGACGAACAGCCGCACCGTACGGGTGATCACCGTGCGGTGGTTGACGCCGCCCAGGCCCGCGGTGCCGCGGCTCTCCTCGACATGGCGCACCACCCGGTAGGTGTCCTCGCCGCCGAAGGCCAGTGAGACCTCCTCGCCCCGCCCGGTGAACGGCAGTTCGCCGCGCCCGGTGAACCCGCCGCCGCGCACCAGGTCCACCGGACCGGCCAGCAGCACGTGCCCGGCGCCATTGACCGCCCTGGCCACCCTGACCACCAGCGGCGACAGTTCGGGTGCGCACTCCAGTGCGGTGCGGCACGGCGCGGTGAACGCCGACAGCCGCACCCGGTGAGGGCGCCCGTCGCAGGCTACGTCGACGGGCGCCGCGGCGGTCATCACCCGCACCTCGCCGCCGTCCGACAGCCCGGGAAGCTCCGCGTCCGCCCCGGCTGTCCCACTCCCGTCCGACGACTCGTCCCCGACCGTGCGCACCTCCTCCTCGCGCAGATCCACCTCGACCGTGCGCCGCTTCGCGGCCGAGCGCTCGCGCAGCACCAGTTCGTCCTCGTACAGCGCCGGAGGGCCGGCGGCGAGGGTGGGCCGGGCGGTGGACAGCGACAGCCGCACCCCCTTCCAGTCCTCGCCGGTGCGCTGCCACACCACCGCGTCGGTCTCCAGGCACACCGACCGCTCGTCCCCGGCCGGCGTCGCCCGGTAAGCGGGCCGCCACAGGGCACAGGGCACCAGATGGGTCAGGCGCAGCAGGGCGGGACCGGCGCGGTCGGCCTCGACGACCACCTCCACGGCGGCCGTCAGTTCCTGCGGCTCCTCCTCGGTGCGCCGCAGAGCCTGGCGCGTGTCCCCCAGCTCCTCCTCCAGGCGGAGGAGCCGGCGCCGCAGCACGTGCAGTTCCCCGGCACGCGCCTCGTCCTCGTCGTCGGTCCGCTCCAGACCGCCCGCCCAGCGCTCCGGGTCGGCGGCACCGGCCCCGGCGCCCTCGGCGATGTCACGGTACAGGTCCGCCCTGGCCCGGGCGACGACCGCGAGGCCGCTCTCCAGCCGCTGCCTCAGCCACCGGGCGTCACGCAGCTCCTCCTCCAGAACATGGACCCTGCGGCTGAGTCCCGAGGCGTCGTCGCCCGGGTGCCCCGGGCGTGGGGGCGCGTATGTGCGCACCACACGGGCGTCGACGACCCGGACGCCGCCCGGGCCGCCGTCCCCGGCGGAAACCTCCGCGCGCAGGGAACGGTCCACGGCCAGCGGCGTCACCGGGCCGACCAGCAGCCGCTGCGCGCCCGCGGCCAGTCCGACGCTCCCGTGCCGCTCGACCTGGGCGCGGTCCTCCATGCACGTCACGGCGGTGACCGGCAGGGGGACCGGTTCCGGACGGGGGGCCGGCGCGCCGTGCCCGGCTGTGTTCCGCGGTGCGTTCGTCATGGTGTGGACCAGTCCCTCCGGTTCCCGCCGACCAGTGCCCTGCCCGCGGGGATCCGCACCTCGTACCCGCCCGTGAGGACGGTGGTCCGGCCCGGCTCCAGCTCCACCCGCCAGACCCGCGCCCCGCGCACATGGCGACCGTCGCCGCCGTCCCCGTCGTCGAGCGGCCTGTCGGGAGCCGTCCAGGGCGGCTCGGCCGGACGCTCCTCGATCCGTACCTCCCGGTCGGTGCTGACAGGCACGCGTTCGCGCACCTCCACCGTGATCCGGTGCGCCAGGCGGTTGGCGAGCTCGACCTCGACCGAGTGGTCGAGCACCGTCGTCCCGCCGCGCAGCCCGGTGGTGGACTCGCGCAGACGCGTACGCCGCGCCGCCTTCACGCTCTCCACGGCGCCGATCCCCACCCTGCGGCGCTCCCCGGGCGCGAGGGTGGGCAGGGGTGTGGTGAGGACGAAGTCGCCGCCCACGAGGACATCGGCCGGCCCGGCCGGCAGCGGGTGGCGGGAGGCGTTGGTCAGCAGCACCGTGCCGTACACGGTCGGCTCCGCCGACGGCACGCACACGTACTCCGTCACCGTCTCCACCGGGATCTCGTGGACGGGGACGGTGTGCCAGGCGCCGTCCCCGTCCACGTCCACGGGGGCCGCCGTGTCGTAGCGGTGGTGGAAGGAGCCCGTGGACCGCCGTACGTCGACCGCGTGGACGGGTCGCGCCAACCGCGCCACGGACTCGGCCCGCCGCCGGTGCCGGGCGACGGCCGTGCTCTCCTTGCCCGGCGGTGGCCGCAGTCTGCCGCGACGGCCGGGCTCGTCCGGGCCGGCCAGCGTCAGGCCCGAGTAGTCGAGCATGCCCTCGGCCGGGACCGGCGGGGAGGGCGGCGGGGGGACGGCTGCCGCACCGGGGGCCGCCGGGGCGGCCGGGGCGGCCG